>NZ_JBJGYV010000013.1:0-150085 GCF_054050175.1 Geodermatophilus sp. SYSU D00697
GCCCCGCCCCCCCCCCCCCCCCCCCCCCCCCCCCCCCCCCCGCCGCGCCCGCCCCCCCCCCCCCCCCGTTCCCGCGGTGTCCGGCTCAGCCGGGGAACCAGGTCTCCCGCACCAGGTCGCCGGCGGCCAGCGCCTGCTCCAGCGAGCGGGCCGAGAGCCCCCGATCGGCGTAGCCGTCGAGGACGCCGCTGATCAGCTCGCCGCGGTCCAGCACCGGCGGCGGCCCGTCACAGGCGCCGTCCTCGGGCCCGGCGAACCCGTCGTGGGCGAGCACGATCGCGCCCGGCCGGATGCCCTGCTGGGCCTTGGCGACCCGCTCGGCGACCGACACGTCCTTCCAGTCCCACGTCGTGGGCCCCCACAGCACCGGGAGGAGCCCGGCGCCGGTGACCGCCCGCCAGTTGCGCATCGTCTGCCGGCCGTAGGGCGGGCGGAACCAGCGCACCGGGCGACCGGTCGCGTCCTCCAGCTCCGCCTTGCCGGCGCGGACCAGCCGGGCCACCTCGTCGGGTGGCAGGGTCGGCAGCGCCCGGTGGTCCACGCCGTGCAGCGCCACCTCGTGGCCGGCGGCGACGACCTCGTCGAGCAGGCCGCGGTGCTTGCGGACGCGGGTCAGCAGCACGAAGAACGTCGCGGTCGCCCCGGCGTCGGCCAGGGCCGGGAGCACCCGGTCGGTGCCCCCCGGCTCGGGGCCGTCGTCGAAGGTCAGGACGACGTGCGGCGCGTCGGTGCGCAGCTCGACCGCCGAGCCGAGCACGGTCCCGGCACCCCGCCGGACCGTGCGCCGGGCGGCCTTGGCCACCGTCCTCGCCGTCGCGAGCGCGGTCATCGGGCGACTCCCCTCAGCAGCCGCCAGCGACGGCCCGATCGTGCGTACTCCTCGTAGACCACCCCGCAGGCAGCCCCCGCCATGCCGGCGCCCCGGCAGACCAGCCGCAGCCCGCGGGCCTGGTGCCGGTACGACCGGCGCAGCAGGCCCCAGGTCCACCGGGCGGTGCCGCACAGGGCGCGCAGCAGGCCGCCGGCGACCGCCCGGACCCGCACGCCCAGCCGCGCCGCGACACCGTCGGTCAGGCGCAGGGCGATGAGGACGGTCGCGTTGCCGTGGCTGTAGGCGCGGGTCAGCACCCAGGGGCGGGTCATCCGGTGCAGCGGCACCTGGTCGACCGCGGCGGACTCGTCGCACCACACCAGCGCTCCGCCGGCGCGGGCCAGGGACCGGCTGAAGAGCGTGTCCTCGCCGCCGCCGAGACCCAGCGCGGACTCGAACCGCACACCGGCGGCACGCACCTGGTCCAGGTCGAGCAGGAGGTTGCCGCAGGCGGCGACGTCGATCGCGGTGCCGGTGGGCATCCGGCGGCGGACGAAGAACTCCCCCGCACGGATCCACGGGTCCAGTTCGCCGGCGTACTCGGCGAGGATCCGGCCGGACACGGCCGCGGCCCGGCTGTCCGCCCAGGTGTCCAGCAGGCCGGCCAGCCACCCGGGCAGCGGCCGCTCGTCGTCGTCGATGAAGGCCAGCAGTCGGGAGCCGGCCGCCTCGTCCAGGGCGCGGTTGCGCACGGCGGCGATGCCCGGCGTCGGCTCGGCGACGTACCGGAGCCCCGGCGCGCCCACCCCGGCGACCGTCGCGGCGGCGCCGCCGTCGGGGTCGTTGTCCACCACGAGCACATCGACGGCGTACCGGCCGCCCGAGGCCACGGCCACCTCCCCCGCCTGCTCGAGCAGCATCGGCAGCAGCGCCCGCAGGTCGTCGGGACGGCGGTACGTCGGCACCGCGATGGTGACGCCCACGACGTCCCGGGCCTGCGCCGGGGCGGCCGGGACGGCGGTCGGCAGGCTCATGACAGGCGTCCCAGCACCGGTGCTCCTCGCTCGGCTCGGCTCGTCGGGGGTGCGGTCGCGGCGTCCGGACGCGGTAGCACGACCTGCGCCAGCAGCTGCCGGTAGCGGCCGGGGTGGTGCCGCCGCCGGGCCTCCGCGGCATCGGCCACCGCCGCCGACCGGGACCGCGCCCAGTCGGCGAGCACGGCCTCGACGGCGTCGGCCCAGAGCGCGGGCCGGCCCGGCGCGACCGCCCGTGCGCAGTCGTATCCGGCGGCCGCCTCGCGCAGGCCGCTGAGCGCGCTGACGATCGGAGGCCGCGCGGCCAGCACCGCCTCGACCGCGGTGTTGCCGAAGGACTCGTCCAGCAGCGACGGGACGAGCACCACGTCGGCCTGCTCGAGGACCGGCCCGACGGCGGGGCGGAACCCGAGGAACTCGACCCGGTCGGCCAGCCCGTCGGCGGCCACCGTCGCCCGCAGCTCCTCCTCGAACCACTCGTAGCCCGCGAAGACCGAGCCGAGCAGCGACAGGCGGGCATCGACCCCGCGGGCGAGCAGCTCCCGCAGCGTGGCGATCGCGACGTCGGGTCCCTTGCGCGGGGAGAGCCGGCCGACGAACAGCAGCCGCACCGGACCGTCGAGGTCGGCGCGGGCGGGCTCGGGCGCGGCCGGTCCGGGGACCGGGTTGGGCACCACGGTCGTCCGGTCGGCGAGCGCGGGCAGCAGGCCGGTCAGCACGTCGCGGGTGAACCGGCTGTTGGCCACCACGGTGGAGGCGGCCAGCAGCGGCCGGAGCAGCACCCGGTGCAGCGCGGCCGGGCCCGGCCACTCCGCCTCGTGCACGTGGCAGACCACGCGGCGGCGGGCCACCCGGGCGAGCAGCAGCCAGGTCGGCAGGATCGTCGTGCTGACGTAGACGCCGTCCCGCCCGGCCCGCCGCAGCAGGGTCAGCGCGGGCACCAGCCCGAGGACGGCGTCGCGCACCAGCCGCAGCATCCCGGCCGGGCGCAGCACCGCCTTGCGCAGGACCGGCATCCGGCGGACGACCACGCGGGCGCCGCGGCGCTCGAGCTCGGCCACCAGCGGGCCGGGGCCGGGCAGGGCCACCACCACGTCGGCACCGGGCACGAGGGCCGTGACCGACTCCAGGAACACGCGGTCCGAGCCGTACAGCTCAGCACCGGGGTGCACGAGCAGGACCGACGGCCGCGCCGACCGGTGGGGAGACCGCCCGACCAGGGCACCGAGGACCAGGAGGACGCCGGCCAGGGAACCCGACACCGCCGCCCACAGCAGCCGGGGCGAGTGCACGAGCTGGCGCCGTCCGCCGCGGAGCAGGATCTCCCAGCTGACCGCCGGGGTGGTGAGCACCCAGCGCAGCAGCCGGCGGCGCCCGAGGTGGCGCGCGGCGAACAGCAGCCGGTTGCGGCAGTTGTAGCGGTAGTAGAGCGCCGACTTCGCCTGGCCGCGGCGCCCGTCGTCGTGGGTACCGCCCTCGTCGTGGACGGCGACCAGGTCCTCCCGCAGGACCACCGAGCCGCCGACGGCGACCGCCCGGTAGCCGAGGTCGACGTCCTCCCAGTAGAGGAAGTAGCCCTCGTCGAAGCCGCCGATGCGGGCCAGCAGCTCGTCGTGGACGACCACGCACGCGCCGCACAGCCAGTCCCCCGGGTCCGGGGGCCCGTCGGTGCCCGCGGGCACGCTGCGGATCCGCCCGTCGCGCAGGTCGGTCCGGGCCTTGCGGAAGACCGTGCGCCCGGCGGAGTCGACCAGCAGGGGGCTGATCAGCGCCAGGGGCTCCCGTGTGCTGTGCGCCCGCAGCTCGGCGACGACGGACGGGGTGATGACGGCGTCGGGGTTGAGGAAGAGGAAGGTCCGGCAGCCCAGCTCGCGCGCGGCGGCGACGCCGGCGTTGCAGGCGGCGCCGAACCCGCGGTTGTCCGGCATGCCGACGACGTGCCAGCCCTGCGCCGCGCCGAGCTCCTCGATGTCGCGCCGGTTCTCCGCCGAGGAGAAGTTGTCGACCACGACGACGTGCACGCCGTCCCGCCCGAGGCCCGCGGTCGCCAGCGTGCGCCGCAGGAGGTCCGCCGAGCCGTACGACACGACGACGATGCCGAGGACGTCCCCACCCGAGGGTGCGGGTGGTCGGTCCGGCGCGGTCCGCTCCCGGGACCCTCCGCGGGATGCTGCCGCCGATGGGCTCATGCTGCTGTTCCCCCCTCCCCGGCCGTGCCGACGGCCGGGCTGGTCGATCGTGCGGTGCGGGGCGCCCCCCGTCGTCCCCCGACGGGGTGACCCCGGGACGACCTCACCCCCGGCGGGGAGCCCGCCGGGGGTGAGGGGTGAGGACCGCGACCGGGTCAGCGGACCGCCGGGGTCTCCCCCGCCGCGCCGGCCCACAGGTCGTCGATCCGGAAGACCTGGGTCCGCGTCGCGGTGGAGGCGGTGTAGGTCTCCAGGTAGACCCCGCCCGGGGCCTGCAGGGCGGCGGTGCTGTCGGTGCGGGTCAGCGTCCAGTCGGCCGGCTCGGCCGTGCCGGCCGTCCAGGCCTTGGCCTTCAGCGTCGTCGTCCCGTCGCCGGTCAGCTCCAGCCGCACGGTGATCGCGCTGCCGGGCGTGTAGGTGCCCGGCAGCCGGACCGACCCCAGCACGGTCTCGGCGCCGTTGACGTACCGGTCCAGCCGCAGGTCGACCAGCCCGGAGGCCTGGAACCGCAGCGTCGCCCGGTAGTCGCTGGTGCCGATCCGCCGCCCGGCGAGGCTGATGTAGGCCCCACCCCCGGTGGCCGCCTGCGGCAGGGTGACGTCGGCCTGGACCGCCACCTCCTGCTGCGCGACGTCGGCCAGCCCGGCCCGCGACTCCTTGCCGGCCGCACCGGAGATCTGCCCGGCGCCGTCGACCACCCGCGCGGCGGCGGTGCTGCCCCCGACCGTCCAGGCGCCACCGACCTCGGCCGACCCCCAACCGGAGGCCACCTCACGCCCGAAGGAGTCCACCGCGAACGGCGCCCCCTGCACCGGCGGCTCCTCCACCGGCGGCTGCGGCGCGGTCACCGTGACCGCGCGGGTCACCGTGCCGGTCGCACCCTTCTCGTCGATGACGGTCAGCTTGACCTGGTAGGTGCCGGCCGCGGCGTAGGTGTGCGAGGCGGTGGCACCGGTGCCGGTCCCGCCGTCCCCGAACTCCCACGCGTAGGAGGCCACCCGGCCATCGGCGTCGGCCGAGGCCGACCCGTCCACCGACACCACCAGGTCCGCAGCACTGGAGGTGAACGACGCCGTCGGAGCAGCGTTCTGCGGCTCCTCCACCGGCGGCTGCGGCGCGGTCACCGTGACCGCGCGGGTCACCGTGCCGGTCGCACCCTTCTCGTCGGTGACGGTCAGCTCGACCTGGTAGGTGCCGGCCGCGGCGTAGGTGTGCGAGGCGGTGGCACCGGTGCCGGTCCCGCCGTCCCCGAACTCCCACGCGTAGGAGGCCACCCGGCCATCGGCGTCGGCCGAGGCCGACCCGTCCACCGACACCACCAGGTCCGCAGCACTGGAGGTGAACGACGCCGTCGGAGCAGCGTTCTGCGGCTCCTCGGGGGCCGGCACCGCACCCGGGGCCTGGGCCCGCAGGTCGTCGATCCGGAAGACCTGGGTCCGCGTCGCGGTGGAGGCGGTGTAGGTCTCCAGGTAGACCCCGCCCGGGGCCTGCAGGGCGGCGGTGCTGTCGGTCGTGGTGACCGTCCAGTCGGCCGGCTCGGCCGCGCCGGCCGCCCAGGCCTTGGCCTTCAGCGTCGTCGTCCCGTCGCCGGTCAGCTCCAGCCGCACGGTCAGCGGGGTGCCCGCGGCGTAGGTGCCGGGGACCCGCACGGTGCGGAGCACGGTCTCGGCGCCGTTGACGTACCGGTCCAGCCGCAGGTCGACCAGCCCGGAGGCCTGGAACCGCAGCGTCGCCCGGTAGTCGCTGGTGCCGATCCGCCGCCCGGCGAGGCTGATGTAGGCCCCACCCCCGGTGGCCGCCTGCGGCAGGGTGACGTCGGCCTGGACCACCACCTCCTGCTGCGCGACGTCGGCCAGCCCGGCCCGCGACTCCTTGCCGGCCGCACCGGAGATCTGCCCGGCGCCGTCGACCACCCGCGCGGCGGCGGTGCTGCCCCCGACCGTCCAGGCGCCACCGACCTCGGCCGACCCCCAACCGGAGGCCACCTCACGCCCGAAGGAGTCCACCGCGAACGGCGCCCCCTGCACCGGCGGCTCCTCCACCGGCGGCTGCGGCGCGGTCACCGTGACCGCGCGGGTCACCGTGCCGGTCGCACCCTTCTCGTCGGTGACGGTCAGCTTGACCTGGTAGGTGCCGGCCGCGGCGTAGGTGTGCGAGGCGGTGGCACCGGTGCCGGTCCCGCCGTCCCCGAACTCCCACGCGTAGGAGGCCACCCGGCCATCGGCGTCGGCCGAGGCCGACCCGTCCACCGACACCACCAGGTCCGCGGCACTGGAGGTGAACGACGCCGTGGGGGCGGCGTTGACGCCCACAGCGAGGTCGCGGTGCGCCTTCACCTGCGCCGCGGTGAGCGAACCCGCGTAGACCGCGACCTCGTCGATGCGGCCGTTGAACCAGGCGGCACCCGACCAGCTGGTGTCGCCACCCACGCGCCAGTAGCCACTGATCGGCAGTGCGCTGGTGACGTTCGCCTTCTGGCCGACGAGGACGCCGTCGACGTAGAAGGCCATGCCGTTGCGGCCGAGCGTCCCGACCACGTGGTGCCACTTGCCGTCGTTGTAGGCAGTGGTGGTCCCGAGGGTCTGGGCCGTGCCGTTGTGGACGCCGAACCACACCCGGCCCGCGGTGTCCATGTAGACGTGCCGGTCGTAGCGGGTGCTCGCACCGGTCCGGGCGTTGCCGAAGCCGACGATCTTCCCGCCGGTCCGGGACGTGGTCTGGAACCACGCCTCGACCGAGAAGGCCTGCGGGCCGGGGACGGTGGTCCCCGTCGCCAGGAAGCCGGTGGTGGTGCCGTTGAAGGAGAACGCCTTCCCACCGTCGGCGATGGCGCCGGCCTGGTTGCGGGTGACGCCCGCGTTGATGGTCATGTCCCGGGTCCCGACCCGGTCGTAGGCCGTCGCACCGGACGTCTCACCGAGCGACCAGTGCGCGGTGGCACCGTCGGCCCCGACCAGGCTGCCGTAGGCGCCCGAGGGGCTGCTGTTGGCGGCGCCCACGGTGGCGGTGGCCCAGGTGGAGGCCAGCTCGTTGCCGGCCGGGTCGCTGGCGACCACGAGGTAGCGGTGCGACCCCGCGGGGGCGCCGGTGTCCGAGCAGGCGTAGGTGGGCAGGTTCCACCACTGTGACGGCCGGGTGACCTCGCAGACCGGGGCGGAGTCCTCGTCGTCCCGGTACACCCGGTAGGTGAGGTTCTCGTTGTCCCGGTCGTGCACGGCCTTCCAGGACACGCGGACCGCGCCGGTGACCAGGCTGACGGTCGGGGCGAAGGTCCCGGTCGCGCGCGGCGCCACCTTGTTCGGCGCGAGGGCCGACACGGCGAACCGGACCAGGCCCTGCTGCTCGCTGCCGTTCACGCCGGGGAACTCACCGCCGTAGACGACGTACTGGTCGTTGCCGCTGACGCTCCAGCCGGCCTGGAACTGACCGGTGTAGCTGCCCGAGTAGAAGGTCGGGAACCAGGGCAGCACGGTGGGCGCGGGCTTGCCGGCGAAGTTGGCGTTGGTCATGGTCCGGGTGCCGACCGTCCCGGTCGCGGACAGGCTGAGCGCGGTGGCGAACTGGTTCACCCGCGGGTTCTGCTCCGGGAAGCTCCCGATCTGGCCGCAGTCGTGCGCGTGCGTGGCCTGGTAGAGCACGCCGTGGGTCACGAAGCTCGAGTAGGTGTCGCCCCGGCAGTCGTTGGCCCACACCAGCTGGCCACCGCTCGAGGTGACCTTGAACGACCCCTCGAGGTTGCCCTGGCTCTGGAAGTTGTACGCCGTGCCGTAGACGTGGGTGCCGTCGTTGGTGAGGCTGTAGACGGCCGAGCCGGTGCCCTGGTTGGTGAGCAGCTGGCCGATCGCGAACGGCCTGGTCGCCCCGGTGGTGGCGTCCAGCGCGCCGATGCCGACGGAGGCGACGCCGTTGAGGGTGCCGAAGCGGCCACCGGCGACCACCTGGGTGCCGTTGTTGGTGACCGTGAGGGCCAGGACCGAGGTGGCGGGGGAGGCGACCTGCCCGGGGCCCGGGACGGGTGCCCACGGCAGCAGCGCGCCGTTGCTGGCGGAGACGGCAGCCAGGTTGCGGCGGGGCGTCGCGCCGACGGCGGTGAACCAGCCGCCGGCGTACACCTTGTCGTTGGTGGCGGCGATCGTCGTCACCTGGCTGTTGAACGCCGGCTTGAAGGTGCTGATGAGCTGGCCGGTCGCCGTGCTGTAGGCGGCGATGTTGGCGCGGGCCTGGCCGTCGGCCTCGGTGAAGTCGCCACCGACGTAGATGCGCGACCCGTCGGGCGAGGCGGCCACGGTCAGCGCCTGGGCGTTGAGGCTCGGCGCGAAGGAGGTGACGAGCTCACCGGTGCGGATGTCGTAGGCCAGCAGGTTGTTCCGCACCACCTCCTGCGTGCCGGGCGCGGCGCCGGCCGGGCGGGCCCGGTCGAAGCTGCCCGCGACGTAGACGGTGTTGCCGACGACGACCTGCGACCACGCGACACCGTTGATCTGCACGGTGGGCAGCGGGTCGGCGGTCACGGTCGCCGGGGTCGCCGGGTTGGCCGGGTCCAGTGGCGCGGTGTCGGCCTCCGCCGACGGCGCGGCGATCACCCCGACCCCCAGCAGCAGGCTGAGCAGGCCACCGAGGAGCGACTTGCTCCAGGCGGCCAACAGTGAAGACATGCGATGTTCCCCCGCTCGTCCAAGAACGACAATCGCCGGTCTCCACGGACCAGCGGGCGAACACTAAGCGTGACGAGAAGGGGTCCGGCATCCCCTGATCCGGTGACGAATGCCTGGTCGGCACCGATCACGCTCCGTCGTTCATCACTCTGGGTGAGAGCGGGCCGAGCCCGAACGCCCGCAGGGCCCCGGCGGTCGCCGGGGCCCTGCGGGTGGAGTTGGGGAGTCGGGGAGCGTCAGCCGGCCGATCCGGTGAAGACCAGGAACGGGGCGTCGGCCCGATAGCCGACGGTGAGGGTCACGACGTCGCGGGCGCCCTCGGGCACGGTGAAGACGTACACGCCCTCGGCGCTGTCCCCCGGTGCCAGGGTGCTCGTGAACGGCGCCCGCGAGGCGTCCTGCAGCGGCGGGGCGGGCGTCCCGTCCGGGCCGTGCGTCAGGTTGACGGCCACGAGGTCCAGCTCCAGGGGCTCGCTGGTCTCGTTGACCAGCTGCACGGTGGCGCGCAGCGCGGGGCCGGCGACGTTGCCCGGGCCCTGCGCGGTGCCGTCGATCGCGTCGAGGGACACCACCCGGGCGCGGACGCCGTCCTCCCCCGATGCCTCCTGGTCGAAGGCGACCGCCGGGAGGGCGGGCGGCAGCACGGATGCGTCGCCGGTCGGCGGAGCCTGCTCCGGCGTCCCCGCCGCGGGCTCCTCCGCAGCGGCGGCAGGAGGCTGCGCGGCGGAGCTGCTGGCGGGAGCCGACGTCGCCGTCCCGGCCGCCGCCACGTCCCCGCCTCCCCCGTCGCTCCCGCGCAGCGTCAGGCCGAGGACGACCACGGCCAGCATGACCAGCGCCGCGAGCGCGCCGCCGATCACCTCGCGCCGGCGCGACGGCACCGGCCGGCTGTCGTCAGGGGAACTCATCGCGGCAACCTGCCCATCTCTCGATACCACTTGACCGATCCGATCCCCAGGTGCGCCACCGTGGCGAGGAGCAGCACGCCGTACCCGGCCAGGAACGCCGTCGGCGCCCCGAGCAGCAGGAAGGCCAGGCAGAGCACCCCGTAGTCGGTCGGCAGGTTCACCAGCGACCGCCGCAGCCCCGGGCTGGCGCCGGAGGGCTGGGCGCGCGTCGCGACGCCGTGCTGGGCGCGCAGCGCCTCGTTGAGCATCATCGCGAAGAAGAGGGCGCCGTCGGCGATGCAGTAGCCGATCGGGAGGAGCAGCAGCGCGCCGGTCCCGACGGCCTCGGACCGGGCGAGCCCGACCAGGACGGCGAGGTGCAGGCTCAGCAACTTGACCGCGTCCACCATGTGGTCGAGCCACTCCCCCGCCGGGGAACCGCCGCCGCGCAGCCGGGCCAGCTGCCCGTCCGCCGAGTCGAGCGCGTACCCGACCAGCAGGCAGGCCGTGACGGCGGCACCGGTCGTCCAGGACGGCGGGGCGAGGGCGAGCAGCGCGATCCCGGTGGCGGTGAACGCGGCGCTGATGCCGGTGACCGCGTTCGGGGTGAGCCCGGCGTGGAAGGCCAGGGCGGCGAACACCCGGCCGAGCTTGCGGTTGACGAACCGGGAGTACGCGGGCGCGCCCGCGGCCCCCTTCTGCGCGGCCGACAGCCGGGCGACGGTCGCGCGCAGGCTCTCCCCCGCCGGGCGGACCGGGCGTTCGGCGGTCGCGGTCACTGCCGGCCCGCCAGGAGGTCCTCGGCCACCGGGGCGGGAGCCGGCCGGGGCAGCGGCGCGGCGCCGGCCGGCTGCGGACGGCTGACCGGCACGGGGAGGTCGGCGGCGGCCGCGCGGCGCCGCCCGGAGGGCCGGCGCCGGGGGAAGCGGCGGGTGGCCAGTGCGCGGGCCAGCTCCTCGTACCCGGCGGCGACCTCGTCCCAGTCGTAGCCGCGGGCCAGCTCGCGGGCCCGCTGGCCGGCGCGCGCCGTCCCCTCCGGGTCGGCCTCCACGGCCTCGACCTCGCGGGCGACGTCGGCAGGGGTGCGGAAGAAGCGGCCGGTGTCGGCGACGACCTCGCGGTTGAAGTCGACGTCGAAGGCGGTGACCGCAGCGCCGGCGCCGATGGCGCGCAGCAGCGAGGGGTTGGTGCCCCCCACCGAGTGACCGTGCAGGTAGGTGCAGCAGTTGGCGTAGAGCTGGTCGAGCAGCTCCTGGTCCCAGACCCCGCCGAGGAAGCGCACCCGGCCGTCGGCGAGCGCGTGCACCCGGCGGGTGTACTCGTCGGCGTACGGGGCGGACCCGACGACGACCAGCGGCTCGCGGGCGGCGCTGGCGGCGTAGCCCTCGACGATCACGTCGACGTGGTTCTCCGGCTCGAAGCGGGCGACCGCCAGGTGGTAGCCGCGCGGCTCGAGGCCGACCTCGGCGAGCCGGTCACAGCCGGGCTCGATGAGCGGCGCCCCGTAGCTGAGCAGCGTGGTGGGGGCGGCGAAGGCGTCGCGGTAGTAGTCGGCGATGCCCTGGGCGTCGGCGATGAGCGCGTCGGACCAGCGGACGGCGAGCGCCTCGGCCACCCGGTAGTAGCGGCGGCCGACCGGGCCCCACTTCGCGCGCTTCCACTCCAGCCCGTCCACGTGCGTGGCGACCGGGATCCGGGCGGCGCGCAGCGCCGGCAGGAGCGGGGAGTTGGCCGCGTTGAACACGATCGTGGCATCGGTGCGGTGGGTGAGCAGGTGCCGCACCGACAGCGCGGTGTGGCTCAGCGTCTCCAGCGAGCGCTTCCGCGCGGCGGGCAGGTGCACCAACTCCATGCCCAGGTGCTCGGCCGGCGGGGCCTGCTCGGCGCCGGGCGTCGTCCGGCAGTAGACGACGACCCGGTGCCCGCGCTCGGCCAGGCGGCGGCCGACCTCCTCCACGGCGGTCTCGAAGCCCCCGTAGCGCGCGGGGACACCGCGCGTGCCCACGAGGGCGATGCTCAAGCGGTCCACGGGTTCTCCGTTCCTCGGCGTCCGAGCGAACGGCACGCGGTGCGGGACGCACTCGTGCCGTCGCTCCCAGTGAGGTTCGTCGGCTCGGGCCGCCGACGGGAGTGCAGAGCGGACGCCCTCACCCCCACGGGTCACCCGGGAGGAGGGCAGTGACGGTCAGTAGGCGCCGGAACGGCTGAGGACGGCGCGCAACGTCTTGGTGAGGATGAGCAGGTCCATCGCCAGCGACCAGTTCTCCACGTAGCGGAGGTCGAGGCGGACGGCCTCCTCCCACGGCAGGTCGCTGCGGCCGGACACCTGCCACAGGCCGGTCAGGCCGGGCTTCACCAGCAGCCGGCGGTGCACCGAGGTGTCGTAGCGGGCCACCTCGCCGGGCAGCGGCGGGCGCGGCCCGACCAGGGACATGGAGCCGCCCAGGACGTTGAACAGCTGGGGCAGCTCGTCGAGCGACAACCGCCGCAGCAGCCGGCCCACCGGGGTGACGCGCGGGTCGACCCGCATCTTGAACAGCAGGCCGTCGGAGATGTTCTCCGCCCGCAGCGCGTCCACCTGGCGGTCGGCGTCGACGACCATGCTGCGGAACTTGAGCATGGTGAACGACCGGCCGTTCACCCCCACCCGCTCCTGGCGGTAGAGGACGGGGCCGGGGCTGGTCAGCTTGATCGCGACGGCGATGGCGAGCAGCACCGGGGCGATGAGGACCAGCGCGCCCGCGGCGGCCACACGGTCCAGGCCGCCCTTGACCACCCGGCGCCAGCCCTCGAACCGCGGCTGCTCGACCGAGAGCAGCGGCAGCCCCTCCAGCGGCCGGATGTGCAGCCGCGGCCCGGCGACCTCGATCAGGCCCGGGGCGACGAGCAGCTCGATGCCGGTGCCCTCGAGCTGCCACGACAGCTGCCGGAGGTACTGGGCGGCGGTCTCGCTGGCCGAGGTGACCGCGATGGTGTCCGCGCCGAGCCGGCCGGCCAGGGCGACGACCTCGTCCAGCCCGCCGACGGGGACGCCGGAGGTCTCGGCCACGCGGGCCCGGTCGCCGGGGGTGACGCAGGCGGCGACGACGTCCATGCCGGCGAACTGCTCCCGCCGCACCTGGCCCACCAGGTCGAGGACGGCGGACCCACGGCCGACGACGACCACGCGCTTGGTGCACAGGCCGCGGGCGCGCAGGCGGCGCAGGGCGCAGCGCGCGGCCCAGCGGCCCAGGAGGGTGGCCAGGGTGAGCGCCGGGACGGCGACGACGACCAGCGCCCGGCTGAGGTCGAGGGCGGCGGCGTAGGACAGGAAGCCCGCGACGGCGAGGAGCACGAAGCCGGCCTTGCCGACGGCGCGGTACTCGTCACTACCGGTGCCGAACACCCGCTCCGAGTGCGCGCCGGTGGCCTGCAGGAGCACCGGCCAGACGACGACGAGGGCGAGCGCGGCCCAGAACAGCGACGTCGCGGGCGAGAAGGCGCCCGGGTGCGTGGTGAGGACCGCTCCTCCGGCCACCGCGGCGGCGAGGACCTCGAAGACCGTGAGCGCGAGGGAGTACCGGGCCGCCCAGGCCGGCGCGCCGGCGCGTGGCCGGATCCGCGGCGCGGCATCGACGGCCGCCGCACGCGACGCCGTCCCGAGACGGATCCTGGAGTGGTCGAGCAGCACGGTTCCCCCCGAGCACGCGTGACGGTGTGTAGCCGACGGTCACGCGTGCGGGGGAAGGACTGCCCGTGTCACCAGGACTTCTCCCCCGTCGCGACGCTCGGCGACCTCGTCACCATCACAAGGCGTCACGGGAAGGTCAATGCGGAGCGTGACCGTTCACCCGATCGGGAGCACGCACGGTGACCGTGTCACCGGATGGGGTGCCGGGGTCAGCTGCGGGGGTGGACGACGTTCTGCGCCGCCTCGAGGCCGCGGACCAGGAGCTCCTCGGTCGCGTCGGCCGCCTCGGCGAGGAGCAGGTCGAGCTCCTTGCGCTCGGTGGCGGAGAAGTCCTTGAGGACGAAGTCGGCGGGGTCCTGCCGGCCGGGCGGGCGGCCGATGCCGACGCGCACCCGCAGGTAGTCCTTGGTGCCGGTGGACCGGGTGATCGACCGCAGCCCGTTGTGCCCGCCCTCGCCGCCGCCGCGCTTGAGCCGCACGCTGGCGAAGGGGATGTCCAGCTCGTCGTGCAGGACCACGAGGTCGGTGGCCGGGATGGAGTGGTAGTCCAGCAGGCCACGAACGGGGCCACCGGACTCGTTCATGTAGCTGGTCGGGCGGGCCAGCACGACCCGGCGGCCGGCCAGGCGGCCCTCGCCGATCAGCGTCCGCGCCCGCTTGCCCTTGCCCGGGGAGAGCTTCACCCCGGCGCGGGCGGCGAGCTCGTCGAGCACCATCGCGCCGACGTTGTGCCGGTTGCCGGCGTAGGAGGGCCCGGGGTTGCCCAGCCCGACGACGAGGAAGGGCCCCTCGGACGGAGACGCCCCGGGGGCGCCGGCGGTGCCGGCGCCCCCGGGGTCCCCGGACGCGGTGCTCAGGGCTGGACGCCGGTGTTCTCGCCGGCGTCAGCCGGGACGGCGCCCTCGATCTCGGAGGTGGCCTCCTCGACGGGTGCCGCGGACTCCTCGCGCTCGATGCCGGCCTCGGCCTCGGCGGACTCGAGCTCGGCCTCGAGGGCCTCGGCGGTGGGCGCGCCGAGGAAGCCGATGACGAGCGCCTCGGCGTCGGTCACGAGGGTCACGCCTGCGGGCAGCACCAGGTCGCCCGCGGTGATGTTCTGCCCGGCAGTGTGCCCGGTGACGTCGACCTCGATCGTCTCGGGCAGGTTCGTGGCGTCCGCCTCGAGGGAGACGGTGTTCAGCTGGTGGTTGGTGATCGCGTCGACCCCGGGCTCACCGACGACGACGATCGGGACGTCGACGGTGGTCCGCTCGCCGCGGTTGACCAGCAGCAGGTCGACGTGCTCGTGGACGCGGGTCAGCGGGTCGCGCTGGACGGACTTGGTGAGGGCCAGCTGCTCCTTGCCGTCGAGGACGACGGTGAGCAGGGCGTTGGTGCCGCCGTTGCGCAGCGCCGCGGCGAACTCGCGGGCCGGCAGGGACAGGTGCACGACGTCCTGGCCGTGCCCGTAGAGGACGGCGGGGATGCGGCCGGCCCGGCGGGTGCGGCGGGCGCTGCCCTTGCCGAACTCGGTGCGGGCCTCGGCGACGAGGCGGAAGTCAGCCACGGTGGTGTGCTCCTCGGGAGGTGGATCAGGTCTGGAGCCGGCACACGGCGCGGCACACCTCGCAGGGCACACGCACGTCGATCACGGAGTACGGCGGACCGTCTCCCTCGCCGGGCAACTCACCCAGGGTACCCCAGCCCCCGAGCCCGCCGTCCCTGGCCACCGACCTCGCCGGGTGGTCGCCGGAGCCGCGGTACGGCCCGGGTCCGGCGACCACACCGCGGCTCTCGTCGCGCCGCGGTGGACGCCTGTGTGCTCAGCTGGCGCCGTCGAAGAGGCTCGTCACCGAGCCGTCCTCGAAGACCTCCTTGATCGCCCGGGCCAGCAGCGGGGCGATGGAGAGCACGGTCAGCTTGTCGAACTGGCGGGCCGGCTCGATGGGCAGCGTGTTGGTGACGATGACCTCGCTGACCCGGCTGTTCTTGAGCCGGTCGACCGCGGGCCCGGACAGGACGCCGTGGGTCGCGGTGACGATGACGTCGGCGGCACCGGCGTCGAACAGCGTCTCGGCGGCCTTCACGATGGTGCCGCCGGTGTCGATCATGTCGTCGACCAGGATGCAGACCCGGCCCTCGACCTCACCGACGACGCGGTTGGCGACGACCTCGTTGGGCCGCATGGGGTCGCGGGTCTTGTGGATGAAGGCCAGCGGGACGCCGCCGAGCTTGTCGGTCCAGCGCTCGGCGACCCGCACCCGGCCGGAGTCCGGCGAGACGACGGTGATGTCCCGGTCGCCCCACCGCTCGCAGACGTGCGACACCAGCAGGTCGAGGGCGAACAGGTGGTCGACCGGACCGTCGAAGAAGCCCTGGATCTGCGCCGTGTGCAGGTCGACGGTCATCAGCCGGTCGGCGCCGGCCGTCTTGAACATGTCGGCGACCAGGCGGGCGGAGATGGGCTCGCGGCCGCGGTGCTTCTTGTCCTGACGGGCGTACGGGAAGAAGGGGGCGACCACGGTGATCCGCTTGGCCGACGCCCGCTTGAGGGCGTCTACCATGATCAGCTGCTCCATGAGCCAGGTGTTGATCGGCGCCGTGTGACTCTGCACCACGAAGGCGTCGCAGCCGCGTACCGACTCCTCGAAGCGGACGAACAGCTCGCCGTTGGCGAACTCGTAGGCCGCCGTGGGCGTCGGGGTCACCCCGAGGTGCCCGGCGATCTCGTCGGCCAGCTCCGGATAGGCCCGGCCGGAGAACAGCATCAGGCTCTTGCTCGGTGTCTGCCGGATGGCGCTCATCGGCTCTGCTACCCCTGGTGGTCGTCGAAGTTCGTCGCCGTTCGCCGGTCTACTCGGACCCCGTCGTCCCAGTGTCGGGCGCTGACCCGGCCCCTGCATCCCCGGCCGCCTCGGCGGCCTTCGCCGCGGCCGTCCCCGGACGCCGCCGCTGCACCCAGCCTCCCACATTCCGCTGGCGACCCCGCGCGACGGCCATCGCCCCGGGCGGGACGTCCTGGGTGATCACCGACCCGGCCGCGGTGTAGGCGCCGTCGCCCACGGTGACCGGCGCGACGAGCATGGTGTCGGAGCCGATGCGGACGTGGTCGCCGACGGTCGTGTGGTGCTTGGCGACGCCGTCGTAGTTGACGAACACGGTCGCCGCCCCGATGTTCGCGCCCCGCCCGATGGTGGCGTCGCCCACGTAGGACAGGTGCGGCACCTTGGAGTCCTCGCCCACCGTGACGTTCTTGGTCTCGACGAAGGCCCCGACCTTCGCCCCCGCGGCCAGGCGGGTGCCCGGCCGCAGGTAGCTGAACGGCCCGACGGTGGCCTCGGGGCCGACGACCGCCCCGAGGACGTGCGAGCGCACGACGCTGGCGCCCTCCCCCACCGCGGTGTCCCGCAGCGTGGTGTCCGGGCCGACGACCGCCCCGGTCGCGACCGCCGTCGCGCCCTGCAGCTGCACGCCTGGCTCGAGCACCGCGTCGGCCTCGACGGTGACGGTCACGTCGACCCAGGTGGTCGCCGGGTCGACGACGGTGACGCCGGCGCGCATCAGCTCGTCGAGCAGCCGGTCGTTGAGGGTGCGCCGGCGGGCGGCGAGCTCGCGGCGGTCGTTGCAGCCGAGGACGTCGACCGGGTCCTCCGCGGGGGCACCGCCGACGCGGGCGCCCTCGGCGACGAGCAGCCCCAGGACGTCGGTGAGGTACTGCTCACCCTGGTCGTTGTCCTCCCCCAGCCCGGCGAGGCTCCGGCGGAGAGCCGCGGCGTCGCCCACGTAGACGCCGGCGTTGATCTCCCGGATCGCGCGCTGCTCGTCGGTGGCGTCGCGCTCCTCCACGATCGCGGTCACCGCGCCGTCGGCGTCCCGCACGATCCGGCCGAGGCCGGTGGGCTCGTCGACCACGGCGGTGAGGACGGTCAGCACGTTGCCCGCGGCGCGGTGCTCGTCGACCAGCGCGGTGACCGTCTCCGGCCGCAGCAGCGGCGCGTCGCCGTTGACGATGAGCACCGGCCCGTCGACCTCCGGGACGGCGTCCAGCGCGACGGCCGCGGCGTGCCCGGACCCCCGCTGCTCGGCCTGGAACACCGGGCGCGCGTCGGGCGCGACCGCGGCCAGGTGCTCCTCGACCTGCTCCCGGCCGGCGCCGACGACCACGACGGTGTGCCCGGCCGACAGCGGCTCGGCCGCGGCCAGCACGTGCCCGAGCATGCTGCGCCCGCAGAGGGTGTGCAGCACCTTGGGCGTGGCGGACTTCATCCGGGTGCCCTGGCCGGCGGCGAGGACGACGACGGCGGCGACGGTCGGGGCGGGTGGAACGGTCACGGGTCTCCTCGTGCCTCGGGCTCGGGGCGGCGTTGCTGGGGGACTCGGACTCGAACCGAGACTTCCCGGCTCCAAAGGCCGGCGGGCTGCCGATTACCCCATCCCCCACTGCGGGCGTCACCGGTGCCCCGGCGGCGCGGACACCGGTCGGCGTCCCCCAGGAGCCTAGGGTGCCCCCTCCGGACGGGCAGCGGCCGCCCGCGCGCCGACGCCCACCCGACCGGGCGACCCTCAGCCCACCAGCCGGGCCCCGGGCACCGGGCCGTGCACGGCGCGCACGGTGCGGTAGACGCCCTCACCGGCCAGGACGGCGGCCAGCCGCACCGCGGCCTCCTCGTCCTCGCTGAGCGCGGCGATCGTCGGCCCCGACCCGCTGACGATCGCCCCCGCCGCGCCGGCGTCGGTGGCCGCCCGCAGGGCCCGCCGCAGGGCCGGCCGCATCGACAGGGCGGCCGGCTGCAGGTCGTTGGCGAGCGCGGAGGCCAGCGTCGTCACCGGTCCGCTGCGCAGGGCCGAGATGACCGGCTCCACCGGGTCGAGGACCTCGCCGTCCGGCACCCGCCCCTCGGCGCGCAGCCGGTCGAGCTCGGCGTAGACGGCGGGGGTCGACAACCCCTCGCCAGCGATCCCGAGCACCCAGTCCCAGCGCTGCCGGGCCAGGACCGGGGAGAGCTGCTCCCCGTGCCCGGAACCGAGCGCCACCCCGCCGTGCAGGCTGAACGGGACGTCGCTGCCCAGCTGGGCGGCGAGCGTGGCGAGCTCCCCCCGGGTGGCGTGGGTGCCCCACAGCGCGTCGAGGGCGACCAGCGCCGCCGCGGCGTCCGCGCTGCCCCCGGCCAGCCCGGCGGCGGCCGGGATGGACTTGTCGATCGCGATCGTGGCGTCGGCGGCCACCCCGGCGCGCTCGGCCAGCAGCTCGGCGGCGCGCCAGACGAGGTTGCGGCGGTCGGTCGGCACCGCGTCGGCCCCGGCCGTCCCCTCCCCGGTCACCGTCACGGTCAGCCCGTTCCCCGGCCGCACCGTCACCGTGTCGAACAGCGAGACGGCGAGGTAGACGGTGCGCAGCTCGTGGAAGCCGTCGGGGCGCAGCGGGCCCACCCCGAGGTGCACGTTGATCTTCGCCGGCGCCCGCGCGACGACGGCGCCACCGCCGGCCAGCCGCCCCGGACCGCCCGGTGAGGACCAGCTCATGCCGGCGCCCCGGGGTCGGTCGCGGCCAGCCGGGCGAAGTCGGTGACCGACAGCTGCTCACCGCGGGTCGCCGGGTCGATGCCCGCCGCGCGCAGCCGGGCCTCGGCGGCCGCGGGGCTCCCGGCCCAGCGCGCCAGCGCCGCGCGCAGCCCCTTGCGGCGCATGCCGAAGGCGGCGTCGACGACGGCGAAGGTCGCGGCCCGGTCGCCCGGTGGGGGTGGCCGGCGCACCAGGGAGACCAGCCCGGAGTCGACGTTGGGCTCGGGCCAGAACACGCGGCGGCCGACGTTGCCCGCGCGGCGCACGTCGCCGTACCAGGCGGCCTTGACCGACGGCACGCCGTAGGCGGCCGTCCCCGGGCCGGCCGCCAGCCGCTCGGCGACCTCGGCCTGCACGAGCACGAGGGCGCGGCGCAGCGTGGGCAGCAGGTCCAGGAGGTGCAGCAGGACGGGCACCGCCACGTTGTACGGCAGGTTGGCCACCAGCGCCGTGGGAGGCGGGCCGGGCAGCTCGCTCACCCGCAGCGCGTCGGCCTCGACGACGGTCAGCCGGTCGGCCAGCGCGGGCAGCCGCTCGGCCACCGTCCGGGGCAGCCGGGCGGCCAGGCGCGGGTCGATCTCCACCGCGGTCACGTGCGCGGCCACCGGCAGCAGCCCGAGGGTCAGCGACCCCAGCCCCGGCCCGACCTCCAGGACGACGTCCTCGGGGGTGAGCTCGGCGGTGCGGACGATCCGCCGGATGGTGTTGGCGTCGTGCAGGAAGTTCTGCCCGAGCGTCTTGGTGGGACGCAGCTCGAGCTGCTGGGCCAGGTCGCGGATCGCGGCCGGGCCAAGCAGCCCGTCGGTGTCGTCGGGAGTGCTCAGCGGAGGCCGAGCTTGCGGGTGCAGGCCGGCCAGGCACCCCAGCCCTGCGAGGCCTGGACGCGCTCGGCGACGGCGATCTGCTCCTCCCGGCTGGCCTGGTGCGGCATGCCGGTGCCGCCGTTGGCCCGCCACGTGCCGAGCGAGAACTGCAGCCCGCCGTAGTAGCCGTTGCCGGTGTTGATGGCCCAGTTGCCACCTGCCTCGCACTTGGCGAGCTGGTCCCAGACACTGCCGCCGGCGACCGCCGGGGCCGCGGGGCGCTCCTTGGTGCCGACCGTGACCAGCTCGTCGACCGGCGCCCGGGTCACGGTCGTGGCCAGCTGCTCGCGGGCGGTCTCGACGCCGTCGGTGACGGTGACGCGGAAGGTGGTGGCCTGCTCGCCGTCCACGCCCGGCCGGGTGACGGTGCGGTCGTCCTCGTAGGCCCCGGCGTCCTCGGTCTCGACCGTCCCGTGCGGGACGGCCGCGGTCTCGGTGACCTCGGCGACCTGGACGCGGAAGACCTGCACGCGCATCCGGTCCAGCAGCGCCTGGTCGGGGTAGACGCTGGTGCGGTCGGTCTCGGCGAGGGCGACGCCCTGCTCGGCGAGCAGGTCGCCGGCGGTCGCCGCGGTGGTGGTCACGACCCGCTGCTGGCCGTCGACGACGAGGGTGACGTCCTTGGGCGTGGTGATCTCCAGCGCCATGCCGTCGAGCGGCAGCCGTTCGCTGCGGCTGGCGGAGACCTGGAGGTCCTCGGCGCGGTAGCCGAGCTGGTCGAGCGCCTGGTCGACCGACAGCGCGGTCACGTAGACCTCGCTCCGGACGCCGTCCACGGTCAGCTGCAGGGGCCGGGCCCGGTTGACGACGACCGTGTCGCCGTCGGCCACGGTCGCCCCGGCGTCGGGGAGGACGACGTCGTGCGCCTGGGTCTGCAGCCCCTCCTCCTCGAGCACCTCACCGACGGTCTCGGCGTAGGTGCTGACCTCGCGCGCCTGCCCGTCGACGGTCAGCGTCAGGGACTTCTGGGCGGCGTAGAAGGCCAGGGACCCGCCCACCAGTCCGAGCAGGACGAGGGCGGAGAGGGCGAGCTTCAGCGATCGGGGCACGACACTTCCAGGGGTCACGGAACCCGGGCAGAGGGCCGTCCCGCACCCCGGACGGCCGCCCACCAGGAGGGGAGCTCCCGGTCGGGCCGACGCCGCCCGGGTCGGTCCCCACCCCGGCTGGTCACGACACGATAACGACTGGTGCCCGTCTGGCGACGGGGCGAGAGCAGTCAAGCAGAGCGTCGACCTGACGACATGTGGGCACGCCGACACGCATGGTCAGCGACGTGCCGCGTGGGGCGGGTGTGACGGCTGCGCTGCGTGAAGCCCTCGGGGTGAGCAACGCCACAGTGTGGCGGCCGCCTCCCGGGGAAGCGGCGCGGTCCCTCAGCTGGTGAGGGCGCGGTCCCGGGAGCGCACCGGCCGCAGCCAGGTGATCAGGAAGACGGCGACCGCGAGGCCCGCGGCGAGCCCGGCGAAGCCACCCGCGACCAGCGCCACCGGGAGCAGGTCGACGCCCTCGGTGACCCGGTCGCCCAGGTCGATGCCTGCGGTCAGGAGCAGCGTGCCCAGCGGCAGCAGGGCCAGCACGCTGGCCGCGGCGGTGACCAGGTGCGCGGTCCAGGTGCGCAGCGCCTCGTCGACCGGGACGTCTGCGCCCTCGGCCGGCAGCGGGCGGACGATCGCCCGCAGCAGCGCCACCTCGGCCAGGAGCCAGGTCAGCAGCGGGACGACCAGCGCGACCCAGCCCACGGAGGAGGGCAGGCTGTCCTGCCGCCACATGAGCACCGTGGCGAGCACCTCGGCGGCGACCACCAGCCGCATCGTCCAGACCAGCGCCGGGGAGATCTGCTCGGAGCGCCGCGGTCGCCGCGCCGGGGAGCTGACCCGCCAGCGGGGCCGCGGGCGGGTCACCTCGGCGAGCACGACGCCGACGAGCAGGCCGATGACCAGCGCCGGCGCCCACAGGAAGACCGACGCCTCGGCGAACAGCACGATGCTCACGCCGACGCCGACGAGGCCGAGCAGCCAGCCCAGGGCCCGGATGCGGCGGCCGTGCTGCGCCTGGCGTTGCAGGGTCGCGGTCCCCTCCTGCGTGGGCGTGGCGAAGTCGACGGCGGCGCCGGCGACGGCGCGGCGGCCGGCGGCCAGCGCCCAGGCACGGGCGAGCAGGACCCCGGGGACCAGCACGGCGATGAACAGCACGACGGCGATGAGGCGGCCCACGACATCAGTGTCCACGCTTCTCCCGGGAGAGGGAGGGCGGTGCTCCCGGCGCTCAGCGGCCGGCGGGCGGGTCCTCCTCCCACCGGCCGAACACGCGCTCAGCGGTGGCGGTCAGCGCGGCGCACAACCGCGGCAGGTCCACCCCGGTGACCTCGGCCAGCGAGCGGACGGTCAGGGGGACCAGCCTCGAGGCGTTCGGCCGGCCGCGGTGTGGCATCGGTGTCAGGAACGGGGAGTCGGTCTCCACCAGCAGCTGGTCGAGCGGGGTGAGCGCCGCCGCCTCGCGCAGGTACCCGGCGTTGCCGAAGGTGAGCGTGCCGGCGAAGGAGAGCACGTGGCCCCGCTCCACGCAGGCCTTCGCGAAGGCCGCGTCACCGGAGAAGCAGTGGAAGACGGTGTGCCCCGGGGCGCCCTCGTCGTCGAGCACGCGGAGGATCTCCTCGTGGGCGTCGC
Organism: Geodermatophilus sp. SYSU D00697; assembly: GCF_054050175.1. NCBI lineage: Bacteria > Bacillati > Actinomycetota > Actinomycetes > Geodermatophilales > Geodermatophilaceae > Geodermatophilus > Geodermatophilus sp. SYSU D00697. The sequence goes on from NZ_JBJGYV010000013.1 coordinate 22,320, forward strand.
GGTCGTGGATGACCAGGGCGACGTCGCGCTCCTTCGCGATCCGGATGTGCGCCCGGAACGACGCCTCCTGCGCCGCCCAGCCCTCCGGCCCGGTGCGGAAGCGGTCCAGCCCGGTCTCCCCCACCGCACGCACCCGCGGCAGCGCCGCCAGCCGGTCGATCTCGGCCAGGGCCTCCTCGGTCGCCGCGCCCGCGCCGGCCTCGTTCGGGTGGACGGCCACGGCCGCCAGCACGTTCGGGTGCCGCGCGGCGAGCTCGGCCGACCACCGCGAGGAGCCCACGTCCACACCGACCTGCACCAGCCGCGGGATGCCGACCGCGGCCGCCGCCGCGATCTCGGCGTCCACCTGCTCGGCGGTGGCCCACTCGCCGTGCCCGTCGGCCGGCCGCTCGCCCAGGACGATGTCGAGGTGGGTGTGGCTGTCGACCGCCGGCGCGGGCAGCGGCTCCGGGGACGGCGGCGGCTCGCCGCGCCGGTTGGCGCGGGCGCTGGCCGACCGGCTCACCGCGCCGCCCCGCCGGCGCCGCGCGCCGACCGGCTCACTCGTCGCCCTCGAGCCGCCGCAGCTCGTCGGCGACGATCGAGTCGTCGAGCTTCGTGAACACCGGGGTGGGCGGCGACAGCGGAGTCCCCGGCTGCAGCGGCCGGGAGGCCCACACCGCCTGTGCCGACGCGTAGTCGCCGGTGATCACCGGGTAGGGCGAGCCGTCGTCGAGGTCGGTGACCTCCTCGATGCGCGGGGCCGGCGACCAGACGCCGGTGCCGCCGAGCAGCTCGTGGACCTTCTGCGCGGAGTGCGGGAGGAACGGGGTGAGCAGCGCGTTGCAGTCGCTGACCGCCTGCAGCGCGGTGTGCAGCACGGTGTCCCGGCGGGCCGGGTCCTCCTTGAGCTTCCACGGCGCCTGGTCGGACAGGTACTTGTTCGTCTCACCGACCACCCGCATCGCCTCGGTGGCGGCCGCCTTCTGCCGGTTGCGGGACAGCAGCTCGCCGATCGGTCCGAAGGCCCCCGTCGTGGCGTCCAGCAGCGCGCGGTCGGCGTCGGCCAGCTCCCCCGGCGTCGGGACGGCGCCGACGTTCTTCGCCGCCATCGACACCGTGCGGTTGACCAGGTTGCCCCAGCCGGCGACCAGCTCGTCGTTGTTGCGGCGCAGGAACTCCGACCAGGTGAAGTCGGTGTCCTGGGTCTCCGGGCCGGCCACGGCGATGAAGTAGCGCAGGGCGTCGGCGTCGTAGCGGGCCAGGAAGTCGCGCACGTAGATGACGACCTGGCGCGAGGAGGAGAACTTACGGCCCTCCATGGTGAGGAACTCGCTGGAGACCACCTCGGTGGGGAGGTTGAGCCGGCCCAGCGAGCCCGGCGTCCCGCCCTTGTCGCCCTCGCCGTCGTAGCCGAGCAGCTGGGCGGGCCAGATCTCGGCGTGGAAGACGATGTTGTCCTTGCCCATGAAGTAGTAGGCGTCGGAGTCCGGCGTCTGCCACCACTGCCGCCACGCCTCGCCGTCCCCGGACCGGCGGGCCCACTCGATCGACGCGGACAGGTAGCCGACGACGGCGTCGAACCACACGTAGATGCGCTTGTCAGGGCGGTCGCGCCACCCGTCGAGCGGCACCGGCACACCCCAGTCGATGTCACGGGTGTAGCTGCGCGGCTTGAGGTCGGTCAGCAGGTTCTTCGCGAAGTTGAGCACGTTGGGCCGCCAGCCCCTGCGGGTGTCCAACCAGTCGCCGAGCGCCCGGGTGAACGCCGGCAGGTCGAGGAAGTAGTGCTCCTCCTCGACGAACTTGGGCGTCTCGCCGTTGATCCGGCTCACCGGGTTGATCAGGTCGATCGGGTCGAGCTGGTTGCCGCAGTTGTCGCACTGGTCGCCGCGGGCGCCGTCGTAGCCGCAGATCGGGCAGGTGCCCTCGATGTAGCGGTCGGGCAGGGTGCGCCCGGTCGACGGGCTGATCGCGCCCAGGGTCGTCTTCGGGAAGACGTACCCGTTCTTCAGCAGGCCGAGGAAGATCTCCTGGCTGATCGCGGCGTGGTTGGCCGTCGTCGTCCGGGTGAACAGGTCGTAGGAGAGCCCGAGCGACTGCAGGTCGCCGACGATGACCCGGTTGTTCCGGTCGGCGATCTCCCGCGGGGACACGCCCTCGGCGTCGGCGGCCACGGTGATCGGCGTCCCGTGCTCGTCGGTGCCGCTGACCATCAGCACCCGGTCGCCGACCATCCGGTGGTAGCGGCTGAAGACGTCCGAGGGGACGCCGAACCCGGAGACGTGGCCGATGTGCCGTGGGCCGTTGGCGTAGGGCCAGGCCACGGCGGTCAGGATGTGCCGATCACTCACACTCCAACAGTACGGAGCGCCGTCCAGCCGGTTCAGGGCTGGCTGGTCCCCGCCGTCGTGGAGCTGCCGGTCGCCGCCTGCGGCGTCGGGGTCACGAGGGCGATCGTCACCAGCGCCAGGGCGATGACGCCCAGGGTGGCCGCGCGCAGGGCCGGGGGGCCCGGCGCCGGCTCCGGCTGGCGAGCCCGGGCGCGGGGCCCGGCGGCTCCCCAGGCCACCGCCGTGGGGGCGCCGGCGAGCAGCAGCTTGCCCACCGGGACGCCGAGGGCCAGCAGCGCCAGGGCCGGGCCCGGGAGGGACGCGGGCAGCCCGTCGAGCAGCGGGGTCCCCAGGCTCAGCCCCAGCAGGACGGCGACCAGGCCGACCTCGGTGACCGCCACCCCCGTGTAGAGACGCCGGCCCGAGCCGTCGGCGAGCAGCACGCCGCCGCCGGCGCACAGCACCACCCAGACCGCCAGGAGCAGGAGCACCGTGGCGACGACCAGGCCGGAGGGCCGCAGCGGGGACAGCAGCAGCCCGTCGAGGCCGGTGAGGGCACCCGCGACCAGCCCCACGGCCTCGACCCCGGCCACCGCGGCGGCGGCGACGACGGTCGGCGGCGGGCGGCGCCGGTCGGGCGCCCCCGGCACGACGGGGGTGCGGGGGTCGAGGACGGTGGTGCTCGCCACGGGGCTGCTCTCCCTGGCCGGGGACGACGGTCACCGGTCGGGTCGGCGTGCGCCGCGGCCCGCTGTACGCCCGCGGGGAGGGGCCTCACCCCTCCGAGGGGGTCAGCGCGGGGTGTCGGCCGGGCGGCGCTCGCCCGTCGCCATGCGGCTGTGCTGCCGGCCGTAGACGAAGTACATGCCGATCCCCAGGACCATCCAGACGAGGAACCGCAGCCAGGTGTCGACCGGCAGGTTGGCCATCAGCCACAGGCAGGCGGCCGCGGAGATCCACGGGACGACGTTGATCAGCGGCACGCGGAAGGACCGGTGCAGGTCCGGGCGGGTGCGTCGCAGCCACCAGACCCCGATGGAGACCAGGAGGAACGCGAAGAGCGTGCCGATGTTGACCAGCTCCGCGAGGGCCGACAGCGGCACCAGCCCTGCCAGCAGCGCGACGACGACACCGGTCGCGATGGTGATCCGGTACGGCGTCCCGTACCGCGGGTGCACCTTGGCCAGGGCTGGGGGCAGCAGGTGGTCGCGGCTCATCGCGAACAGCACCCGCGACTGGCCGAGCATCAGGATCATGACCACCGAGGTGAGGCCCGCGAGCGCCCCCAGGGAGATGACGCTGGAGAAGAAGGTCAGCCCGTTGGCGGCGAACGCCCCGGCCAGCGGTGCGGTGGCGCTGAGCTCGGTGTAGTTCTGCATCCCGACGACGACCAGGGACACCGCGACGTACAGCAGCGTGCAGATCACCAGGGAGCCGATGATCCCGCGCGGCAGGTCGCGCTTGGGGTCGCGGGTCTCCTCGGCGGCGGTCGCGACGATGTCGAAGCCGATGAAGGCGAAGAACACGATGGCCGCACCGGCCAGCACGCCGCTCCACCCGAAGGTCGCCTGGGTGACCCCGAGGAGCTGGATCAGCGGGGTGTGCAGTCCCCCCTCGCCCTCGGCCGCGGGCTGCGCCGGCGGCACGAACGGCGAGTAGTTGTCGGCGGTGATGTAGAAGAGCCCGACGATGATCACGAGGAGGACGACGGCCAGCTTGATAGCCACGATGACGGCGGTGACCCGGGAGGACAGCTTGATCCCCAGCACGAGGACGGCGGTCATCGCCAGCGCGACCGCGATCGCGGGGATGTTGAACACCGCCGTCTCCCCCGCGATCGAGGAGGGCAGCGCGATGCCGATGTCGTCGAGCAGCTGGTTGAGGTAGCCCGACCAGCCGACCGACACGGTGGCCGCGCCGAGGGCCAGCTCGAGGACCAGGTCCCACCCGATGACCCACGCGACGAACTCGCCGAAGGTCGCGTACGAGAACGTGTAGGCCGACCCGGCCACCGGCACGGTCGAGGCGAACTCGGCGTAGCAGATCGCGGCCAGGCCGCAGACCACGCCGGCGATCACGAAGGAGACGGCGACCGCCGGTCCGGCCTGGTCGCGGGCGACCAGGCCGGTGAGGACGAAGATGCCGGTGCCGATGATGACCCCGACGCCGAAGACGGTGAGGTCCAGGCCCGAGAGGTTCTTCTTGAGCCGGTGCTCCGGCTCGTCGGTGTCGCGGATGGAGTCCTCGACGGACTTGACCCGGCGCGTGTTCACGGCCACGGCGGCTCCTCCCGGCCGGCCGGGGTGCCCCCGGCGCTGCTCACCCAGGCGAGCGTCGCACGGGGCGGGCCGGACCGCATGCCTACGCTGACGTGCGCAGCAGGACCGCGCGAAGGAGTGCAGATGACCGGCACGGAGATCCCCCGCAGCGCACCGGGCGGGCCGCTGCCGGAACGCCCGGCGGTGCGCCCGCGTCCGGCCGGCCCGCCGCGCACGACGCCGTCCCGGCCCGACGGCGTGGGGCCGGTCGTCGACTGCGCCGTCTACGTCGACGGCCGACGGCAGGCCCCGGTCGACCCGCACGACGCGCTCCGGGCGGCGAGCGAGCAGGGTGGCTTCGTCTGGCTCGGGCTCTACGCCCCGACCGAGGACGAGCTGAGCGCGATCGCCGAGCGGTACCGGCTGCACCCGCTGGCGGTGGAGGACGCCGTGTACGCCCACCAGCGGCCCAAGCTCGAGCGCTACGACGACGCCCTGTTCATGGTGTTCACGACCGCGACGTACGTGGAGCACGACCGGCTGACCGCCACCAGCGAGGTGGTCGACACCGGCGAGGTCATGGTCTTCCTCGGCCGGGACTACGTGATCACCGTCCGGCACGGCGAGCACGGCGGGCTGACCGCGCTGCGCCGCAGCCTGGAGGAGCAGCCCGACCTGCTGTGCCTCGGGCCCTCCGCCGTCCTCTACGCGGTGGCCGACCACGTCGTGGACGACTTCGTCGACGTCACCGGCCTGGTCGAGGAGGACGTCGACGAGCTGGAGGCGTCGGTGTTCAGCGACCGGCGCACCGACGACATCGGCCGGCTCTACCAGCTCAAGCGGGAGCTGATGGCGCTGCGGCGGGCGGTCTCCCCGCTGGAGGTGCCGCTGCAGAAGCTGGCGGAGCGGCAGCTCGAGGTGGTGCCGAGCGCGATGCGCTCCTACTTCCGCGACGTCGAGGACCACGCCATCCGGGTGCGCGACCAGGTCGCCGCCCTCGACGAGCTGCTGACCTCGATCCTGCAGGCGTCGCTGGCCCGCACCTCCCAGGCGGACAACGAGGACATGCGGAAGATCTCCGCGTGGGCCGGCATCATCGCCGTCCCCACCGCGATCGCCGGCATCTACGGGATGAACTTCGAGTTCATGCCGGAGCTGCGCTGGCGGTACGGCTACCCGCTGGTGCTGCTGGTGATCGCGACCGTCTGCGTGCTGCTCCACCGCGGCTTCAAGCGCAACGGCTGGCTCTGAGCGCGGGGGCCGCCCGCGCTGTGTGCACACGCCGCGCACAGGGCGACCTCCCGAGCGCGCTGTGCGCACACCTCGTCACCTGGCCAGCGCCGTCCGGATCGTCGCCAGGAGCTCCGCGGGACGGTGCAGGTCCGCGGCGGTGACGAGGACGACGGTCCAGCCCGCGGCCTGGAGCCGGTTCAGGCCCCTCCGGTCCTTCGCGAACTGGCCGGGCTCGGCGTGCCACGCGCCGTCGTACTCGACGGCGATCCCGAGCTCGGGCCACGCGACGTCGACCCGGGCGACCTCCCGGCCCTCGTGCCGGACGACGTACTGGGCCACCGGCGCCGGCAGCCCACCGTCGGCCATCAGCAGCCGCAGCCGGGTCTCCTGCGGCGACTCGGCCAGGCCGTCCGCTCGGCGACAGGCCCGCCGGACCCGGGCGGACGCCGCACCGGGGACGTCGACCCGGGCGCGGACGGTCTCGAGGTCGACGAGTCCTGCAGCAGCCATGCGGTCGATCGCCACGACTGCGTCGTCCGGGTCGAGCGACGCCGCCGCCCGGACCCGGACGCCGGGGATGCGGCGGGGGTGCGATCCCGGCGGCAGGACGACCTCGACGTCGTCCCGCTCGTCGGCGAGGTCCACGCCCCACAGGACCGCAGCACTCAGGCCGGAGACGACGGCACCGGGGAGGAGGACGAGGGCCGCGGCTCGCGCGCAGCTGGTGCGAGTCCGGCACCCGCGCGTCGACGTAGACGTCGCGGTGGAGCCGGCGACAGGACGGGCCACGCAACGCGGCGGGGGTGAGCAGGCCGCGCCCGACCACGTCGGTCCCGCGGAAGACGCGGCCTCGCAACGATCCAGGGAGACGGGTCGCCGGTGACATGGGCGCAGGCTCGCCCGACCGGCCGGGGCACCCTCTCCCGCCGTCCACAGGGAGCGCTGTGTGCACACACCGCCCGACGCGCGGGCGCGGGATCGCGATGTGTGCACGCGGCGCTCAACCCACAGCGGTCAGGCCTCGCCCTTCGCGGCGACGACGGCGTCGTAGACGGTGCGCCGCGGCAGCCCCGTGCGGACGACGACGGCGCGGATGGCGTCCTTGCGGGTGGCGCCCGCGGCCTCCTCGTCGGCCACGAGCGCGGCCAGCTCGGCGGGCGAGACCGACACCGGACCCGCCGGCGCCCCGCCCACGACCACGGTGATCTCCCCGCGCACCCCGTCGGCCGCCCACGACGCCAGCTCGGCCAGCGACCCGCGGCGGACCTCCTCGTGGGTCTTGGTCAGCTCCCGGCAGACGGCGGCCGGGCGGTCCGGCCCGAACGCGGCGGCCGCGTCGTCCAGCGCGTCGGCCAGCCGGTGCGGCGACTCGAAGAAGACCATCGTGCGGCGCTCGTCGGCCAGCCCGGCCAGGCGCGACCGGCGCTCCCCGCCCTTGCGCGGCAGGAAGCCCTCGAAGCAGAACCGGTCGACCGGCAGGCCCGACACCGCGAGCGCCGTCGTCACCGCCGACGGCCCCGGGACCGACGTGACCTCGACACCCGCGTCGATGGCGGCACGCACCAGCGTGTAGCCGGGATCGGAGACCGAGGGCATCCCGGCGTCGGTGAGCAGCAGCACGGTCCGCCCCTCGGCCAGCGCGGCCAGCAGCCCGGGCAGCCGCGACCGCTCCACCGACTCGTGGAAGGTGACCACCCGCCCGGTGAGGGTCACCTCGAGGTCGGCGGCCAGGCGGTGCAGGCGGCGGGTGTCCTCGACGGCGAGCACGTCCGCCGAGGCCATCGCGGTGCGCAGCCGCGGCCCCACGTCACCGGGCTGGCCGAGCGGAGCGCCACCGAGCACCAGGCGTCCAGTCACGGGGCGAGCCTGTCACGCCGGGAGCCGCAGCCGGCCGCCCTACCCTGACCCCCATGGCGGTACTGGCTCCCGATCGCACGGACCGGGAGCCCGGCGAGCCCCCGGCCGGCCGGTCGCGCCGGTGGCCGCCGCCCCGGCCGCGCCGCGACCGCACGCCGCCGCTGCCGGCAGACCGGCTCCTGTCGTGGGTGCTCGCGGCGGCGCTGGGAGCCCTCACCTTCGTCGTCCGGCTCTGGGACCTCAGCTACCCCGCGGACCTGCTGTTCGACGAGGCCTACTACCCGCCCGAGGCCCGCGAGCTGCTCGAGTGGGGCCACGAGTACAACCGCGGCTACACGTTCATCGTCCACCCGCCGCTGGGCAAGTGGATGATCGCGGGCGGGATCCACCTGTTCGGCTACGACTCCCTGGGCTGGCGGATCCCCTCCGCGGTGGCCGGCACCGTCGCCGTCGTCGTCCTCACCCGGCTGGGCCGGCGGCTCACCGGGTCGACGCTGCTCGGCCTCGTGGCGGGCCTGCTGCTGGCGCTGGACGGGTTCGCCTTCTCGCTGTCGCGCATCGGCCTGCTCGACGTCTTCCTGCAGGTGTTCGTCGTCTCGGCGGTGGCCTGCCTGGTGGTCGACCGCGATCAGGTGCGCGCGCGCACCCGGGCGGCGGAGGGCGGCACCGGCTCCCGGCTGGGCCCGCGCGGCTGGCGGCTCGCGGCCGGGTTCCTGTTCGGCTGCGCCTGCGCGGTCAAGTGGAGCGGGGTGTGGTTCCTCGCCTTCTTCGCCGTCCTGTCGCTGTTCTGGGACCGCGCCGCCTGGCGGGAGGCCGGCGTCCCCCGGCCCAGCCTCACCGCGGCGCGGCGGGCACTGCCCGGCGCGCTGTGGGCGCTGGCCGCCGTCCCGGTGCTCACCTACCTGGCCAGCTTCACCGGCTGGTTCCTCGGGGAGACCTCGCAGGGCAAGGCCTGGGCGCAGCAGAACCCGGGGACGGCGTTCCCGTGGATCCCCGACGCGCTGCGCTCGCTGTGGCACCAGCACGCCGAGTGGCTGCGCTTCCACAACGGCCTGTCGACGCCGCACCCCTGGGAGTCCGGGCCGTGGTCGTGGCTGGTCAACGGCCGGCCGATCCTGCTGTGGAACCCGCAGGGGCTCACCGACGCCGCCGGCGACCAGGTCGTCCGCTACATCCTCATGGTCGGGACGCCGACCCTGTGGTTCGCCTTCGCGCCGGCGCTGGTCTGGCTGGCCTGGCGGCTGGTCGCCCGCCGCGACCCGGCCGCGCTGGTCGTGGCCACCGCGATCGCCGCCGGGTGGGGCACCTGGTTCCTCAACCCCGAGCGCACGATGTTCGTCTTCTACATGGCCCCGGTGGTGCCGTTCTTCGTGCTGGCCGTGGTGCTGGTCCTGCAGGACGTGCTGGGCCGGCCGGGCAGCGACCGCTGGCGGCGGCAGGTGGGGCTGGGCGTGGTCGCGCTCTACGTCGGCGTCGTGGCGGCGACCTTCGTCTTCTTCTACCCCGTGCTGACCGGGCAGCCGCTGTCGCACGCCGAGTGGCTGGACCGGATGTGGTTCCCCTCGTGGTTCTGACCCCTGCTGACCACGAACCTCACCGCCCTGCTCCACGACTGGGGCTCCTTCACGATGCTCGGCTGCACGCCCTTCCCCATGGACCTCTCCGAGCTGCAGCTGGGCTTCGTGTTCTTCGGCTGGGGCCTGCTGGTGGCCTTCTCCTCGGTGGTCGCCGCGCCCCGCATGCAGGCGCGGGGGACGCCGCGCGCTCGCTGTCGGCCGCGCTGGTCCTCTTCGCCGTCGACCTGCTGGCGATCGGCGTCGTCGTCGAGACCCGGTGGGCGCTGATCACCGCGGTCGTCGTCGCGGGGGTCTTCATCGGCGTCAACAACACGCTGGCCACCCAGGCGGTCATGCTGGTCTCGCCCGTCGAGCGGCCGGTGGCCTCGGCCGCCCACGGCTTCGTCCGGTTCCTCGGTGGCGGCCTGGCCCCGTTCGCCGCCGGCGAGGTGGCCGGCGAGTTCGGCGGGGCGCCCGCCGCGATCGACAGCGAGCTGCAGGCGGGAGCTCCCCGCGCCCGCGCCTGACCACCCCCGACTCCGTACCGTGACGACCCAGGGGAACGGTGCACGGCCACGGAGGAGACGGCGATGACCAGCGCACAGGACCGACCGCGGGTGCTGACCGGGGTGGACGGCGACGTCTGGGCGATCACCCTCGACCGCCCGGAGACCGGCAACGCCCTCGACCCGGCGATGGCCGCCGAGCTGGCCGCGGCACTGCGCGACCGCCCGGTGGAGACCCGCACCGTGCTCCTCCTCGGCAACGGGAACCGGTTCTGCGTGGGCGGCGACGTGCGGGCCTTCGCCGGCGTGGACGACCCGGCCGCCTACGTCGGGCAGCTGGCGCAGGACTGGCACCAGGTGGTCCGCGCGCTGCTGTACTGCCCGGTGCCGGTCGTCGCCGGGGTGCAGGGTGCCGTCGCCGGTGCGGGGGTCGGGCTCATCGGGGCGTGCGACATCGTCGTCTGCGCCCGGTCCACCAAGATCCGGCCGGCCTACGGCGCGATCGGCTACTCCCCCGACGGCGGGAGCTCGTGGGCGCTGACCCGGGCACTGGGGGCCCCGCGGGCGCTGGAGCTGATGCTGACCAACGGCGCGCTGACCGCCGCCGAGGCGCACATGTTCGGTCTGGTCGCCCGACTCGTGGAGGACGAGGAGGTGCACCAGGCCGCCATCGCGCTGGCGCAGGGGGTGGCCGCGGGCCCGGTGCGGGCGATGGTGCGCACCCGCGCGCTGGTCCGGCAGGCCGCTGTCCGCACGCTCGAGGAGCAGCTGGACGACGAGGCGCGGCTGATCGCCGAGTCCGCCGCCGACCCCGAGGGCCGCGAGGGCGTCCGGGCCTTCGTGGAGAAGCGACAGCCGGACTTCCGCAACGCGCGCTGAGCCGGTCTAGACGACCTCCACCGGCCAGGCCTCGAAGGACGCGCTGGCCTCGACCCCGGTCGAGTCCGTCGCCGTCGCCGTGACGACCAGCCGGGTGCCCGCACCGTGGTCGACGAAGGGACGGGAGTACTCCGGCCCCTCGAAGGACTCCCCGGGGTGGTCGTGGCAGAGCCCGCCGCTGCAGTGCACGAGCACCTCGCTCCACCGCACGGTCAGCGGCCCGTCCTCGGCATCGGTGGCCGTCGCGCCGGCCTGCACCAGGTCCCCGGGTGAGTAGTGGCGCTCGGGTGGCGGCGCGGTCAGGGTCAGCACCGGCGCGGTGTTGCCGGGGACGACCGTCACCGTCGTGCTGGCCTCCGCCCCGCCGGGGTCGGTGACCGTGAGCCGGGCGGTGACCGGACCGGGGTCGGCGTAGGCGTGGTCCACCCGGACGCCCTCGCCGGTGGTCCCGTCGCCGAAGTCCCACCGGTGGGTCAGCGGTTCGCCGTCCCACTCGCTGGAGGCGCTGCCGTCGAAGGTGACCGTGCGCGTCGCGGCGTCGACCGTGGCGGTGACCCGCGCCGTCGGGGGCCGGTTGCCGGGCGCGTGCACCAGCCGCTTGAGCACGCTGCCGCCGATGTCGGCCCAGATGACGTCGCCGTTGTCCGGGGCGAGGGCGAACGCCACGGGCAGCCCGTTCCCCGCGCCGAAGCCCTCGGCCTCCGGCGCCCGGACCAGCCCGCCCTCGGCGTCGGAGCGCAACGTGTAGACGCGCTGGGAGGAGTAGTCGCCGAAGAAGTAGGCCCCCTGGTACTCGGCCGGGTAGGCGCTGCCGGTGTAGACGACGCCGCCGGTGACGGCCGTGCCGGCCGGGCCGTGCTCGTACCGCCACAGTGGCGCGGTGTTGGGGGCGTCCTGGCACTCGGGCAGGTCGGCGTAGCCGGGGCTGCGCGCGTCGCCCTCCCAGCACGGCCAGCCGTAGCTCGCCCCGGGGCGGACGACGTCGACCTCCTCCCAGGTCGCCCAGCCGACGTCGCCCACGATCGGGCCGCCGGTCACCGGGTCCAGGCTGAACCGGAACGGGCTGCGGAAGCCCAGGGCGTACACGCGGCTGCGCCACGACGCCGGGTCGGCCTCGTCGTAGAAGGGGTTGTCCGCGACACCGCGCCCGTCGGGCAGCAGGTGCAGCAGCTTGCCGTACCCGGTGGCGGGGTCCAGCGCGCGCAGGGCCAGCGGGTCCACGTCCCGGAAGTCGGCGGAGTCACCGATGGTCACCCACAGGGAACCGTCGGGGTCGGCGACGACGCCGGTCAGCCCGTGGGTGTCGGACCCGGCGGGCAGCTCCAGGACGACGCGCTCGTCGGCCAGGCCCTCGTCGGTGAGGGCCCAGGCGGACAGCCGCATCGTCCACTGACCGTCGACGTCGAGGGTGCGACCGGTGTAGACCGTCCCGTCGGGCGCGACCTCGACCGCGACGAGCCCGAGGTCGCCGGTGGTCACCACGGGCAGCTCGGCGACCGTGCGGGCCTCCCCGGACGGCGCCACCCGGGCCACCCGCCCGTTCTTGCCCGTGGTCAGCCAGCCGCCGTCGGGCAGGTGGGCGAAGTCGGTGAGCAGCTCGTCCTGGCCGCTGGGCAGGTCGACGACGACGAAGCCGGCCGTCAGCGCCGGGGCCGCCGCGGCCCGGCCGGGGGTGACGGCCACCGTCCCGGCGACCAGGGTCACGAGGACGCCGATCCGCACGGCGGCGCGCGCCGCCCGGAGGGAACCGCCTGGCTCTCGGGTCACGCCGGGCGACGCTCCCCGTCCTCGGGCCGTCCGACCAACGCAACACGCGGGTCCGTGCGACCCGCCGGGGCGGGACGCACGGCGGGTGCCCGGCCGTGCGCGGGGAGCCACCCGGCCCGGGACAGCAGGAGGCCCCGCCCGGTGTGCCGGGCGGGGCCTCCTGTGTCGGGGTGGAGCTGAGGGGATTTGAACCCCTGACCCCCTCGATGCGAACGAGGTGCGCTACCGGACTGCGCTACAGCCCCTGACGGTGGACGAGTCTACCGTCCACCGGTTCCGGCACCGCCACCGGGTGGCCACCCTCCAGGGCCCACGCGGAGCCTGCGAGGCGTGGGGGAGGGTGGTCCTTCAGCCGTTGACGACCCGGCGCGGCTGGTAGACGTCGATGTCGGCGAAGCCGATGTCGTCGTCGTCCAGCCCCACGACGGCGCTGTTCTGCCAGCCGGCCGGCGCCGCGGTGCGGGCGGCGACGACGCGGCCGGGGCGCAGCGGGTGGACCGGCGCCAGCGGCAGGCTGGGGTGCGGCAGGTCGACGGTGTGGTGGTGCACCTCCTCGGCGACCGGCACCTCCTCCGCGCGGCGCGGCGCCGGCACGGGCCGGGCGACCGGCCGACGCGACTCGCGAGCAGCGGCCCGGGCGGCCCGGCGGGCGGCCAGCCGCTCCCGGCGGGCCGCGGCGCGCAGCACCATGAGGTAGGCCACGACGGCGAGGTCGAGCACGCCCTGCGCGATCCACAGCCAGGGGCTGTAGAGCAACGCGCCGGCCAGGGCCACCAGCGTGAGCCCCACCAGGCCGGCCAGCGTGCGACGGCGCACGGCGTGCACGTCGACCCGCAGCTCGCCGGAGGTCAGCAGCGCCCCGCGGTCGATGGACACCTTCTCGGTCTCGGCGTAGACCGCCGGGTCCACCGCCCGTCGCCGCTGCAGCGTCCGGCCGGAGTCGGTCAGCCCGGCTCGACCCGCCTGGGAGTCACCGCGGGTCACCACCATCGGGACCAGCACGACGAACCACAGCACGACCAGAGCGGCCAGCAGCACGCCCGAACCCATCCAGAACACCACCCGTCACACGAGTCACTTGACGGGCGAAGTTACGGCCTGCACTCCCCCGTTCGAGGGAGGCGCGCGGGCGTGTCACTGAAGTGTCGTGTGACTGGAGTGTCGTCGGCGCGGCGTGTCGACAAAGAGCCCCGGGGCGGACGCCCGTGCGCGTGGTATGCGGGCGCGGCTCAGCCGGAGGCGGCGGCGTGCCAGCGGGCGAGGACCCCCTCGGGCGCGTCCTCGGCCAGCAGCGCGTAGCAGCGGTGGTCGCGCCAGTCCCCGTCGATGTCGAGGTATCGGCGCAGCAACCCCTCGTGGTGGAACCCGAGCCGCTCCACGAGCCGCTGGCTCGGGCCGTTCTCCGGCCGGATGTCGGCCTGCAACCGGTGCAGCCGCGCCGCGCCGAACGCGTGGTCGCACACCAGCGCCACCGCGAGCGAGGCCATGCCCCGGCCGGCGACCGAGCGGTCGATCCAGTAGCCGAGGTTGCCCGAGCGCAGCGCGCCACGGACGACGTTGTCGATGGTGACCTGGCCGGCCAGCCGCCCCTCCACGCGGACGACGAACGGCAGCGTCGTGCCCATGAGGGCCCGGCGCAGCACCGCGCGGCGCATCGCCCGGTACGCCTGCGGGGTGTGCCGGGCCGCCCACGACGAGGGCGCCGTCGGCTCCCACGGGGACAGCCACGCCTCGTTCGCGAGCCGGACCCGGCTCCACTCCTCGGCGTCCCGCCGGCGCGGCGGGTGCAGCTCCACCGGCCCGTGGGAGAGGCGGGCGGGCCAGCCGGGGTGCTGCGCGGGGTCGGGCACGGGTCGGCTCAGCCGCCCAGCAGCAGGGGCATGACGGTGACCAGCCCGCCGGCGGCGACCTCGGTGACGTCCTCGTCGATCACGATCAGGCAGTTGGCCCGCGCCATCCGCGCCAGCATCGCCTCGTCACCGTCGCCCAGCGGCTCGACGACGTAGCCGCCGTCGGGGTGGCGCATCACCTGGCCGTGCAGGTACTGCCGGTACCCCAGCGGGGAGGTCAGCTGCTCGGCGGCGATCGCCTGCACGGTGCGGCGGAACAGCTGCCGCTTGCCCAGCATGAGCCGGATCGCCGGCCGTACGAACACCTCGAAGGCGACCAGCGCGGCCACCGGCTCCCCGGGTACGCAGATGACCGGGACGGAGTCGCGGCCCAGCCGGCCGAACCCCTGGACCGGGCCGGGGTGCATGAGGACCTGCGAGAAGCGCATGTCGCCGAGCTCGGCGAGGGCCTCGCGCACCATGTCCCCCTCGTCGGCGAGGGTGCCGGCGATGAGCACCAGGTCGCTGCGCAGCAGCTGGCTCTCCAGCACCTCCGAGAGGCGGCGCCGGTCGGAGGGGACGATCCCCGACCGGTAGGCCTCCGCGCCGGCGTCACGCGCGGCGGCCGCCAGCGCGTAGCTGTTCACGTCGACGACCTGGCCGGGGGCCGCCGCGCTGCTGATGTCGACCAGCTCGGCACCGGCGGAGAGGACGGCGATCCGCGGCCGGGGCCGCACCAGGACGCGGTCGCGGCCGACCGCCGCGAGCAGGCTGATCTGCGCCGGGCCGATCGGGGTGCCGACCTGCACCGCCGTCGTCCCCGGCGTGACGTCGTCCCCGGTGCGGCGGACGTAGCCGCCCGGCGCCACGGCCGCGTGCACCGTCACCTTGGCCACGCCGCGGTCGGTCCAGACCGCCGGGACGACGACATCGGCGCCGGTGGGCAGCATCGAGCCTGCGGCGACCTTCAACGCCAGCCCGGGCCCGATGGACGACGGGCCGCTGGGCCCGGGGACGCTCTCCCCCACCACCGCCAACGAGGCCGGCTCACCGGGGGTGGCGCCCTCGATGTCCATGGCCCGCGCGGCGTAGCCGTCCAGGGCGGCCTGGTCGAACGCCGGCAACGCCCGCTGGCTGACGACCTCCTCCGCGCAGAGCAGCCCCTGCGCGTCGAGGACGGCCAGCTCGATCGGGTCCGGCTGCGGCACCGCGGAGAGGATCTCGTCGAGGTGCTGCTCGACCGGCCGGGGCGCGGGCGGCTCGGCCGCGCCCGGTGGCGGCGGCGGGACCTGCCCGGGCTCGATCGCGGTCGTCTCGTGGGTCCCCGCCGGCGCCGGGGACACCACCGTGCCGCGGCGCAGGTCCATCGCCGTGGTGTCCCGCTGTCCTGTGCCGTCCTCGGTCATACCCACCACGGAGGTCGATGCTCCCCCCTGAGGGGCCGCCCTCAGGCCTGCGACGCGCCCTTCGGGGACAGGTCGGCCACGAACTCGGTCAACCAGGCCCGCAGCGGCGGGCCGAGGTCGTCGCGCTCGGCGGCCAGGCGGATGACCGCCTTGAGGTAGTCCAGCCGGTCCCCGGTGTCGTAGCGCCGGCCGCGGAACACCACGCCGTGCACCGGCTGTCCCCGCTGGACGAGGGTGGCGAGGGCGTCGGTCAGCTGGATCTCCCCGCCGCGGCCGGGCGCGGTCTCGCGCAGCACGTCGAAGACCTCCGGCGCGAGCACGTAGCGGCCGATGATGGCCAGGCTGCTCGGCGCCTCCTCCACGGGCGGCTTCTCGACCAGGCCGGTGATCGCCACGACGTCGCCGTCGGTGTCCTCGACCGCCACCGCGCCGTACTTGTCGATGTTCTCCCGGCCCACGTCGAGCAGGGCGACCACCGAGCCGCCGTGCTCGGCCTGGACGTCCAGCATCTGCTCGAGCAGGTGGTCACGGGCGTCGATGAGGTCGTCACCGAGCAGCACGGCGAACGGCTCGTCGCCGACGAAGGCCGCCGCCTGCAGCACCGCGTGGCCCAGCCCCCGCGCCTCGCCCTGCCGCACGAAGTGCACCTGGGCCACGTCGGTCGAGGCCTGGACGGCGGCCAGCCGGTCGGCGTCGCCCTTCTTCTCCAGCGCGGCCTCGACCTCGGGAGAGCGGTCGAAGAAGTCCTCGATCGCGCCCTTGTTGCGACCGGTGACCATGAGGACCTCGCCCAGCCCGGCGCGCGCGGCCTCCTCGACGATGTACTGCAGCGCCGGCCGGTCGACCACCGGCAGCAGCTCCTTGGGCACGGCCTTGGTCGCCGGCAGGAAACGGGTCCCCAGGCCCGCGACCGGGAGAACGGCCTTCCGCGCGGGGCGGGAGCTCGAAGTCGGCATGGGCGGAGCGTAGTGGAGGCGGCACGACCGCCCCCCGGCCCGGCCGGAGGACGGTCCCCGGCCCTGGCTAGCCTTCGACGGTGCCTTCTCCGGACGACGTCGCCGCGGCCAAGGCGATGCTCCGGACCCGGTTCCAGGCCCTGCGTGCGAGCCGCACGAGCGAGGCGCGGGCCGCCGCCGCGGCGGCGGTCGCCGCCACCCTGCTGCGCGGGCTGGCCGGGGTCCGCACGCTGGCCGCCTTCGTCCCCGACCCCACCGAACCGGGGGCGGGGCGCCTCCCGGCGGCCTACACCCAGCTCCGCGCGCGGGTGCTGCTGCCGGTGGTGCCGGCCGACGGGCGGGAGCTCGGTTGGGCAGTCGACACCGGCCGGCTGGCCCCGGGCCGTTTCGGCCTGATGGAGCCGGTGGGCCCGCGGCTGGGGCCGACCGCGATCGGCGCCGCGGAGGTCGTCGTCGTCCCCGCGGTGGCGGCGTCCCGGTCCGGCGTCCGGCTGGGCCGCGGCGGCGGCTACTACGACCGGGCGCTGCGGCACGCCCGTGCCGACGCCCAGCTGGTGGCCGTGGTGTTCGACGACGAACTGGTGGACGACCTGCCATCGGAGCCGCACGACCGACGGGTCACCGCGGTGGTCACGCCCTCCGGTGGCTGGGAGGCGCTACCGACCGGTCACTGACACAGTGATCACGCCTTCGTCCCCCCGACGCCGTGGGAGCGCGCCGTGTCCCCCGAGATAGTCACCATCATCGCGCTCGTCGTGATCTTCGCGATCGCGACTTTCCTGCCGATCAACATGGGCGCGCTGGCGTTCACGGCCGCGTTCATCGTCGGCACGCTGTCGGTCGGGCTGACCACCGACGACATCCTGGGCGGCTTCCCCGCCGAGCTCGTCGTGACGCTGATCGGCGTCACGTACCTGTTCGCCATCGCCCAGAACAACGGCACCGTCGACCTGCTGGTGCGCGGCGCGGTGCGGCTGGTCGGCGGCCACGTCGCGGCCATCCCGTGGATCATGTTCTTCGTCACCGCGCTGCTCACCGCGATCGGCGCGCTCTCCCCCGCCGCGGTCGCGATCATCGCCCCGATCGCGCTCACCTTCGCCGTCCGACACGGGATCAACCCGCTGCTCATGGGCATGATGGTCATCCACGGTGCCCAGGGCGGCGGGTTCTCGCCGATCAGCGTCTACGGCGTCACGGTCAACACGATCGTCGACGACGAGGGTCTGCCGGGCAGCCCGGTCGCGGTCTTCCTGGGCAGCCTCGTCTTCAACATCGCCATCGCGGTCGTGCTCTTCCTCGTGCTCGGCGGCCGCCAGCTGATCGGCCGGAAGGTCGCCGTCACGGCGCCGGCGGAGACCGAGCACGCGGAGGCCACCGTCGTCCGCGGGCACGGCGCCGCGCCCGGTCCGGCGGTCGGCGGAGGCGACGGCACGGCGACCGGCGGCGACCGCGTGACGGGCGGGACCGGCGGCGACGGCACCGCGGAGCCGGAGAGCCCGAAGGTCACGATCGACCAGGTCCTGACCCTCCTCGGGCTGGCCGTCGTCGCCGTCCTGGCCCTGGTGTTCGACCTCGACATCGGGTTCGTCGCCATCACCGTCGCGACGGTGCTCGCCCTGTTCGCCGCCGCCCGGCACAAGAACGCGGTCAGCCAGATCAGCTGGTCGACCGTGCTGCTCATCGCCGGCGTGCTGAGCTACGTGTTCGTCCTGCAGGAGGCCGGCGCGATCGACTACGTCGGCGAGGCGGTCACCGGTCTGGGCGCCCCGCTGCTGGTGGCCCTGCTGCTCTGCTACATCGGCGCAGTGGTGTCGGCGTTCGCGTCGTCAGTCGCGATCATCGGGGTCGCCATCGCGCTGGCCGTGCCGTTCCTGCAGGCCGGGACCATCGGGGCCGTGGGGGTCGTGGTCGCCTTGTCGGTCTCCTCCACCATCGTCGACGTGAGTCCGTTCTCGACCAACGGTGCGCTGGTGCTCGCCAACGCGCAGGACGTCGACAAGGACCGCTTCTACAAGCAGATCCTCGCCTACGCCGGGATCGTCGTCGCCGTGGGGCCGCTGCTGGCCTGGCTGGTGTTCGTCGTCATCCCGTCGTGGTTCTGACCGGAACGGAGACCCGAACGTGCCTGGACCGCTGGACGGCATCCTCGTCGTCGACCTGACCCGCGCCCTCGCCGGGCCGCACGCCGGGATGATGCTCGGCGACCTCGGCGCCCGGGTGGTCAAGGTGGAGAACCCCGGGTCGGGTGACGACACCCGCGGCTGGGGCCCGCCGTTCGTGCAGCCGGACGAGGGTGACCGGGAGTCGACCTACTTCCTGTGCACCAACCGCAACAAGGAGTCGGTGACCCTCGACCTCAAGGACGACGGTGACAAGGCGCTGCTCACCGAGCTGATCCGGCGGGCCGACGTGCTGCTGGAGAACTTCCGCCCCGGCACCCTGGCCCGCCTGGGCTTCGGCACCGACGTGCTGGAGTCGCTCAACCCGCGGCTGGTGACCCTGTCGATCAGCGGCTTCGGCCACGACGGCCCCGAGGGTGGGCGGGCCGGCTACGACCAGATCGCCCAGGGCGAGGGCGGGCTGATGTCGCTGACCGGGTCCGGCCCCGACGACCCCCAGCGCGTCGGTGTCCCGATCGGCGACCTGCTGGCCGGCATGTACGGCGCCTACGGGGTGCTCGCCGCGCTCATGGAGCGGGAGCGGACCGGCCGCGGCCAGGTGGTGCGGACCTCGCTGCTCGCGGCGATCGTCGGGGTGCACGCCTTCCAGGGGACGGCGTGGACGGTCGCGGGCAAGGTCGGCCGCGCCCAGGGCAACCACCACCCCTCGATCGCGCCGTACGGGCTGTTCCACTGCAAGGGCGGCAGCGTCCAGCTCTCCTGCGGCTCGGAGGGGCTGTGGCGCAAGCTGTGCGCCGAGTTCGGCCTGGACCCCGACGCCCCCGGCCTGGCCACCAACGGCGAGCGGGTCGGCAACCGCCAGCAGGTGATCGAGCTGCTGGAGCGGACCTTCGCCGACATCGCCCCCGAGGAGCTGCTGGCCCGGCTGGCCGCCGCGGGCATCCCGGCGGGCAAGGTCCGCACCCTCGACGAGGTCTACACCTGGGAGCAGACCCTCTCCCAGGGCCTGCTGGTCGACGTGGAGCACGCCACCCTCGGCCCGTTGCAGCTGCCCGGCCCGCCCCTGCGGTTCTTCACCGCGGGCCCGGACGGCGAGACCGAGACCACCCGCCGGCACCACGCCGCGCCTCCGGTGCTGGGCTCGTCCAACGAGGCGATCCGCGCCTGGCTCCAGACGTGAGCGAGCTCGCGAGCCCACCCATGGGCACAGCTCGCTGGGGCACGTCCCCGACGAGCGCCGGCGAGGAGGCGGCATGACCCGCCCGCCGGACGCGCGGGCACTGCGGGACCTCGTCCTCGACCCCGGCTCGTGGAAGAGCTGGGACGCCCCGATCGAGATCGGCGAGGTCCCCGAGTCCTACGCCGACGAGCTGGCGCGGGCGGCGGAGGAGTCCCGCCAGGACGAGGCGGTCATCACCGGGGAGGGACGGCTGCGTGGCCGGCGGGTCGCCGTGCTCGCCGGTGAGTTCGGCTTCCTGGCCGGCTCCATCGGCGTCGCCGCCGCCGAACGGCTGATCGCCGCCGTGGAGCGGGCGACCGAGGAGGGGCTGCCGCTGCTTGCCGCCCCCGTCTCCGGGGGCACCCGCATGCAGGAGGGCACCGTCGCCTTCCTGCAGATGATCGGGATCACCGCGGCGATCGCCCGGCACAAGGAGGCCGGGCTGCCGTACCTGGTCTACCTGCGGCACCCCACCTTCGGCGGCGTCCTGGCCTCATGGGGGTCGCTGGGCCACGTGACCATCGCCGAGCCCGGCGCCTCGATCGGGTTCCTCGGCGCCCGGGTCTACCAGGCCCTCTACGGCGAGCCCTTCCCCGAGGGCGTGCAGACCGCCGAGAACCTGGCCGCGCACGGGCTGATCGACGCCGTCGTCCCGCACGAGGAGATCGCCGACCTCGCCGACCGGGCGCTGCGGGTGCTGGCCGCGCGGCAGACCTGGCACCACGACGTCCGTGACGCCGAGCGGCCGCGGCCCGAGGACGGCACGGATGCCGGGCTGGGCGGGGTGGACGGTGCAGACCACCGCAGCGCGTGGGAGGTCGTCACCGCGTCCCGGCGGCCGGACCGGCCCGGCGTGCGCCGGCTGCTGCGGACGGCGGCCACCGACATCGTCGGCCTCTCGGGCACCGGCGCCGGGGAGAAGGACCCCGGCCTGCTGCTGGCCCTGGCCCGCTTCGGCGGCGCGCCGTGCGTCGTCCTCGGCCAGGACCGGCGCGGCCAGTCGCTCTCGGCGCCGCTCGGGCCGGCCGCGCTGCGGGAGGCCCGCCGCGGCATGCGGCTGGCCGCCGAGCTGCGGCTGCCGCTGCTCACGCTGATCGACACCCCCGGCGCCGCGCTGTCGAAGGACGCCGAGGAGGGCGGGCTGGCCGCCGAGATCGCCCGCTGCCTGCAGGACCTGGTCATGCTCAAGGCCCCGACGCTGGCCGTGCTGCTCGGCCAGGGCACCGGCGGCGGGGCGCTGGCGCTGGTGCCGGCCGACCGGGTGCTGGCCGCCGCCAACGGCTGGCTGGGTCCGCTGCCGCCCGAGGGCGCCTCGGCGATCGTGCACCGCACGGTCGACCGCGCCGGCGAGATGGCCGCCTCGCAGGGCGTGCGCGCCACCGACCTGTGGCGGGCCGGGATCGTCGACCGGGTGGTGCCCGAGCGGCCCGACGCCGCCGACGAGCCGGTGGAGTTCTGCCAGCGGCTGGGCCGGGTGCTCGGCGAGGAGCTGGCCGACCTGCTCGGACGCGACGACGGCGAGCGGTTCCGCAGCCGGCTGCACCGCTACCGGCACCTCGGCCGCTGAGGCCCCGGCCACGATCCGAGCGGGCTCCTGAGCCGCCGGGTGGTCGCCGGAGTGCCGTCAGGCGGCGCGCTCCCGCCCGTTCAGGCGGCGGACTCCCGCGCGGTCAGCCCCCACGCCCGCGCCACCAGCTCGAGGCTGCGCACCCGCTCCTCGATGCCGTGGGTGGACGCCGAGAGCATGAGCTCGTCGGCTCCGGTGTCGGCGGCCAGCTGCCGCAGCTGCCGCACCGCCGAGTCGACGTCCCCGACGATCGCGTTGCTCGGCATGGCCTCGGCCGCGGCCCGCTCCGGGTCGACCTCGGCCTCCTCGATGGTGGGCACCGGGCGCAGTCGGCCCAGGCGGATCGACAGCCGCATCAGCTGCCCGGGCAGGGCCAGCCGGCGGGCCTCCCGCTCGGTGTCGGCGGCGAGCACGTTCGCCGTCACGATCGTGTACGGCTGCTGGAGGGCCGGCGAGGGGCGGAAGGTGTCCCGGTAGAGGCCGACGGCGGTCAGCGTGTGCGGGCTGCCGAAGTGGTGGGCGAAGGCGAAGGGCAGCCCGAGCTGGCCGGCCAGCTGCGCGGAGAACCCGCTGGAGCCCAGCAGCACGACCTGCGGCACGGACGACGCCGCCGGGGTGGCCCGGAACCGCTCGGCGAGGCCGCCCTCCACGCGCGGGTCGCCGAACAGGCCCAGCAGGTCGACCAGGTGCTGCGGGAAGTCGTCGGCCGAGAGCGCGGCGGGGTCACGGCGCAGGGCGATCGCCGTCTGCTGGTCGGTGCCCGGTGCCCGGCCGATGCCGAGGTCGATCCGGCCGGGGTGCAGCGCCTCCAGCAGCGCGAACTGCTCGGCGACGACCAGCGGCGCGTGGTTGGGCAGCATCACGCCGCCGGAGCCGACCCGGATCCGTTCCGTCACCGCAGCCAGGTGGGCCATGAGCACCGGCGGGCTGGTGCTCGCCACCGCCGGCATGTTGTGGTGCTCGGCGACCCACAGCCGGACGTACCCCAGCCGGTCGGCGGCCCGCGCCACGCGGGTGGTGGCGGCCAGCGCGTCGGCGGTGGACTGCCCCGACCCGACGGTGGCCAGCTCGAGGACGGACAGCGGCAGCGGCTCGGTCATCACCGGCGCCAACGCCGGATGCCGTCGGTCGCTTCCCCGCTAGACGTCCGCGCCGTGCTCGACACGCATGCTGTGGTCGGGGTCGAGCCGGTCGACGACGGCCTGCAGCGCCTCGCCCAGCGCCGCGACCTGCTCGTCGGTGAGCGGGTCGAACAGCGCGGCCCGGACGGCGTTCACGTGGCCCGGCGCGACCGCGCGGACGACGTCCCACCCCTCGTCGGTGAGGACGGCGACGTTGCCGCGGCCGTCCTCGGGCGAGCGCTCCCGGCGCACCCAGCCGCGCTCCTCCAGCCGGGCCACGGTGTGCGACAGCCGGCTCTGCGACTGGTTGGCCCGCCGGGCCAGGTCGCTCATGCGGCGGCTGCGCCCGGGCGCCTCGGACAGCATCGCGAGGACGACGTAGGCGGCGTGGGTGAGGCCGGCGTCGCGCTGCAGCTGGGCGTCGAGCACCCGCGGGAGCAGCTCGGCCACGGTCAGCCAGGCACGCCACGTCTGCTGCTGCTGCTCGTCGAGCCACCGCTGGACCACGGACGGAACCGTACTGGCGCGCCGCAGCAGGCCAGCGGGCCGGACGCGCGGCGGCGCGGGGACGTTGGGCCCGCGGGCCGGGTCGTCGGGGACGCCTCCCGGGCCGGCGGCGTCGAGGCGGGCCCCGGACCGGTCACGAATCGAGAAGCCCCGGTCAGCGCGTCGTCCCTAGCGTGACCGCCATGGACGTCACCATCCACCACACCGTCCTCCCGCACGCCGACCCCGACGCCTCGCTGGCCTCCTACCGCGACACCCTGGGGTTCGAGGTCCGCAACGACGTCGGCCACGGCGGGATGCGCTGTTCACCATCGGTCCGGCCGACCAGCCGGACACGTCGGTCGTCCTGCACCCGCCGACCGCCGACCCCGGCATCACCGAGGACGAGCGGCGGGTGGTCGCCGGGATGATGGCCAAGGGCACCTACGCCTCCGTCGTCCTGGCCACCGAGGACCTCGACGGCACGTTCGGCCGGGTGCGGGCCAGCGGCGCCGAGGTCCTGCAGGAACCGGCCGACCAGCCGTACGGGATCCGCGACTGCGCCTTCCGCGACCCCGCGGGCAACACCGTCCGCATCCAGGAGCGGCCCTGACCCGTCGGCCGACTCCGGATCCGGCCGGACTCCCCCGCCGGGTGCGACGCCCGCCCGGCGTCATCCGGACGGGCGGCGCGCCTCCCGGCCGTCCCCCTGATCCGGTAGACAACGCTCCGGTCCCCGACCGCGCCGGCGACCCGGGACCGGACGCACCACCCGACGCTGCTCCGACCGGGCCCGGCGTCGCCGACGACGGACCCCGCAGGCCCTGCCCGACGGATGGAGACCCCATGAGCACGGACACGCAGTCGCCCGCGCGGCACGTCGCCGACAGTCACGACCTGATCCGCGTGCACGGCGCGCGGGAGAACAACCTCAAGGACGTCGACGTCGAGCTCCCGAAGCGCCGGCTGACGGTGTTCACCGGCGTCTCCGGGTCGGGCAAGAGCTCGCTGGTCTTCGACACGATCGCCGCGGAGTCCCAGCGGATGATCAACGAGACCTACAGCGCCTTCGTGCAGGGCTTCATGCCGTCGCTGTCCCGGCCGGAGGTCGACCTGCTCGAGGGCCTGACGACGGCGATCATCGTCGACCAGGAGCGGATGGGCGCCAACCCGCGCTCCACCGTCGGCACCGCCACCGACGCCAACGCGATGCTGCGCATCCTCTTCAGCCGGCTCGGGCAGCCGCACATCGGCCCGCCGAACGCGTTCTCGTTCAACATCCCCACGGTGCGGGCCAGCGGTGCGATCACCGTCGAGCGCGGGGCCAAGACCAAGGCCGAGAAGGCGACCTTCACCCGGCTCGGCGGCATGTGCCCGCGCTGCGAGGGCATGGGCGCGGTCACCGACTTCGACCTGACCGCGCTGTACGACGACAGCAAGTCGCTGAGCGAGGGCGCGCTGACGGTCCCCGGCTACAGCATGGACGGGTGGTACGGCCGCATCTTCAGCGGCGCCGGGCTGCCCATGGACAAGCCGATCGCGAACTTCAGCAAGAAGGAGCTGCACACGCTCCTCTACGGGGAGCCGACGAAGATCAAGGTGGAGGGGGTCAACCTCACCTACGAGGGCGTGATCCCCAAGATCCAGAAGTCGATGCTGTCCAAGGACGTCGACGGGATGCAGCCGCACGTCCGGGCCTTCGTCGAGCGGGCGATCACCTTCACCACCTGCCCCGAGTGCGACGGCACCCGGCTGGCCCCGGAGGCCCGGTCGTCGAAGATCCGGGGCAGGAGCATCGCCGACGTCTGCGCCATGCAGATCAGCGACCTGGCCGACTGGATCCGGGACCTCGACGAGCCGTCGGTGGCCCCGCTGCTCACCGGGCTGCAGCACCTCCTCGACTCGTTCGCGCGGATCGGTCTGGGCTACCTCTCGCTCGACCGGCCCGCCGGCACCCTCTCCGGAGGAGAGGCGCAGCGGACCAAGATGATCCGCCACCTGGGCTCGTCGCTCACCGACGTCACCTACGTGTTCGACGAGCCGACGATCGGGCTGCACCCCCACGACATCCAGCGGATGAACGACCTGCTGCTGCAGCTGCGGGACAAGGGCAACACCGTGCTGGTCGTCGAGCACAAGCCGGAGACGATCGCGATCGCCGACCACGTCGTCGACCTCGGCCCGGGCGCCGGCACCGCCGGCGGCGAGGTGGTCTTCCAGGGCACCGTCGAGGGGCTGCGCGCCAGCGGCACGCTCACCGGGCGGCACCTGGACGACCGGGCGGCCCTGAAGTCCTCGGTCCGGACGCCGTCGGGGGCGCTCGAGGTGCGCGGCGCCGACACCCACAACCTCCGCGGCGTCGACGTGGACATCCCGCTCGGTGTCCTCTGCGTGGTCACCGGCGTGGCCGGCTCCGGGAAGAGCTCGCTCATCCACGGCTCGGTCGCCGACCGGGACGGCGTGGTGGTCGTCGACCAGGGGGCGATCCGCGGGTCGCGACGGAGCAACCCGGCGACCTACACCGGGCTGCTCGACCCGATCCGCAAGGCGTTCGCCAAGGCCAACGGCGTGAAGCCGGCGCTGTTCAGCTCCAACTCCGAGGGCGCCTGCCCGACCTGCAACGGCGCCGGCGTCATCTACACCGAGCTGGGCGTCATGGCCACCGTCGAGTCGACCTGCGAGGAGTGCGAGGGCAGGCGGTTCCAGGCGTCGGTGCTGGAGTACACGCTGGGCGGCCGCGACATCGCCGAGGTGCTCGGCATGTCGGTGACCGAGGCCGAGGAGTTCTTCGGCGCCGGCGAGGCACGCACCCCGGCCGCGCACGCCATCCTCGACCGGCTCGCCGACGTCGGGCTCGGCTACCTGGCCATCGGCCAACCGCTCACCACGCTGTCCGGGGGCGAGCGGCAGCGGCTCAAGCTGGCCACCCGCATGGCCGAGAAGGGCGGCGTCTACGTCCTCGACGAGCCGACCACCGGGCTGCACCTGGCCGACGTCGACAACCTGCTCGGCCTGCTCGACCGGCTGGTCGACTCCGGCAAGTCGGTCATCGTCATCGAGCACCACCAGGCGGTGATGGCGCACGCCGACTGGGTCATCGACCTCGGCCCGGGCGCCGGCCACGACGGCGGACGGGTCGTCTTCGAGGGCACCCCGGCCGACCTCGTCGCCGCCCGCTCGACCCTCACCGGCGAGCACCTCGCGGCCTACGTCGGTCGCTGACCGTCTCGACCCGCCCATGCCGACGCGTTCCGCGGCCGGGACCGCGGCCCTGCTCCTCGCGGTGCTCGCGGGGGCCGGGCACCTGGGGGTCGGGTACTTCTACCTGGTCAGCGGACTGGTGGTCCCGGTCCCCGCCCTGCTGCCGCTGTGGCTCCTCTGGGGGCTCCTGGCGGTGTGGCTGGTCCGGCTGGCACTGCGCCGGTCGTGGTGGACCCCGGGCGTGCCGGTCCTGGCCGCGGGAGTGCTCGTGCTGGTGCTGGTGGTGGGCGACGAGGTGCTCGGCTGGCAGGCCTGAGCCCCGCGGCTGGACGGCGGTGTCCGAGGGGTCGGGCAGCACCGCGGTGAGCTGCCCGCGGCAGTCCGCGTCGACCTCTCCGCGCGCACCGGGGGGACACTCACCGGCGGCACGTGGACGCCGGGCGCGACAGCGCGCATCATTGGCAGTCGCCGGGTGAGAGTGCCAGCCCGGCCCGTCCGACGAGGAGAGCTCCCGCCGTGCCCACGTACCAGTACGCCTGCACCAACCCCCAGGGCAAGCACGAGTTCGAGGTCGTGCAGTCCTTCACCGACGCGCCGGTGAGCGAGTGCCCGACGTGCGGCACCACCGTGCGCAAGGTCTACGGCTCGGTGGGCGTGGTCTTCAAGGGCTCGGGCTTCTACCGGACCGACAGCCGGTCGAGCTCCACCTCGGGCGAGTCGACGAGCGCCGACAAGAAGGAGACGGCCCCGGCCGCGAGCGGCAGCTCGTCCTCCTCGTCCTCCTCGTCGTCCTCCTCGTCGTCGTCGAGCGGCAGCTCCTCGACGTCGAGCTCCTCGTCGAGCAAGGCCGCCGCCGGCTGAGCCGAGCGGGTCCACAGGACCCCGCTCCCTCCACAACCCGGCGGTAGCCGCCCCGCGGTCGTGACCGACCGGCGAGCGTGGGCCCATGGTCCGACTCCGTCGTCCCCGCTCGCCGGTGCACTCGGCCCGGCGAGCTCTCGCCGGGCTGCTCGCCGCCGCGGCCCTCGTGCTGGCCCTGCGGCCGGCCCCCGCCCCGGCGGCCGCGCGCGCCCCGACCACCGTGCCGGTGGTCGTGGCCGCGACCGACCTGCCCCCGGGGTCGGTGCTGACCGCCGACGACCTGGCCGTGGCCCGCTATCCGGACGCCCTGCGCCCCACCGGGGCGAGCGCTGACCCCGGAGCGCTGGTCGGCGGCACGCTCGCCGGGAGCACGCGCGCCGGGGAGCCGCTCACCGACGCCGCCCTGGTCGGTGCCGGCCTGACCGCGCAACTGGCCGAGGGACAGGTGGCCGCGCCGGTACGGCCGGCCGACCTGGCGGTCAGCGGGCTGGTCCGGGCCGGCGACCGGGTCGACGTCCTGGCGACCCCGGCCGGCGCCGAGCGGGCCGAGGTGGTCGCCGCCGGCGCGCTCGTGCTGGCCGCGCCGGGGCCGGACGACGCGGACGACGGCCTGCTCCTGCTCGCCGTGGACGACACCACCGCCGCGCACCTGGCCGCCGCGGCCACCACCGCGACACTCACCCTGAGCCTCCCGCCGCCGCCCTGAGTGGCGCGTGGACGGGCGCGCCCCGGTGTGGGTGGATACCGCCATGATCAAGGGCTTCAAGGACTTCCTGCTCCGCGGCAACGTCGTCGACCTCGCGGTCGCGGTCGTCATCGGGGCGGCGTTCACCGCGGTCGTCAGCCAGTTCACCGCGTCGTTCCTGGAGCCGCTCATCGCACTGTTCGGCGGCGGGGGCATCGAGGGCGGGACGTTCACCGTCGACGGCCAGGTCTTCGACTGGGCCGCGTTCGTCAACGCGGTCATCACCTTCGCGATCACCGCCGCGGTCGTCTACTTCCTCGTCGTGCTGCCGATGAAGACGCTCATCGAGCGGCGCAAGCGCGGCGAGGAGCCCGGCCCGGCCGAGCCGACGCAGGTCGAACTCCTCATCGAGATCCGCGACCTGCTGCGGGCCCAGCAGGGCGCCGGTCCCGGCGGAGACCCGTCCGGCCCGGGGACGACGTCGCTGCCCGGCCGGCTGTGAGTCTTCAGTCGCTGCCCCAGTGCGGGGGCCGGTCCTCGAGGTAGCGGCGGTCGTCGGCGGTGCGGTCGTCGGGCCGCTCGCCCCAGCCGACGTCGCGGTCGTCGGGTGCCCGCTCGGCGACGGCGGCCGGCACCGACTGCGGGGGCTCGGCCGGCTCCCGGCCCAGCCCCTCGAGGACCTCCACCGCGGGCATCGCGGCCAGCGCCGCCCCGGGGACGGCCAGCTTGCTGCCGCGGGTGCCCGACCCGACCACGACGAGGTCCGCGGCGGCCACCACGGCGTCGACCAGCACCGGCCAGGACGGCGGCAGCCCGATCGGGGTGATCCCGCCATAGGCCATCCCGCTCTCGGCGACGGCGACGTCCTGCGGCGCGAACGACGCCTTGCGAGCCCCCAGGTGCCGGCGCACCAGCCCGTTGACGTCGGCGCGGGTGCTCGCCGGCACCACGCAGGCGGCCATCGTCGTCTGGCCCGCCCGGCGGGCGGCCACCACCACGCAGTTGGCCGACGCCGCCAGGGGCACCCCGTAGGCCTCGGTGAACTCGGTGGTGTCGGCGAGGTCGTCGTCGATCTCGGCCACCCAGGCCCGCCCGGGGAGGTCCCCGAGCGCCGCGGCCACCGGTGGGGCCAGCAGCTCGGGCCGGTCGGCGGCGGGGACCCAGGTCAGGGAGCCGAGCTGGGGAGCGGTCGAGGGAGTCGCAGCCACGTCCCGATCCTGCCCCGATGGCCGGAACGCTGCGGCATCCGGCCCGGACCGCGCTGGTCAGCGCCCGGTGCGGACCCGCAGGATGGGGCCATGATCGGCCAGTTGCACTCCGTCGTCATCGACGCACCCGACGCGCACGCCCTCGCCACGTTCTACGCCGAGCTGCTCGGGATGGAGGTCAGCAAGGGCGAGCCCGGCGACGACTGGGTCGTCGTGACCGGCCAGGGCCACCGACTGGCCTTCCAGCAGGCCCCGGACCTGCAGCCACCGGACTGGCCGGACCCCGGCCGGCCCCAGCAGTTCCACCTCGACGTCCGGGTCGCCGACGTCGACGAGGCGGAGCCGCAGGTGCTGGCCCTCGGTGCCCGGCGACTGCCCGGGGGTGGCGGCGACTTCCGCGTCTACGCCGACCCGGTGGGTCACCCCTTCTGCCTGGTGTGGGACGCGTGAGCGCCGGGAGCGCCCTGCCACCGGTCGACCTCAGCGCGGCCAGCCGGTTCGTCGCCGCCTCGGGGTTCCAGGTCACCGAGGCCAGCGGCACCCGGGTGGCCGGGCACGTCGACCTGGGTCCGGACCAGCACACGCCGTGGGGCGTGGTGCACGGCGGGGTCTACTGCACCGTCGTCGAGTCGGCCGCGAGCATCGGCGCGAGCGCGGCGGTGGTCGACCGCGGCCAGTTCGCGGTCGGCGTCAACAACAGCACCGACTTCCTCCGGCCGGTGACCACCGGGCGGGTCGAGGTCCTGGCCGAGCCGATCCAGCAGGGCCGCACGCTGCAGCTGTGGCTGGTCACCCTGACCCGCAGCGACGACGGCAAGCCGGTGGCCCGCGGCCAGGTGCGGCTGCAGAACGTGCCCCTGCCGGGCGGGCCTCAGTAGGCGCGGCCGACGACGGCCAGGGCGCCCGGCTCGTCGTCGCTGTCCGGCAGGCCGCCGTCCGGCCTGACCAGGCAGCGCACGGTGACGCCGTGCTCGGCCAGGCGTGCCTCCCCCGCGGTGCCCAGCCGCGCCCAGGGGACCCGGGCCCACCCGTCGCGGGCGGCGGCCAGGGCCTGGTCGGCCGTGTCCACGTCCGCCGTGCGCTCGGCCAGCCGGGTGCGGGCCTCGGCGAGCAACCGCTCCTGGTCGTCGGCGAGCGCGCGCCCGGCCTGCTCGGCCACCGCGCCCAGCTCCAGCGGCGCGGTCTCGCCGGGGACCCGGCGGACGACGGTCACCCGGCCGTCGGCCAGGTCCCGGGGCCCGAGGTCGACGCGCAGCGGGACGCCCTTGAGCTCCCAGTCGACGGCGCGGCGGCCGAAGGGGACGTCGACCCGGTCGTCCAGCTCGACCCGCACCCCCCGGGCCCGCAGCTCGTCGGCCACCGTCCGGGCGGCCTGCTCCACGCCCTCGCCCGCGCGGGCCACGATCACCACCGCCTGCACCGGTGCCAGCCGGGGCGGCAGCCGCAGCCCCGCGTCGTCGCCGTGGCTCATGACCAGCCCGCCGACCATGCGGGTGGAGGACCCCCACGACGTCGTCCAGGCCAGCCGCCGCTCGCCGTCGGCACCGAGGAAGCCGATGTCGAAGGCGCGGGAGAAGTTCTGCCCCAGCTCGTGGCTGGTGCCCATCTGCAGGGCCTTGCCGTCGCGCATCATCGCCTCGCAGGTCAGCGTGTTGACCGCGCCGGCGAAGCGCTCCCTGCGGGTCTTGCGCCCCGGCAGGACCGGGATCGCCAGGACCTCGGTCATGACGTCGGCGTAGACCTCGCGCAGGATCCGCCGGGCGTAGGCGGCGGCGTCGGCCTCGGTGGCGTGCGCGGTGTGCCCCTCCTGCCAGAGGAACTCCGTCGTGCGCAGGAAGAGCCGGGGCCGCAGCTCCCACCGGACGACGTTGGCCCACTGGTTGAGCAGCAGCGGCAGGTCGCGGTGGCTCTGCACCCACCTGCCCATGTACTCGCCGATGACCGTCTCGCTGGTCGGGCGCACGACCGCGGGGACCTCCAGCTCCTTGCCGCCGGCGTGCGTGACCACCGCCAGCTCGGGGCTGAAGCCCTCGACGTGCTCGGCCTCGCGGCGCAGGTACGGCTCGGGGATCAACAGCGGGAAGTAGGCGTTGCGGGCGCCGGCGGCCTTGATCCGGTCGTCGACCTCGCGCTGCAGCCGCTCCCAGATCGCGTACCCGTGGGGCCGGATCACCATCGTCCCGCGGACCGGGCCGTTCTCGGCGAGCTCGGCCTTGGCCACGACGTCCTGGTACCAGCGCGGGAAGTCGGCGGACTGGCTCGTGAGCACGGCGGGTCTGGCCACGTCGGCACCCTGGCACAGCGCGCGGGCTGCGCGCCGCTCAGTTGCCGGGCACGTGCGCCGGGTCGAGCACGACGGAGAACAGCGCGCGCGGGTCCTGCAGCGTCGCGGGCGGGCGCGCCGCCGACCGCGGCACCACGCGGTCCCACCGGGCCGGACGGCGGTGCGGCAGGAGCTCCCGGCCCTCGAAGAGGTACTCCCCCACCACTTCGCCCAGCAGCAGCCCGGCGCCGTGCTCGATGGGCAGGCCGACCCGGTCTCCGGGGCGCACCTCGTCGAGGAAGGTCGACAGCTGGCGGAGGTCCTTGGCCGGGCGCCGGCCGGAGATCTCCTTGGACAGGGCCCGCAGTTCCGCCGGACCCATGCCGGTCGCGTCGACGTCGATGCCCGACTGCGTGCCCAGCCCCACGACGCCGGCGGCCAGGCACGCCCCGAGCTCGTTGTGCGCGCGCGGTCGCACCACCCACACCGTCACGCCCTCGGGCGGCGGCGCGGGCGGGACGTCGTCGGGCTCCGGCCAGACGTAGGGCAGGTCGTCGGGTTCGGGCCCGAAGCGCTCGGTGAACCGCGCCCGGTAGAAGTCGGGTTCCTTGGCCATCAGGTTGGACCGGTGCGACAGGTGCAGCGCCTCGTCGCCCACCCAGGAGGGCAGCAGCCCGGCGCGGGCCAGCTCCTCCTGGGGCACGCCCACGACGTCGGGAGCGAACTCGGCGATCAGCGTGTGCGTGCTGTCGGCGAAGCCCCGCTCGCGCCACACCCGGACCATCGCCAGCCCGTAGGCCACCAGCGCCGGGGTGCGCCCCCGCCACATCCGGACGACGGGGTGGGAGACCCAGCCGTAGTCGGGCAGCTCCAGCGCCCGCAGCACCTGCAGGGTCTCGACCCGCTGCTTGCCGAGGCGGGGGGAGTCCAGGAGCCGGGCGCTCTCCTCGAAGTCGGCGACGGGCAGGAAGGTCTGCATCGCGGCTCCTCCTTCCCGAGCCGGCGCGGGGTCAACCGCCCGACGACTCGAGCGCGGTCAGCGCCGCGGTCCAGCGCTCGCGGCGCTCGGCGTCGTCCTGCTCCCACCACGCGGTGCCCCGCTCGCCCAGCCCGGTCTTCGCCAGCCGGACCCGGGCGCGGGCGGCGGCCACGGCCGCGTCGTCCCCGGCCGACCCGGCGGTCCGGACGGCGGCCCGCGCCACCCCCAGGTGGTGCAGCAGCCGCGCCCGCACGTCCTCGGGGAGCGCGGGGTCGGCGCGACGCCACCGCCGTCCGTCGACCACGAGCCACCGGCCGTCGTCCTCACCCGCCGGGCGGCCTCCCTGCAGGGGGACGGCGCGGGCCGGCGAGTGCTGGGGGGCAGGGAGGTCCCTCGTCTCGTGGGTCACGCGGCCAGGCGCCGGACCAGGTCGGGCAGCACCGTCCCCAGCGGCGCGTCGACGCGGACGTCGACCTTCGCGTCCCCGCGGGTGGCGCCGAGGTTGACCAGGCCGACCGGGATGCCGAGCTTCTCGGCGCGCAGCACGAACCGGTAGCCGCTCATGACCGTCAGCGAGGAGCCGAGCACGAGCAGCGCGCCGGCCTCCTCGACCATCGCGAAGCAGGCGTCCACCCGGTCCCTCGGGACGGTCTCACCGAAGAAGACGACGTCGGGCTTGAGCGGCCCGCCGCCGCAGGCCAGGCAGTCGACCATGACGAAGCCGTCGAGGAGCTCGTCGGGCAGCTCGGCGTCGCCGTCGGGGTTGACCTCGTCCACGTGCGGACCGAAGTGCGGGTTGACCACCCGCAGCCGCCGGTCCAGCTCGGCGCGGTCGGCGACGTCGCCGCAGGCCAGGCAGATCGTGCGGTCCAGGCCGCCGTGCAGCTCGACGACGTCCCGTGCGCCGGCCGCCTGGTGCAACCCGTCCACGTTCTGCGTGATGACCCCGCCGACCAGCCCGGCGTCCTGCAGGTCGGCGACCGCCCGGTGCCCGGCGTTGGGCCGCGCCGCCCGGATCTGCCGCCAGCCGACGAAGCTGCGCGCCCAGTAGCGGTGCCGGCCGCGGGGGTCGCGCAGGAACGTCTGGTAGGTCATCGGCGTGTGCCGGCGCAGCGCCCCCGAGGCGCCGCGGTAGTCGGGGATGCCGGAGTCGGTGGACAGCCCCGCCCCGGAGAGGACGACGACGTCGCCGTCCCCCACGAGGCGGGCGAGCGCGTCGAGGCCAGCCGGGTCCACGGCGGGCGGCTCGACGGCGGCGGGCACTGCGGTCACCGGGCCATCGTCCCCTCGAATGCCGGTTCGCGCCGCCGGCTCAGGACGCCGACAGCTCCCGGTCCAGCCGCCCCAGCAGGTCCTCGTACACCCGGCGCAACCCCTTCGGGGCGAACGTGCGCTCGAAGAAGCCGCCGATGCCGCCGGCTCCGTTCCAGGTGGTGCGCACCCGCACGGTGCTGAGCCCCGCGTCGGCCGGGTGCACCGTCCACGTCGTCACCATCGACGAGCGGGTGTCGCGCTCGACCAGCGTCGTGGCGTCGGGCTGGCTGACCTCCACCAGCTGGTCGCGCACCCGCTTGGAGGTGGCGGCGAACCGCCAGGCCACGCGGGTGCCCGCGCCCTGGCCACCGGCCTCGACGCGGTAGTCGCTGAACTGCTCGGGGAGGATGCGGCGGCGGGTCTCGGTGTAGTCGGCGAGGGCGGGGAGCACCCGCTCGGCCGGTGCCCGGACCACGTGCTCGGCGGTGGCGACGACCTGTCCCATGCCCTCCATCCTGCCGTCGCTCCCTGCGGCCCGACGCCAGGGGACCGGCGAGGGCCTCAGCCGCGGGTGTGCCCGGGCACCGCCTGCGGGTCCAGCCCGGTCCGCAGCCGCCAGGCGGCCAGAGCCACGCCCAGCCCCACGTGCTGGGCGGGGTCGTCCACGGGAGCTCCGAGCAGCTGCTCGATGCGGTCGAGCCGCGCGTAGAGCGACTGCCGGCGGATGCCGAGCAGCTCCGCGGTCCGCGTCTTGCTCAGCCCCGTGGCCAGGTGCGCGTCGAGCGTGCGCAGCAGCTCGGTGCCGTGCGCGGCGTCGTGGTCGACCAGCGGCCCGAGCTGGCCGGCGACGAAGCGACCCACCTCGGCAGCAGAGGTGCCGGCGGCCAGCAACCGGTGGATGGCGACGTCCCGGGCCAGCACGACGGGCTCCCGGCTGCCGATCCGGCGGCTGAGCGCCACAACCTCCCGCGCCTGGGCCACGGCCGCCGGGACGTCGGCGAGCGCCCCGACCGCGTCCGCCACGCCGACGGTGCGGATCGCCGCGGCCAGCGGCCCCGCGCACAGCCGGTCCCGCAGGCCGGCGACCGCCTCCCGCTGCCGCCGGAGCTCCGGCCGCGGCCGGCCGCGGGCGAGCACGAGCACGGCGCTGCCCGCGGCGCCCACCAGGCACTGCCCGAGGACCTCCTCGGCGGCCTGCCGCACCGCGGGCACGGCCTCGCTGGCCGGGGTCCGGCGGTCGAACTCGACTGCGGCCACGAGGACCGGCACGCCCGGTGCCGGCACCCAGCCGGCGGCGGCCAGGCGGGTCCGCAGCTCCCCTCCGAGACCAGGACGCCGGCGACGAGGTCGGTGACCACCGCCTGCGCCAGCGAGGGGCGGGAGCCGACGTCCGGGTGGCGGCCGAGCTCCAGCGCGACCGCCACCGCCGCCCGGTCGGCCACCCCCGTCCGGCGCGCGGTCCGCCGGCCCAGCAGCACCAGTCGACCCACCGGGCCGTGCGGGCCTCGGACCTCCGCGATCGTCCGGTCGGTCGGGTGCGCCTGCCCCGGGAGGCGGCTGCGCTCCACCACCCGGCCGTCGACGTCGACCAGCTCGGCGGGGCAGTCGGCCAGCCGCGCCACCGCGTCGAGCAGCCCGGCCAGCCCCTGCCCGGAGACCACCAGCCCGAGCAGCTCCTGCCAGACCGGCTCGCCGGCGTGCCGCCAGGACAGCTTCCGGCGCAGCAGCAGGTCGGCGAAGTCCTCGACCATCCGCACGAACGGCACGACCTCGCGCAGCGCGAGCAGGACGACGTCCCGCCGCCGCGCGGTGTCGACCAGCTCCGGCGGGACGACGGAGAAGGTGCGCCCCACCTCCAGCGCCAGCGCCGCGCACCCCGCGTCGGCCAGCCGCTCGACGTAGTCCACGACCTGCTGCGCCGACCGGCCGTGGAGGCCCAGGCCGGTGGTCAGCAGCAGCTCGCCCCCGGCCAGCAGGCCGCCCATCTCGTACACCTCGGAGGAGTGCACCCAGCGGACGACGGCGGCGTCCGGGTCCCCCGCCAGCACCACGGGGTCGGCGGCGCGGACCGCCGGCAGCTGGAGGACCTCCGAGACGGTGGGCAGCACGGGGATGCAGCGTGGGCAGCAGGGGACACCACGTCAAGCCGCGGGACGACGAGACCGGACACAGCGCCCCTTGTCGCGCACCGTCGCCCCCGAGTTCGCTGACCTCCCGTCCCCGCCCCCCCGCCCTCGCCAGGAGGACCCGTGACCACAGCGGACCTGCCCACCGTCCCGCCCGACCTCTCCCCCGCCGAACGCGACCGGTTCTTCCTCGGCCTCGCCGTCGAGCAGGCCCGGATCGGCTGGGAGGAGGGCGGGGTCCCGATCGGCGCGGCGCTGGTGGACGGCGACCGCGTGCTGGCCGTCGGCCGCAACCGGCGCGTGCAGATGGGCAGCGCCATCCGGCACGGGGAGACCGACTGCATCGAGCGGGCCGGCCGGCTGCCGGCGGCGGTCTACCGGCGCAGCGTCCTCTACACGACGCTCTCCCCCTGCTTCATGTGCGCCGGGACCGCGCTGCTCTACGACATCCCGCGCGTCGTCATCGGCGAGAACCGCAACTTCCAGGCCTCGGAGGAGTTGCTCCGGTCGCACGGGGTCCAGGTCGACGTCCTGGACGACCCGGACTGCATCGCGCTCATGGAGCGGATGCTCGCCGAGCGGCCGGAGTTGTGGCTCGAGGACATCGGGGAGGAGTCGTGACCGCGCCGGACCGGGCGGCCGCGACCCCGGTCGAGGCCGACGTCGTCGACCCGGACTACCCGGTCACGCCGGTCCCCGCGCACGCCCGCAAGTCGTTCTTCTCGATCGCGGTGGTGCTGCTCGGGTTCACCGTCTTCACCCCGACGATGCTGGCCGGGGCGACGCTGGGGCCGGCGTTCGGCTTCGGCGAGCTGGTCCTGGTCATCCTCGCCGGCTCGCTGATCCTCGGCACCTACGTGGCCGTCATGGGCTGGGTGGGCGCGCGGACCGGCCTCACCACCGTGGTGATGTCCCGCTACACGTTGGGCACGCGCGGGGCCAAGCTGGCCTCGATCCTGCTGGGCGGCACGCAGATCGGCTGGTACGGCGTCGTCGTCGGCACCATCGGCGACCTGACCGCCGAGGCGCTGGACTGGCGCTCCTACGGTGCCCGGGCCGCGGTCATGGTGGTCACGAGCGCGCTGATGTGCGCCACCGCCTACTGGGGCTACCGCGGCATGTACTGGGTGTCGCTGGTGTCCACGCCGCTGATCCTGGTCCTGGCGTTCTGGGTGGTCTGGAGGTCGGTGCAGGAGGTCGGCGGTCTCGAGGGGCTCACCGGCGTGCAGCCGACGGCGTCCATGGCGGTGGCCGTGGCGATCACCACCGTCGTCGGCACGTTCGTGTCCGCCGGCACCCAGGCGCCCAACTGGACCCGGTTCGCCCGCCGCGGCTCGCACGCGGTGTGGGCCTGCGTCATCGGCTTCCTCGTCGGCAACGGGCTGATGGTGTTCTTCGGCGCGATCGGGGCGCTGACGTTCGGGGAGGGCGACTTCGTCCTCGTCCTGTACCAGCTGGGCCTGGTCGGCTGGGGCCTGGTGCTGCTGTTCGGCAACCTGTGGAAGAGCAACGCCGACACCGCCTACGCCTTCGGGGTGGCCGGCGCGGAGCTGTTCGACCGCCCGAGCAAGGGCCCGTTCGTGATCGGCGGCGCGGTGATCGGCACCGTGCTGGCGCTCACGGGGGTGCAGAACCACCTGGTCGAGTACCTGGGGCTGCTCGGCACGTTCATCCCCCCGCTGGGCGGCGTCATCATCGGGGACTTCCTCGCCCGCTGGCGGCGGCGGGGCATCCCCGCCGGCAGCACCCCGCCCGCGGTGCGGTGGCCCAACCTGCTCGCCTACGCGGTGGCGGCGTTCCTCGCCTGGCTCAGCGGCGAGCTCGGCATCGGCATCCCCCCGGTGATCGGGATCGTCGTGGCCGTCGCCCTGTCGATGGGGCTCTCGCGGGCCGGCACCCGGTCGGCCGACCCGGTCGGCGCCGGTCGCTGACCCCTCGGCCGTGGGGTGCACCCCGCACCCCACGGCCGGGGCGTGACAGGACTCACGCTCCGACCCGCGCCTGCGCCGGGTACCACGGAAGGGTGACTCCCCCGCTGTCCCGGACCCGCACGGGCGCCGGCGAGCCCCTCCTCCTGCTGCACGGCATGGGCAGCTCCCGCCGTGACTTCACCGCCGTCCTCCCCGCGCTGCGCGAGCGCTTCGACGTGCTCAACGTCGACCTGCCCGGCATCGGGGGGTCGCCGTCCCTCGAGCAGCGCCCCACCGTCGCCGCCATCACCGACGCCGTCGAGCGCACCCTCGACGCGGAAGGTGTCGGGCGGGTGCACGTGCTCGGGAACTCGCTGGGCGCGCGCGTCGCCCTCGAGCTCGCCGTCCGGGGCCGGGCGCGGTCGGTGGTGGCCATCGCGCCGTCCGGCCTCAACGTCCCGCAGGAGCGGGTCGTCCAGGGCGTCGGCATGGGGATGGCCAGGGTCGTGATGCGGACGGTCGAGCCGCTGATCGCCACCGTGTCGCGATCGGCGGTCGGGCGGGCCGCGCTCCTGGCCCCGCTGAAGGCGCGCCCGTGGAGCACCTCGCCGGAGGAGGCGATCGGTGCACGTGAGGGTTTCGGCGAGTCACGCGACTTCTGGCGCACCGTCCTCTGGGCGCTGCTGCTCGACGTCCCCCGCGGGGTGGACCGCATCGACTGCCCGGTCACGCTCGTGCAGGGCGTGGCCGACTGGGTCGCCTCCGGCCAGACGGTGCGCTACCTGCCGTTCGTCCCCGGCTCCCGCTTCACCCCCCTGCTGATGGCCGGCCACGCACCGCAGTCCGACCGGCCGGCGACCATCGTGCGCCTGGTGGAGCAGACGGCCGAGCGCGCGGCGGCCCGGACGCCGACCCTGCGCGCCGTCGCCTAGCCCCGCTCCCCCGGCGACTCCTCGGCGTTGAGGTAGGCGCAGCGGAACCGCGCGCGGGACATCGCCTCGGTGAAGCGGGCCTCCCACGCGGGGTCAGCGGCCGGGAAGGTGTCGAACACCCGCTCCTCGAGCACCACCGGCAACCCGTCGAGGCCGGTGTAGGAGCGGCGCAGCAGGACCCGCGTCTCCCCGTCGACCTCGTCGTGGGCTGCCGTCCAGCGGGCCTGCGCGACCGCCGCGGCGACCTCCGCCCGCGCGCGGGCGGGCAGCCGGGCAGGACCCGCCCCGGTCCGCAGCGCCGGGCGGGTCGACCACACGCCGAGTGCGTAGAGCAGCAGGCCGGCGAGCAGCAGCAGGAGCAGCAGCTCGGCCACCGCGACCACCATGCCCCGACGGTAGTGCGCCGCCCGCCGCACGGGGACTCCCCGGAGCCGGAGCGCCGGGGGTCCGGCGGGCGGGGGACCTCCGACCGGTGCCCGGCTCCGGCCGGCCGTCCTCGCCGGCGCCGGGACGCCGACCCGCTGGACCGCCCCCCCACCTGGGGTTTCACCCGCCGCGGCTCCGGCCACCACCACGGCGTGGTCGTCGCCATCGGGGTCGCGGTGCTGCTCCTCGTCGGCGTCCCGCTGCTGGCCTGGTGGGTGGCCCGCCGCCGGTTCTGGTCACGGCAGTCCGCCCCGCTCGAGCCGCACGTCTCCCGGGAGCTGATCGCCCGCCACGGGCTGGCGCCGGCCGAGTACGCGCTGGTGGACCGCGCCGCGACCTGGGGCCGGGAGGTGTCCGACGACCGCCTGCGGGCCGCCGTCGTCGACCTGGCCGCCCAGAGGGTGGAGGCCGCCGGCCGGCGGGCAGCGCCCGCACCGTGGCTCGTCGTCCTGGTGGTCGTCTGGGGTGCCGTGATCGCGGGCTCCGTCGCGTTCGCCGTGGCGCAGGGGCGCTGGGGCGCTGGGGCGACGTCAACTGGGTCTCCGTGGCCGGCTGGGGAGCCGCGGCCGTCGTCGGGTGGCACCGGCGGACCGGACCCGAGCGCGCGATCCGCATGAACGGCCCGCGCTCCGACGATCGGGCTCCCGGAGGACGGTGACCCGAACCCGGCCGGCCCCGCCGGGCCGGGGTCCCGGTGCATCCTCGGCGGGTGTCACATCCGGAGCCCCGGCGGTGCTCTCCCGATGTGGACCTGGTGCGGCACGAGCCCTGGACGGCGCCCGCCCTGGCCGCACCTGCGGTGCGGGGCGGCGCGGCCGAGCGGGCGCACCGGCCGGCCGGGGTCCGGGACGACCTCGAGCAGGTCTTCCGGGCCGAGTACCCGCGGGTGGTCGGCGTGGCCGCCCGGGTGCTGGGGTCGCAGGACCAGGCCGAGGACGTCGCCCAGGAGGTGTTCCTCGCCTTCGGCCGCTCCTCGGTGCCGGCGCGGGAGGCCAGCGGCTGGCTGACCGTGGCCGCCGCCCACACCGCGCTGAACCTGCTGCGCTCCGGCCGGCGCCGCACCGCCCGCGAGGAGGTCGCCGGCCGGGAGCCCGCCGTCGTCCCCGACATCGCCGACACGGTGGTCTCCCGCGACGAGCACAGCCGCGTGCGCGCCGCCCTCGCCCGGCTGCCACGGAAGCAGGCGGTGGTCCTGGTGCTCCGGCACAGCGGCCTCGCCTACGCCGACGTGGCAGCCGCACTCGACATGTCCGTCGGCAGCGTCGGGACCACCGTCCGGCGCGCCGAGTCCGCCCTGCGCAAGGAGCTGATCCCCGATGCGTCATCCGACTGAGGGCGTGCTGCGCCGGTTGCTCGACGAGCCGCACGGCGTCGCCGACACCGATCGCGCACACGTCGCGACCTGCCCGACCTGTCTGGCCGGCCTGGAGGCGGCCCGTGCCGACGCCCGGACGGCCGGCGCCGCGCTGGGGGGCGCGGCACCGGCCGCGGTCGACGTCGACCGCGCGTGGACCCGCCTGGCGCTCGCCGGCCCCGCGGGACGGGCGGCCGCCCCGGCCCGCCGCGGCCGGTGGACGACCGCCGTCCGCCGGCCCGCGGTCGCGGCGCTCGGGGTCGTCCTGGTCCTGTCGGGCGCGGGCGTGGCCGCGGCCAACGACTGGCTGCCGATCTTCCACACCGAGCGGGTCGCACCGGTCGCCGTCCCCGCGACCGACCTGGTGGCGCTGCCCGACCTCTCCGCGTTCGGGGACGTGCAGGTCACGGGCGGGAGCGAGCCCGCGCAGGTGCCCGACGCGGCCGCCGCGGAGGAGCGCACCGGGCTGGCGGTCCCCGAGGTGGGCGAGCTGCCGACCGGCGTGACCGGCGACCCCACCTACCAGGTGGTGGACCAGCTCAGCGCGGTGTTCACCTTCTCGGCCGAGAAGGCCGCGCAGGCCGCGGCCGCGACCGGGGAGTCCCTCCCGGCCCCGCCGCCCGGGCTGGACGGCTCCAGCGTGCGGTTGCAGGCCGGGCCGGCCGCGGCCGCCGTCTGGACGCAGCCCTCGGGCCTGCCGGTCCTGGCGGTCGGGCGCGCGGTCGCGCCGACGGCGTTCTCCGACGGCGTCCCGTTCGAGACGGTGCGCGACTACCTGCTGTCCCTGCCCGGGCTCCCCGCCGGGGTCGCCGACCAGCTGCGCGACTTCACCGAGGACCCGACGACGCTGCCGCTGCCGGTGCCGGCCGACCTGGTCACCACCAGCACGGCCGAGGTCGCCGGGCAGCCGGCGACCGTGCTCGCCTCCCGCGACGGCACCATGGCCGGCGTGGTGTGGGTGGAGGACGGCGTCGTCACCGGGGTGGCCGGTGCCGTGAGCACCGACGAGGTCCTCGCCGTGGCGAACGGCCTGCGCTGACCGTGACCGCCGAGGACACCCGCAGCGCGGCCCAGCTCGTCGCCGAGCTGCCGGCCTCCCCGGCGGTGTGGTGCTCCGGGCTGCGCAAGCGGTACGGCCGCCGGACCGCGGTCGACGGGGTCTCGTTCACCGTCGGCCGCGGCGAGGTGGTCGGCCTGCTCGGGCCCAACGGGGCGGGCAAGACCAGTGTGATCAAGATGCTCCTCGGCCTGGTCCGTCCCGACGCCGGGGAGGTCCTGCTCCTCGGCCGGCCGGGGCGCGACCCGCAGTCCCGGCAACGGGTCGGCTACCTGCCCGAGCTGTTCCGCTACCAGCCGTGGCTCACCGCCGCCGAGGTGCTGACCCTGCACGCCCGCCTGGTGCACGCACCGGCGGCGGAGTCCGAGGTGCGCGACCGGCTGGCCGCGGTCGGCCTGGACGGGCGGGGCGGGGACCGGGTGGGCGGGTTCTCCAAGGGCATGCAGCAGCGGCTCGGTCTCGCCGTCGCGCTGGCCGGGCGGCCGGAGCTGGTCGTCCTCGACGAGCCGACCAGCGCCCTGGACCCGATCGGGCGCGCCGACGTGCGCGACGTGGTGCTGTCCCTGAAGGCGCGGGGCGTGGCGGTGCTGCTCAACTCGCACCTGATCGGCGAGGTGGAGCGGGTCTGCGACCGGGTGGTCATCCTCGATGCCGGGCGGGTGGCGGCGTCGGGCACGCTGGCCGAGCTGCTCGGCCGGCGGGAGGTCCGGCTGCACCTCACCGGGGTGGACGGCCGCGCCGAGGCGCGGCTGCGGGCGGCCGGGGAGGTCTCCGGCACCGGCGACCGGTTCACCGTGGTCCTGCCCCCGGACGACGACGGCGGCGCCGTGCCCGGTCTCGTGGCCGACCTGGTGGCACTCGGCGTCTCGGTCCACGCGGTCGAGCCGGCGCGGATCAGCCTGGAGGAGCGGCTGCTGGGCATCCTCCGGGCCGGGCACGGGGACGGTGCGGCGTGAGTGTGCTGACCATCGCGGGGCTGACCCTGCGCGAGGCCGCCCGCCGGCGGGTGCTGTGGGCGCTCGCGGTCCTCACCGTCGCGCTGCTGACGCTCAGCGGCTGGGGCTTCTCCCGGCTCGCCGGCCTGGACACCGAGTTCGGCGAGCTCACCTCCGGACAGGCCCGGCTGTTCGCCTCGCAGCTGGTCAACCTGGTGGTGTTCGGGCTGAGCCTGATCGCCGCGCTGGGCACCGCGTTCCTGGCCGGCCCCACCGTCGCCGGCGAGGTCGAGTCCGGCATGGCGCTGGCGGTGCTGGCCCGGCCGGTGCGGCGCACCGCGGTCCTGTTCGGCAAGTGGCTCGGCCTGGTCGTCGTCGGCTGCGGGTACGTGGCCGTGGCCGGGCTGGCCCTGTTCCTCGTCGTCCGGTGGACGGTGGGCTACTGGCCGCCGCAGCCGGTGCAGGGGCTCGCGCTGCTGGCCGGCCAGACGGTCGTGCTGCTCACCCTCGGGCTGCTGCTGTCCACCGTCGTCTCGCCGATGGCCTCCGGGGTGGTCGCGGTCGGGTTGTTCGGCGCCACCTGGGTGGCCGGCGTCGTCGGCAGCGTCGGGCAGGTCGTCGGCAACGAGGGCGTGACCCGGGTGGGCACGGTGTCCCGGGTCCTGCTGCCGACCGACGGGCTGTGGCGGGGGGCGATGCACGCGTTCCAGGACCCGACCCCGCTCGGGCTCGACTTCGCCGGCTCACCGTTCCTCAGCGAGGGCCCACTCACCGTCCCGTACCTGCTGTGGGCGGCGTTCTGGGTGGCCATGGTGTGGGGGCTGACCGCCCTGGTGTTCTCCCGCCGCGACGTCTGACGCGCCGGCGGCGGCCCGCCGGTCAGGACCAGGAGGTGGACAGCCGCACGCTGACGCCGTCGTCGGCTCGGCGGATGGCCACGTGGTCGCACAGCTGCCGGGCGAGCCACAGGCCCATGCCGCCGTGGGAGAGGTCCTCGCCGTGCGCGGGCCCGTAGCCGGCGAACGGGTCGTCCCAGCTGCGGCCGGAGTCGCGGATGGTGCACACCAGCCGGCCGGGGGCGGTCCACAGCCGCAGGCCCGCGGGCCGGGAGCCGTGCCGGACGGCGTTGGAGGCCATCTCGTCGACGGCCATGAGGAAGTCCTCGAGCAGGTCCGGGGGCCCGTCGACGGTGTCGAGGCGGTCCCGGACGGCGTGGCGGAGCCCGGTGTAGTCGGTGATGTCGTCGTCGGCCAGGGCCGGCGCCGTGCTCTCCAGCGGCTCCTCGGGCACCGGCAGGGCGCGCAGGTAGGACGCCGGGGCGACGACGTCGGGGTTGGCCACGCGACCACCGGCGGTCACCAGATGGGGGTGGGTGTGCCGGACGGAGGCCAGGACCGGCTCGGGCAGGGCGGCGTCGAACACGCACAGGCCCCACAGCGGGTACGGCGCGAAGGCGACGTTGACGACCGCCTCGTAGGCCTGCCACTCCCGTCGGTCGGCGGCGGTCGTGCCGAAGTCGGTCTCGCCGACCACCCGGACCCGCCGGCCGGGAGCGGCGTGCTCGGCGGCGAACCTGCGGAAGGTCGTGATGGCCGTGGGGGTCCGGGCCCGGTAGAGGGCGTGCCGGTCGACCACGAGCACCCGCGGGTCGGCGCCGACCGCCTCACGCAGGAGGCCGGCGGTCCGGGGACCGGTCGCGATCACCGCGGCGTCCCCGGCGGCCAGGCCGTCGAGGAGGAACGGCGCGGCCAGCGCGGTGAGCTCCTCGGCCGAGGAGTACACCAGGCCGTCGTGCCGGAACCCGGGTGTCGCGCCTCCTGCACCGGCGCCGTGGCCGGGTCCGGATCGCGCAGGGTCCCTGCGATCCACTGCTCCGCCCCCCGTGCTGCCGGTCGTCTGCGATGCGGGCCGACGTCGGTCCCGGTGCCCCCGCACTCTCCGGTGTACCCCATCCCGGCGATCCATGCCGCTGCACGGCGTCCTCGCGGACGACGAGGGGTCGCCCCCGTGGGGAGCCGGCGATCCGTGCGGGAGCGCAGCCCGGCCCGCACCTGTTGGTGGCCCCGAGAGGATTCGAACCTCCGACACACGGTTTAGGAATCGGTTGCGGCCGTCGTCCCCACCTGCAAGGGGGCGGCGGCCTAGCCGCTTGACCTGCGGGTTCGTCGGGGTCGCTTGTCGATGTTCGTCGCGGTCGGTGGTCGTCCTGTGCCCCCGTTGTGCCCCCGTGTGCCCCCACGGTCCGCCGTGCGCCGCGCGCCGACCCGGGGTTGCTAACGAGTGGTTGGGATTCCTGTGTACGTACCTCGCTTCCATCCGGTCAGGGAACCGGGGTAGGCGGGGGGCGACCGGTCGCCTACGCCCTGTACGCCCTTCAGAGGGCAGCAACAGAGGCGCCCGGCCTCCTCACCTTGGGGGCGAGGGGCCGGGTGTCACAGGGGCACCTAGGGCCTGTCCTGCAGATCTTGCGTGGCACAACCCCCCGTCCCTGAAGGCGGCCTCAGGGACAGACGGCCTGGGCTCGATCCAGCGCAGGCCCAGCCGACCGCGGAC
The DNA here is from genome assembly GCF_054050175.1 of Geodermatophilus sp. SYSU D00697. Lineage (NCBI taxonomy): Bacteria > Bacillati > Actinomycetota > Actinomycetes > Geodermatophilales > Geodermatophilaceae > Geodermatophilus > Geodermatophilus sp. SYSU D00697. Next base: position 67,136 of record NZ_JBJGYV010000013.1, read on the forward strand.
GACGTACCGGCACTCATCAAGTTGCCCAGAGCCATGGAGGTCTAACGGGCCGGTCGCGTCCGATCCGGCTTCCCGTGCAGCTTAAAGACCTCTTGGACCTGCTGTGCCCAGAAAACGTACGGCTCGGAGAAGCGGTAACCCAAGCTGCGCGCCATGTCGTAGAAGCCTGCTCCCGGCTCCTTATCTCCGTACTTGTGGGTGACGATCGAGGTCAGAGCCGGACGGTGCGCCTCACATTCCTCCTCGAACACGGCACCGAGTAGATGATTCATAAGGGCGGAGTACGGGTCTAGCTGTATGGCTGAGACTTTGCTGGCCACTTCCCCATACCAAGTCATGCGTCGGTCGTACGCGGCATCAAGGATTGCGCTTTGGACCTCAGTGACCGCGTCGTTCCACTCCTCGTCGGTCAGTCCGAACCGGGAACCCGAACGCTTCATCCCCACCTCTCGACGTCTGCCTGGTTGCTGCTGCCCCTTCACGGCGATGTCGAGTGCACCACTCACGCCGCCCGCTCGCCCAAGGTGGGCCGCTCAGAGACACTCGCGCCGGCTCGCGACTGAGGACGGCTATAGCGACGCTGGGACAGGTGCTACCAGTCGCTGTCGTTGCCGGACACTGACTCAGCGTCGCGTGCCATTCCCGGTGCGCGCAGCGAGGGGGGCAGCCGTCGCGGCTCTCGGACCCCCACCTCAGGCCCATCGTCCACAAGGCCGATCCAGGCGACGACACTGTTGGAACTCATGCGGCTGCCGGGGCTCGGCTGCTGCTTGGTGATGCGTACGCGCGACGAGTCAAGGCCACGTACCTCGACCATGTCATCGACGATGATGCTCAAGGCGAGGTCGCGCTCGTAACACACAAGCCTCGCGTCATCAGGTCTGAGTCCACGCAGGTGCGGCGCTGTGACCTTGTCCATGAGGGGATGATCCTGGACCGAGCAGTCTCAGGGAACTGTCCCTAAATGGACCGCTCTGAGACACCCGGCGACGAAGCAAGTGGTGTCTGTCTGCGCGGCCCTGACCGGCCGATCGGTACCGTGCTCGCATGCCGACAGGGCAGCAGCTGCTGCACGGGATCGGGGTCTGGCCGCAGCTCGCGGCGACGCTAACGGGCGCGGGCCGAACTGGGTCGTCGCCGGCGTATGTCGCCGTTGCCTACATCGGATCGACCGCCGACACGTGGCTGCCATTGCGCGAGGGCGACGTGCTGATCTGCGATGCCTCGGAGGAGGCAGTCCAGCTCGGCCTGACGAGCGTCGCGCAGCTGCAGCGATGGCACACGACTGGGGTACGCCTGTTCAGTCGGCAAGGGTTGCACGCGAAGGCGGGCGTCATCGGTCGGCGTGCGTTCATTGGCTCCGCCAACCTCAGCCAACGCTCAGCCAGCGACCGCCATGAGGCGACCGTGGTCACCTCCGATCCTGGGGTCGTCACGGCCCTGCGGGTCTACGTCCGGTCTCTGATGAACTCGCCGAGCCTCGCGCTGAACGACGCGGCCCTACTACAGCTGGCGAAGATCCCGGTGCGCAAGCCGCGTTGGCCCAGCGCAGCCCCCGTAGAGCCCCCCGTCCCGGACAAGGGACGTTTGTGGGTGATCGAGTGGGCGGAGGGCAGCCGAACCAAGCGCGAGATCACTCAGTTTGCAGCCGTACAGCAGCAGCATGCCGACGAGCTGCACCGCGCCGACTACCTCGAGGACTTCCGCTTCGCGGACCCTGGTGCACTGCGACCGATGCGGATCGGGGACATCCTGCTCTTCTCGAACCGCGAGGACGACTGGACGTACCCGCCGGCGGTGCTCATCGACAAGCTCGCCCCAGCCCATCACCAGCGCGCCGGGATCGTCTACCGGATGAGGGGAGACCTCAAGCAGCTCCGGACCAAGCACGTAGACGCCGCGATCATCGCGGCGCAGCCGGGGTGGCGGCGGCGCGGCGTACGGACCGCCGTGTCGCCCCAAGTGCGTGCTGCGATTGCCGCCCTCGACTGGAAGCGCAAGTAGATCGGTGCAGCGCGGATGGACGATGTCAAGGCCGGAGTCGACTGTCCCTAGGGACACCGGTCGGCGAGGCTGCTGACCGTGACGAGGACAACGGGCTAGCCGGGGAACTCAGCCGATAGGTGTTACGAACAGCTGGATACGGACAGAGACGAGGACGCCTCCCAGGAAGAACAGCCAGTTGGCTCTCCACTGCGCCGCTGACACAATCTTGGTCTCGCCAGCCAGCTCGGCCCGGAAGAGCCGGGCGACCGCTTCTCGGTCCTCTTGACTCAGCTGCGCTAGCCGTTCCGCCTCCTCGACCTGTGACTTCAGTTCAGCCGCCCGAGCACTGCGGGCCTCCATCTCGGCACTGACCTGAGCCAGCAACCTGGCCGACGTGCGCATCGTTCGAGCCAGGTCCTCAAGGCGATTCTCAAGCGTCGCCTCAGGGGTGGAGATGAGCGCTTCGTGAACTTGTTGCTGCGCTGCCGCTGAGGTTCGCCGTGCGAAGAAGGAGACGATGAGGCCGACAAGGGCAGTGATGACCCCGGCCAACGTCAGGGGATCCACGGCCGCAACGTAGCCACGGGCTGACCCCACTCACGAGTCCACGCGCTGATGAGCCTGGTGGCCAAGTCACCGCCCATGCAGCACCGTCCCGACCAGGGCGGCCAGGTCGAGTGAGTCCGTGAAGATGGCGGTCAACGTCACCGCCGCCGCTGTGATGGCGTACTTCACCACCGGCTTCCAGCCGCCCCCTTGGGGCGTCTGGCTGTCGGGTAGGGGCGAACGTCCTGCGTCGGTCACTGTGGCTCCCCGTCTCGGTTCCTATGCCGGAGGGAGCGCGACGGCCTCGGCGATCGGAGCCGTGCGGTCGGTCGGCGCGCCCCATTCCACTAGGAACGTTGGGCCGAGCAGCCCGCCGTTCGCAATATCAGCTCCAGGCGCGAGGCATCTTCGTGAACACCGCCGAGGGGGCGCGCCTGAACGCATGCGCGTCCCTCGTACCGATGCACGTCCCCGGTACGTATGCGCATGAGGAAACGGCCCCCGTGCCTTCGTGCGAACTTGCTCACACAGGGCCTACTTGCGCCGGTGCTGTCGATCGGCAGGCCGCTGATGTGCTCCTTGGAAGTTCGCGATCCGCTCGGCCCGCTCCTTGGGCTTGATCTCCCGCAGCGGTGCCTACTTGCGCACCAGTCTGGAGAGGACCCGGCGTTCCTCGGTGTCCACGGGGGCAAACTCGTCATCGTGGACAAGATCCGTAAGCCGCTGCGCCCGCCGGATCGCCCCGTCAGACCCCCTCAGGCGGCCGTAGAAGGCGGCTGAAGAGCGTCGGTCAGTCGGGACGCCATCCGTCCTCTTCGGATGTAGGCCCATATCCCTGACCGCCGTCCTCGACGTGCGCCGATCGGTCCGGCCGCGCGAGCGCGATCGCCCAGCACCACAACTTAAGCAGCAGCGCCGACAGCGGCAGCCAGGCCAGAAGCGGCCACATCCCACCAGGCCATCGAGTTCGTCCTCTCTGCCAGCACTGCCGTCGGCCGCCGGGATCCGCGGGCCAGCCGACCGCGGGGGAGGCAGGCGGCCCGCGCACTCCGGACTGTGCCAACGCCGGTAATCACGTCAGCACCCCCAGTTGCGAGGTCATACGACTACGAGAGCGGGGGGCGACGATCCGGGGGCAGTCTGGCTCCGTGATAGCTGCGCCGCTGCCGTCGGCCATCAAGTTCCTCGTCGGGCACCGGCAGGGCGGGCGGTGGAGCTACGCATGGCGGCTAGGTTCGAGCAGGACGTCCTTCTACATCAAGCCGCTGCAACCTGCGCTGCAGGGCATCAAGATCAGTCTGCACGGACCTGATCCACGGCACGGCTCCGGAAGCCGTTACCACGTCACCCTGGACCGGTCCGCCGACGGCGTGGTGGAGGCTGCTGGCGGCGTCCTGACGCAACGCATTAACTGGCCCGAGCAGCGCATCTTCCATGGCAAGGAGGTACACGCGGGTGTCGACCTCGTCCTGCGGCTCCGGTTCACCCACGACCTGTTCGACGACCACGCCCCGCTAGTTCCACTGCCATCCCCACCGAAGCCGAGGGACGTGGGGGCCCTCATCCCGCCGCCGGCGCCGGGCTACGCCAGCGACATCGACGTCTTCGTTTGTCATCGGGAACCCTTTTGGCCCGATGAGAAGCAGGCTCGCCTGGACAACGCCTGCCTTGGTCCACTCGTGAATGCAGCTAGCCAGTACTTAACTGCGCAGGCTGTCCACCGCCGCGTCGCGGAAAACCCCTCGCCGGTGAATGCGCAGTCTCCAGCACCTGGAGCTGGCGCACCGGCACCAGAGGACGACCGGATACGCGGCATCGGAGCAGCGTTCGACGCTAATGAGGTCCTATGGATTCACGAGACGTGGCTCCCGCGGTCGGGGATGCACCCGTCATTCAGCATGTTCCGCCCACCCACTAGGCCCTCGGGGAGTTCCTAGTGACCATAAAAGCAGCTCGATCTGCTGGCTGGATGGCGTCGAGGGCAGCCTGCTGCGGTCTTCTCATCCACGGGCGAAGGCTGGTCGGGGGCATCCCTCGACGTCACGGTTGCGGACAGTCACCGGCCCCGCGAGAGCGTACGAATCCGGTGGTGGGACTGACAGACGACCTCGCACTTGGCGACCTCAGCGTCGATGGTGGCAACGCTGTATCCACCGAGAGCGAGCCGCGAGACGCTGGCGCGCTTTTCGCCCTGGACGTGATCGAATTCGAGCAGGCTGGGGTTAGTTATCGCGCCGCAGTCGTACCCGTGAAGGCCGCGGTCCGTGCATCCGCGTTCCAGCTTGATGGCGTTAACGTGGGCCATATTCCGGGCGACGATCGCTTGGTCGAACGCGCGCACCCGATCCTTGTTGACCTGCGCCCATTCGCGCATTTTCCGGTTGTACGCTTTCCGGTCGCGCTCTCGATGGCGACGGGCATATTCGGCTGGCTTGCCTGGATTTCTCGCGACCCAGGCGGCGCGCACAAGCGCCACGCAGGGTCGGCAGTTGTATTGGAGGCCATCCCTAGTGGCGTTGTTCACCCCGAATGCTTCGCGCGGCTTCCGGGTCTTGCATTTGGCGCAAACCTTCGTGGCTTCTGCGTTCGACTCCATGAGCCGGACGAAAGCATAAGGGGCAAAGCCTCGTCAATGTTGCGCTTTGCAGACTTGACGACTATTCGCGCGCCCCTGCAATGCGAGGAGAGTGTGCGCGAAAGGCGCGCGGCGGCCTGACGTGGATATCCAGGCCAGTGGCCTCCGGCGGCATCGACTCTTTCGCAGTGTGTGCACGTATCGAATCGTCGACCCGGGCGCGAGCCTGTCTCGGGTCAGATTGCTCTAATCGCAATGTGCTGGCGATTCCTGGCACCGCACGAACGACGTCGTCGCTGAACACCCGTCGGCCTTCATGGCGAGGTTCTCCTGCCGCACCTCTAAGCGAGCGCCACCTGCTGAGAGCCGCTGCAGGACCTCGTCGACGTAGGCATCCACCATGCTCTTCCACTGGGGTTCTCGACGTACTGGGCGAGTTCGGTGCGCACGTCGGGGCTGCTGGCAGGAATCAAGGTGGCCCGGGCCGGGACGGCTTGACCCCGCACACGCCCACAGCGGTACGGGCGGCCGGTCCTCCTGCTCCAAGGTCATCGGAGGCCACTCGGGCTCCCGCGGCGTCGCGTCATTCCCGAGCCGCACGACCAGCAGGCCCCCGCACCCGCCGACCTGGTCAAGGGCGGCCGACCGGTCTCTTACGAACGCGGGCCCTACAAGCAGCGCACGTCGTCGAAGGGCTCCTTCGCCCTGCTCAGACAGTGGCGTGGACTGGCCACCCGCCATGACACCTCTGGGACGACGGTCAACACTCGCCTCTCAGCGGGACAGGTAGGTGCCGAGCGCTGCGTAGCCCTGCAGGCGCAGCATCCCCTCGTCCGCCTTGTATAGGCAGTCGCCCATCCCGACGAGGGTTTCGGCGCCGCCGGCGTCAAGAATGACTCGGGAGTCGACGGAGCGTTCAACCCGGAGCGCGAGGGGCCGGAAGTTGGCCTTGATGTCGCCGGTGATCGACTTAACCGATGGCCGCTGCGTCGCGACGATCATCGACCCGCCGATGTAGCGGAACAGCCGGCTGAACCTCGCGATGAGCCCCTCGAACTCCTTGCGGGCGCCCGGCGAGGCATCGAGCAACTCGACGAACTCGTCCACGATGACGACGAACGGCGTTAGCGGAGCCGGCTCGCCCTGGCTCTCACTATGGCGCATCAGCTCCCGGAGGTTGGACACGCGGTTGCCGGCCCGCATGGCCCGGGACGCGTGCTCGTCGAAGAGCGCCTGCCTCTCGGGGTACCGGACCTCGACGATCTCTCGGAGGAGGTCGATGGCCCCGTCGGCGCGCAGATGAACGTCGCTCGGTGACCGGAAGTGCGGGGCGTCGGCGAAGTCCATGAAGTCGGCGGCCTTCGGCCCGATGAGGACGAGTTCGAGTTCGCTTGGCTCGTACAGGCGGGTGAGCTGCCAGAGGAGGCTGCGGATGAGGACGCTCTTGCCCGAGCCGGTCTTGCCCGCGATCAGGAGGTGCGGTATGTCATCTAGGCAGTGCCAGTAGGGGGCGAAGTCGATGCCGGCACCGATCGCGAGCGCCGGGTAAGGGAGCTCAGGACGCGTCAGCGATGTCACGTCGGGGATCTCCCTCCGGCTGCGCGGCACCTCCGCGACGACGAAGCCGGGCTGTCCGCTGAGGTTGCTGATACGGAAGGATTGGACGCCGAGGTCGCGGGCGATGTCGTCGGCTTGGGAGTCCAACTGCCCGGCCCTAGCGCCGAGCTCGAGGCGGACGGGCACGCGCACGACGGACGGCCCCACCTCGACGCCGTCGGCGGAGATGGATACGTAGGGGACGCCGCGCGCCTTGAATGACTGCTGGAGCTTCGTAAGCAGGCCGTCGATGTCCTCGTTGGACTCAGCACGGCGGCAGGGCACGTCGGGGCCGGCGTCTGTCGCAGTCCCATCCGGCTCGGCCGCTGGGCCGGACGCCGAGTCTGAGCGCGTGGGCGGCTCTGCCGCCGGCGGGGCCGGCTCGGGGTCGGGAGATTCCTCGGGCGCGAGCAGGTCGAGGAGAGCGGTGTCAATCTCGACACCCGTCCCCGGCTGGTCGGACAGGAGTGAGCGGAACCAGTGGAGGCCCAGTTGCGTGACGTCGACATCACCGACCTGGCGGGTTGTCGCCCCGCCGGTGGCGTCGCTGTCGTCGCCCGGCGTGGCCAGGAACACGCGCTTGGAGATCGTCGGCCGGACCTGCCGGTCCGGCCCGGGCGCGGCGAACACGCGGTTGAGCTCAGCGATCTGCTCGCGGTACCGGTCGGGGTCGCTCTTGCGAGTCGGCTCCCATTGGTGCAGCGCCTCCAGGAAGACCTGCCGCTTGAGGATCTCCCGGCGGGACGCAACGAGCAGGCCGCGGTCATCGGAGAAGATCGCGGTCAGGAGCGCATGCATAACCTCAACCTGCTCGATCGCCTCGACGACGACGTCGGGCGTCTGCCCGGCCCAGGTCAGGTTTCCGGTTCTGGCCTTGATTTCTATCGCCTCGACGGCACATCCGCTGGGGCCAAAGGTGATCCGGATGAGGTCAGCGCGCCGATTCGCTCCGTCGCGGAGTCCGAGCCACCGGCGGGCGCCCTCGGTGTCAAGGCTGACGATGAGGTCTGCGTCGTTGTCCTCGTCCTGCTGCAGGTAGGCGACGACAGCAGCGAGGCCGAGCCTGCCGAGGACGCTCTCCTTCGACAACGTTCCAAGGCGCTTGTAGAAGCCCAGGAGTCCCTCGGGGAGTGCGAGACGAATCGTCTCCAGCACGAACCGCATGATCTGTTGCGGGTCGGACTGGATGTACTGGTACTGCTGCAGGTAGCTGAGCACAGGTTCGAGGACGAGTTCCGGCGTCCGGCTGTAGACGTATGCGGTGTGCGATCCGGAGCTCGTGCGGCCGAGGAGATGGGCCTCGCCGATGCTCGGCGGAGCGACGAGCGCGGACGCCCCTTGGGCGACGACGACCCACGAGGTCTCGGCGGACACGCGGTCGAGCACCTCGAGGACGTCAGGCTGGAGCAGCGGGTTGCGCTCCGTGGTGCTGTGCGTGTCGTTGCCGAGCAGCCGCGACTGGGCGGTGAGGAAGTCGTTGAGGGCCGTTGAGCCGGTCTTTGGGCGGATGTACGGGGTGGCGTCCTTGCGGGTCCGCGCCCCGAACTCCCACTCGTTGACGAGCGCCCCCAGGACGGGTGTAAGGCTCGACACGGGCACCGGCGTGTTCCGGACTACGGCAGGGTCGAACAGGCACAGGACGTGCGGCGACCGGTCGCTCTGGCGCAGTGCGTCCGGGAGCTCGTCGAGCTTGTTGAGCTTGGCGAGGGTGTAGTCGAAGCGCGAACTCGACACCTCTGCGCTGACGAGGTCCTCCTGCGCCTCCGCGATCTTCGCCTGGAGCTCGTCGACGCTCTCCTTGATGGCGTACAGGTCTAGGGCGACGCGTTTCCGTCGGGACGGGTCGACGTGCGCGAGCCACTTCAGCATTTGCTTGGCGGTCTCGGCCGTCGGGTCGACGAGCGCGACGCGGAGGCTGAGCTTCGCGTAAGGATGGACGTTGACGAACCTGTCCACGGCGTCCTGGATGGCGCGCGCGACGTCGGCGGAGTGGAACTGGGTCGACCGGCGGACGTACTGCGGAAGCCCACGGAACTGTCCGCTGTAGGCGAGATCGAAGGACGTGTCGCCGACGGGAAGCTTGACCGACGGGACAGCCGGGTCGAGCGCAGATTCGACGATCTGGAAGAAGTCCTGGTCGAGTTCGGGGTGCTCTCGGAACATCGACGCCGCGCGGACCCTTGGCTCAAGAACCATCGGGTGGAGCGGGAGCAAGTAGGCGGTGACGGCCGTGCCCTGTTCCACGATGCGGGTGTCGGTGACGACCAGCCGGTTCCCCAGCGCGATGAGCTCGCCCACCTCGTCGTCGAGGCCGGCCCGGAGGTCGTCCATCGCCTTCCACAGGTCGACCCACGCGCCGATGAGGTCGCGCGCCGTCGTTTCCACGCTCCCCGCGGCGAGGAAAAGCCGAAGGCCTTCGCGGGGGATGTCCGTCACCCACGCGCCGAGCGTCGCCCGCAGCTCGACAATCTTTTCGAGAATCACGGAAGGACGGGGCTCGGGCACATCGTCGGCCGCCTCCTCGAGGAGCCGGAGTTCCTTGATGATGTCGCGGAGGTCCCCCCACTCGACCTTGCCCTTACCCGGCAGCGGCGCGGGCTCGTCGACAGGCATGTGCTCCAGCGACCCGGCGGCGGCCGCGTAGGGCAGCGTCTCCCCGTCCTGCTCCATCAACGGGCGTAGCTGCGCCACGGGGACGGAGTCCCAATCGATCCGCGCGCCGCCCGCGTTGATCTTGCCGGCAGCGCCGTCGTCCTCCCGGTCCGCGACGATCCGCTCCAGGAAGTCCTTCTCGTCGATGGCGTTCTTGCGGACGGCGTCGAGGAAGTCGGTCCGTTGGGAGTTCCCGTCGCTCGCGGTGCCCGCGCTGTCGTCCTCGTCGGTCTCGGCGCCCCGGGTCGTGCGGACGGCTTCCCGGACGGCGTCGAGTTGCAGGTCCCGGAGGTGTTCGCGCCTGCCGGTGGACGCGAAGCGGCGCAGCGACTCGTACCGGCCGGGACCGGTCGTCGACAGTGCCCCGATGAGCCGCTGCACGTACGTGGCGTCGGCCTGGCGAAGTTCGGTAACCCGCGCCTGGTTGTCGCGGAGACGCTTCAAGTCGACGTCCGCGGAGACACGGTCTGGGAGCAGTCTCAGGTACCAGAGTCCTGAGCATGCCTGCTCGAGGTCATCGGTTCCGAGGTGCGGCTCGAGGTGATCGCAGTAGTCGGCGAGGTACTGCAGGTCGAGGCTGAGCCGGTCGTTCTGCAGCGCTTCGAGGATTTTCGTCGTCTTCGCGCTCGTGCTTGTCCGCCGCGCCACGGTCATCACCTGCCGCAGCAGCGCCTGCCGCACTTCACGAGGCGTCACAGTGGGAAGGCTCGACAGTCCCGCTGCCCGGTCGCGCTCGAGGTCCCCGATGACGACGAGGTTGTCGTTCATCCGCTGGTCGTTCCTCCAGAGGATCGCCTCGTGTACCTCGAGCGTCAGCTTCGGGCCGGGAGCGATATCCGGGTCGTTGAGGAAGACCGCATAGCGGGTGTTCGGGGACCCCTCGAGTGCGGCGAGGACGCCGGCAAGTGGGAAGGGACTCACCATCTCGGGGACGCGCAGGAACCCGACGCCGTCGGAGAGTCGAGTTTCGACCACCGCCGCGATGGCCCTCGCGAGCCTTGGGCTCGTGCTCACTGTCCCCTCCTCCAAGTGTGGGTGATGTTGAGGACCTCAGTGACGCCGTCGTTGTACCGGCGCGCGAGACCGACTGCGGACATGAGCCCGGAGAGCAGGTCGCGGTTGCGCTCGAGGTCGTTCTCGGGCGCGCGGTCCGGCATGCTCCGGGCGAGGGCGTGCGGGCCGAACACGAGCCCGAACCTCGCCACGAGCCGGTCGAGCCACACCGCCATGGGAATGGCAGGCGGGTCGTCATCGGACAGGCCGGCGAGTACGAGAGTCGGCAGGAGTGACACCTCGGCTCTGAATCGCGGGGGGTACCCGCGTCTCGGCCCTAGGAACCCGCAGTGCCGTCCGACGGCGTCAAACCATCGTTGCGGCTTGTTGCCCATACTCGCAGAGAGAACATCGCGGAGCGTCTGCCCGGCCGCCGTGAACGGGTCCTGGTTCGCACGCCATGTCCCATAGATGCCGTCGATCTGGGCATGGCTGAACGTGGACCCGCCGGAGATGGAGTAGGGCTCGCTGTCGCGGAGGAAACGGCGCATGGTCGTCTCAGGCGGCGGGTTCCCGGCGAACCTGTCCTCGACGGTGGACGCGAGCAGGGACGCAAGCCACTCGTCCCAGACGCCGTTGAGGGCACGCCGCGACGCGGCGGACGCGTCGCGGAGGCCGGGGAGTTGGCCCGGCTCGCCGGCCTCGATGACGACGAGGCTGAGGGCGTGGTTCGTTGAAAGGCTCGGCGCCTGGGCATAGACCGCGAGGCCGAGCCACGTGACGGTCGTCGCGAGCACCCGCAGTCCCAGAAGGGTGTCGTGGCCGTTGCTGACGAGGTCGACGGCACGCTCCAGCAGCGACCGGCACTCTTCGGAGAAGCCGCGCAGGTGCGGCGCCTCCGTCCAGGCGGGAGCGGGCCGGCGATCCGCGACGGTCACGTGTTCGCGCTTGGTGGGGACGAGCACCGAACTGATGGCCCAGTGAGGGTTCCGTTGCCGCTCGAACAACCTGTCGACCATGCGCAAGACCCGGTCCTGTCCGTCGTCAGCGGACAGGAGCAGTCCGGCGCTCAGCTCGCTCAGGCCACCGTCGGTCAGATCTCTGTTCGCGAGCCCAACATGCGCTAGCTGGAAGCTGTACGGCGACTTGAAGACGGCGCGGTCGGCGGCGAGCAGACCGGCGAGGGCGTGGCGCAGCTGTTCCAGGTCCTGGTCAGAGGCCGGCAGGTGCAGCTTGCTCAGGGCACGCACGTTCGCGTCGGAGACGGCCCACAGACCTTCCTTGCGGGCGATGAGGTTCGCGATGTCGGGCAGCCGCCGAGGCGGTCCGTCGATGTCGGCGACCCGAGCGATGAACGACCCGAGGGCGTGGACGGGCTGCGGCGATGTAGAGACCGGATTGACCTGGAGCAGGCCCCGGACGTTGTCCGAGAACCAGGCCTTCAAGTTCAGCGGCGCGGCGTGCTGCGTCACAGCACCTCGATCCGGCGGTCCGCGGCCGACAGCCGGAGTTGGGTCTCGCGTTGGCGCCTGTGGTCGAAGACGAGCACCTCGGGGTCGCGGGCGTCCGGCGGATCGCCCTGAGACAGGAAGATGTCTAGAGCGAAGTCGAGCGTCTCCTGGTTTCGGTCACTGATCAGGTTCCGGTCGTTCTGCAGTTCCTTCCACGTTGGGAAGTCCAAGACGAACTCCTGGTCCTTGTCGTTCCAGCAGAGCAGGAGGTGGTCGGGGAAGAAGTCGCTCTTCGGATAGGCCTCGCGGTCGGCGATGTAGGGAACCCGGACGGTGAGGAAGCTCGAGGGGACCTTGCCCGACGCAGCGAGCACGTCAGGACGGCGGTGCGACGCGAACGCGTGGTGCCGCGAGATCCACAGGTCAGCCTGAGTCTTGGCCCCCAGGCGGAACGCGTTGATGTCGCCAACGATCTCCGGGGCGATCTGGTCGCCATCGGTCGCGCGCTCGAGCAGCCGGCCGAACCGGCTTGCGGGGACGAACGCGGCCAGTGTCGCGTCGACATCCCACTCCTTGTTGAAGAAGAAGAGGTGCCGCTTGGCGCTGGCGAACATCTCGAGGCCCTCTTCAGCGTCGCGGCGCGCGACGATGTAGGGCGGCGCGTCGGGGAACGTGACGTCGCCGTCGCCCATCCACACGTGCGCGTCGTCGCTCGCGCGAGCGACCTGCAGTGGGTCGAAGTCGCGGCGGATGGCCTCGGATATGGCGTTGTCGGCCTCGAAGACGCGCGTCCAGAAGTAGCCGTGCTGTCTGGCGACCTCGTCGCCAACGTCTCCGCACGTCCAGGCGAAGAAGAGGTCGATGAGGAACGTCCAGATCTCCCGCGCGGTCAGGTGCCGTCCCCGGTCGGTGAGCATCTGCAAGAGCTTCGCTATGCGGGCCTGCGCCTCCCTGGATCGCTTCAGCTCCCTCGCGCCGACGACCCTTGGGCAAGTCTTCAACTTCCCGCATGTCCGGCACGGGCGGACGACGGGCAGGATCTTCGCGAGGGCGCCGGCGACGAAGTCCCCGCGCGTGAGTTGCCGCCCGTTGAGGTTGATGACCGTTGCGTCGGCGGGGTCCGGGACGTCGAACCCTCGGGACCGCCGGTGGATGACCTCGCGCACGGCGGCGAGCAGGCCGGTGCCGTCTTTGGGCGCAAGGCTGTCGAGAGGTCCCTCGTTGATCGTGATGAAGAGCGTGAGACCGCGGGCCTGGGCGTCGCGGACGGCGCCGATGACGTCGTCGTCGGTCAGCGCGCTCACGTCTCTGAGGAAGACGACAGTCCCGGGTGCGAGACCCTCGGGGAGGGCGGCGCCCGAGACAATCTCGTGGCACGCCGACGGCGCCCAATCGTCGAGGACAGTCATCGCGAGGTGCGATTTTCCGTCTCCGGCCGCGCCCGCGACGAAGACGTGCCGACGGGCAGAGAGCGCCTCCCTGACTGCGTCGGACAACGGGTTCGGCACGTCGAGTTGTACGCGCACGGCGGTCGGCCAGCGGTCGGCGAAGACTGCGCCGCGCTCGAACATGTCGGCGAGGTCGGGCACGGGCTCGCCGTTCTTCTCGGTGGGCATGGTGACGTAAGACTAGAGACGCGCTACGACAAGGCGACGAACCAGGCCAGGTCCCGGCGTGTGACGCAGAGTCAGTCCGACAGGGCCTCGGTGGCGCGCGCTATCGAGGCGATGGTGCTCGTCAGGTCCTGGGACGCCGCTGCTACCTCGCCGAGCCGGACCGCCTGCGGCGCAACCCATCTCGTCCACCACGCGGCCGCGATCTCGTCGAGGGTCGGCTCGATCCGGCGGGTCGGTGACGACCAGCCGAGCAGTACGCCCTGCGGGTCGTCGACGAGCGGAAGCGCGTAGAGGGGACGGGAGATCTCGTGCCGTAGGAGGTCCGGGATGTTGAGCCGTTCGAGTGCCCTCCCGACCTCGCGGAACTTCGCGCTCGCGCCTTCGCCGAACGCGCGGGTGACGTGCCGATACCCGTCGACCGAGGCCGTGTACGCGCCGGCGAGCCGGCTCGTCGCCACCGATACCTGGAAGCTCCCGAACCCCGTAGAGTCCCCGATCTTGCGCCACGGACGGTCCCCGACACGGACCCGGTTGTACTGAGCGCTGTGACCCGGGTAGACGCCGGACGTCGTCACGAACAGCGGACCGGGGTTCGGAACGGCGTCGCGGACGGTCGGCAGATACGTTGTCGCGGCGATGCTGCCGAGTGGCCGGTCTGACCCCCACGCGTCGGCGACCTCCCTTGACCCGGCGACCGCCGCGAGGAGCTTCCCAAGGCGCATCGGGCCGAAGGGGGGCGCCGCCCCGCACACCGACATCTCCAGCGCGACGAACCCCATGTGGTAGTGCCAAATTTTTCTGAGGCCTGCGTTGAGGTCCTTCAGCAGCGCCGCGTCTTGGGCGAGCGCGTCGATGGGGTTGGGCATGTCCGCCGCCACGCGGAAGGCGTTGAGGCCGCGGAGGACCTCTGAGGCCGTCTCGGCCTTCTTCGACCGGGCTAGATGGCCCCGCGCGCGGTCTTCACCCGCGAGTCTCGCGTCCTTGTAAATCTGGCGCTCGGCTGCGGCGACCGCAGAGAACCTGGCCACAGCCCGGTCCTCCCCAGGGTCAACACCGATATCGCCGGTGTCGATGTGCGTGAACAGCCGCGACAGAACGTCCCCGGTGGCCATCACGCGGTCGCGCGCGTCCCCGCTTTGCAGGAAGCGGAGATAGCCGACGGGGCCGGTGTTGGGGTCGAAGGCCGCGACCACCCCGAGCCAACGATCCCTGGCCACGATCTCAGGGACGACGTTCCGAAACTGAAGAATTCCCAACGGCACCGACGGGTTGCGCTCGTCGACCGCGGTGAATGCGACCTCGCGACCCGGCGCCGATGACTCGGCGCCCATCGACCATGTGGCGCGCACGGCCCGCCACATGCCGCGCTGATCGAGGACGCGGTTGTTGGTCCGCGCCTCCACGAGCCGCAGGCGCGGGGGTCCCCCCACCAGGTCGGCGATGACCGAGGCGGTAGGGAGAGGGTCGGCCTCGAGGGCTGCCGTCGTGGCCGTGAGCCACTTTGTCTGGCCACGTTCCGCGAGCGACCGGTCCCTTGCGGAACAGAAGAGCCCCTTCGTGATGGCTCGGCGACGTTCATCCGTGAGACCGTCGACCTCGAGCGCATTCACCAAGTAGGCCCGCCCAGAGGAAACGAGCGGGTAATTGCCGAACGAGACGTAATCCGAAAGCACAGAGAGTGTGAGACAGTAGGCCAGCGCGTACTGGGAGTCCTTGCCGTTATACTTCTCGAGTTCCTTGTTTATCGCCGCGATAATCTGCGACTGGCGTTTCCCCGTCAGCCCAGTCACAAAACTGACGAACTTCTGGTGGAAGGGACCGAGGTTCGCCGGCTCGAACGGTCGAGGGCGCCGCGCCGTGACCGTCTTCCGGGGAGCCGCTCGGACGCTGGTCTCTTTGGTCGCGGGCACGACGACAGCATAGCTCGTGACGGAGGGGGGGCGGACGCCCCCCTCCGTCACGACTCGTCGATACCGGCGGCTCGTGCGAGGCCGTCATGTCGACGAGCCGGGCCGGCGCGCGGCCTGTCCGCGCACCGACGCCCGGGGTCGGCGTTGGGACGATGAAGGGTCAGGCCGTCTCGAGGCGGACCGTGATGCGCTTGGTCTTGTTCGGCTCCGCGAAGTTGAGCACCTCGGAGCCGTCAAGGACGAGCCGGGCGGTCGGCGCGGGACCGTCTCCAACGGACCAGCCCTTCGTGCCGGGTTCGAGGCTCCAGTAACCGACCCGCTCGAGGTTGATGCTGATCATCACCGCACCCGCCACTATCGAGATGCTCCGCTGGTCAAGCGACAGTTCGACCGACTCAATCGTGGTTCCCGCGACACTCGATAACGGCGGCGCGGTGGTCTTGAGGGAATTCACCCCGTAGACCTCGAGAAGTTCGATCGTCCGGCCAACGAGCGCTGGTTGCAAACTTTCTGGCGTTGGTTTCGAGCGAGGCATATGACCAAGTATTTCCGTGTATTAGGCTCGACTGCCTGTGGCGAAATCCGACGAAGCCCATTTTGGCACGTCCGGTGGGACCGGGAGCGGCATATCGGTCCTCTAGAGGTGTCGGCTCGATCGTGTGCCCGCTCAGGGGCGAGCTTGCTTCTTCCTCGGCGGTACGGCTGGGGTGCGTGACAGAGGTGGTTACGTGCTGGTGGAGGAACCGCAGGCCCTGGCGGGGCGCAGACGCCAGACGCCCGGCCCATCACCTCAGCGGGATGGGACCGGGCGTCACAGGGCACCTGGCCGGCTAGGACGTTGTCAGCAGTGCAGCCTCCCCTTCCTTGCGCTCGACGCGCTTCAGCGCGGCGCGGTCGAGGTCGCAGTCGGAGAGGACCACCCAGTGGTGCACCTCGGCGAAGGGCGAGCCGTGGCGGACGATGCGGCCGATCTGCTGCTGCAGCCGGGCGGGGTTGTCCGGCACGCCCACGGACACGAGGTGTCCGGCGAACTGCAGGTTCAGGCCGCGCTCGACCACCTTGGACCCCAGCAGGACGTGCAGGTTGGGGTCGTCGCGGAAGTCCTGGACCAGGCTGGGGCGGTCGCTCTTGCCCGTGCTCCCGCGCAGCTCCACGTAGCCGATGCGAAGCTCCCTGAGCTCGCAGGCGATGGCGTCCAACTCGTCCAGGCTCTCAGCGATGAGGAGGACCTTGGCCGTGGGGTCACCGATCACCAGCCGGTTGACGAGATGGGCGGCGTGCCGCGCCCGGGTGCTGACGCCCGACTGTCCAGTGATGACGGCGCGCTGCCGCTGCTGGCGGGCGAGCGGGTCCTTGATGTGGGCGTCGACCCACCGCAGCGCACTCGCCTGCGTCTTGGACAGAGGCGCCCACTCGTCGTGGCGCATGCACTCCGGCCGCGCCAGGTCGGCCAGGGCGTCCTCGCGGCGGAAGAAGTGCCCGGCGGTGAGGTCACGGAAGGCGGCAGCAGCAGTGTGGTTGCGCCAGCCGGTCGGGCGGCGGCCGTTGTCGAACACCTGCCACTGCACGTACTGCTGGGCGAAGTCCGCCGAGCCGGGCAGGTGAGGCAGGTGCAGAAGGGCGTAGACGTGCCACACGTCCATCGGGCTGTTCTCGTAGAGGGTGGCGGTGAAGGCGTGCACACGCTCGGCCGTCGCAGTGGCCTGCAGCACGGCGGCGTGCTGCTTGCCTCCGCCCTTGAGCTGTGACACCTCGTCGAGGATGACGACGGGGCGGGGCCCCTCCCAGAGGGTGTGCCGGGCCAGCCACTGCGGGAAGGTCATGACCTTGACGTGGGCCAGCGTGTTGAGCGCCTGCCGGCGGACGTCCTCGGTGGCGCGCGAGTCGAGGTCCCTGTGCCCGGCCAGGTTGCGGACGGCCAGCCCGGGCAGGAAGCGCCTCAGCTCGGCGGTGGTCTGGTGGGCGAGCTGGTTGTCGGAGGTCAGCCACAGCACGGGGCGGGCCGGGTCGACGTCGCCGGCCTCGACCAGATGGGCGATGAGGCCGGCGGCCTGGACGGTCTTACCGGCACCGACGGGATCGGCGCACATGGACTTCGGCGTGGCAGCCATGATGGCGACGCCCTCGGCCTGGTGCTGCCGCAGGCGGCCTTCGTGGAGCTGTCCGTAGTCGAGGTACTGGAGGTTGTCGGGGTTCATCGTGGCTCCTTCCTGCCCTCCACCGAGGGCATGGCTGATGAGCCGCCAGCGCCTGCTGGCGGTCGGGTGGGTGGTGGTGTGCGGGGCCCCATGGCCCCGCTCGGAGGGCCTGATCGCAGTACGCGAGCGCCCTCGACCGGTTGACAGGTATGCCGCGAGCGCCTGCGTGGCGCTCACTTCCGCAACCTCGGCCTCAATGCCGAGGTACGGCGCGGGCCGGTTCCGTCAGCGCTGCCTCGGCGAGGCGCTGATCAGCGCGGGGGCGCATGAGACGCCCCCGTTCGACCGGTCGATGGCCGCCCTTGAGGGGCGGCCCGCACCGGGTGAAAACCGGGGGTTCTTTCAGGAGGGGTCTGGGGAGAAAAAACCTCCCCTACGGAGTCAGTCACCTCCGCGGGCCTGCATGGCGCGCTCCGACGGCAGGCGGCCCTGTGCGCGGAGGTTCTGGACCTGCGTCTTGGCCTGGTCGAGCGTCGTGATGCCGTCCATGTGGGCCACGAGGTATTGGTACTGCTTGCTCAGGGACAGGCCGGGCGGCGCCTCGGCCAGCAGACGTTCGGCTCGGTCCAGCTTTTCCTTGCGCCGGAGCTGCGCCTTGGTCGGGGGCCGGACTCCCGGCGTCGTGGTGGAGCCGGAGCCTCCACCTTCCACGGACCTCCGGGCACCCGCGTCCAGCACCTCCACCGTGCGCCCCTCCCACCGGGTGAGTCGGTACGAGGTACCGGGGACGTCGTTCCCCCGCACCGTGAGCTTCCCGTCGCCTGTCAGGTGCAGCAGGTGCCGGAAGTAGCCCTCGATGGCGTGAACGCCTGCCGGCGCGGTCCCGGCCTTGGAGGTGTGGTGCACCACCAGCAGCGGGATACCGACCTCCGTCACCTCGTCCAGGCAGGCGAGGGCGGCGCCCACGTCAGCGCTGGAGTTGATGTCGGCGACCCTGGCCCACGAGTAGAGGTTGTCGAGCACGAGGAGTCCGACGCGGGACGCCAAGGCCTCCTCAGCCGTCCTGCGCCAGGCGTCGCGGTCGCCGACGCGCGGAGGGCGCGCCAGGCGCACCGTGTCGCCGACCACCTCGCCGAGCCGGCGGGCGTACTCACCCCGGCCTCCCGGATCGGAAGAGAGCACGAGGACGCGGCGCAGGGCGCTGTTGACCCGGCGCCCGTACCAGGCCTCCCCACGGCTCACGGCCGTCACCAGCTCCACCACGAAGTGCGTCTTCCCGGACTTCGCGGCCCCGTACAGCAGGGTCGCGCGCCCGTGGATCAACTCGTCGAGGACGAACGTGGGTCGGGAGGCCTCTCCTGCGAGGACCTCGTGCACGCTCTCGACCTTGATGGCGGAGAAGGCGGACCAGCAGTCCACCGTCGCGGGCGAGGACGGATTGAGGTTCGGGGTGGAGGCGTACTCCATACCGGCGCTCAGCCCGGAGGGCGACAGCATCAGCTCAGCTCCGAACGGCGACCTGGTCGATCCAGGCGTCGACGTCGGCCCGCCGGTAGCGGACGTGCTTGCCCAGGCGGTACCGCCGAGGACCCTGTCCCCGGGAGTTCCACTGGTACACGGTGGCCACGGGCACGCCCAGGTAGGCGGCCACGTCCTGGACGGTCATCAGGTTGTCGTTCACTGGTCTCCGTTCTGGCTTTCGGTGAACGGATGGTCTACCGTTCGTCCTGAAGAAGAACAACACGGTTCGCGAAGAAGCGCAACCGGATACCGGCGTTTCGCGAGTATGGAGAACCCACGCGTGTCAGAAGCATCAACCGCAACACCCGTCACTGAGCCCGTGGGCGCGCGGATCGGCCAGCGCATCCGCGACCTGCGTCACGCACGGGGTCTCGACCTGCGCGGACTCTCCGAGAAGCTGGCCGAGGAGGGGCGCCCGATCAAGCTGGGCCAGCTCTCGAAGCTGGAGCTGGGGCAGCGCCGCGTCGACGTCGACGACCTCGTGGCGCTCGCGGTCGTCCTGAACGTCTCGCCGAACCAGCTGCTCATGCCGGCGACGTCCGGGAGGGACGACGACACCGTGTCGCTCACGCCCGGCCACAGCCGCGTGCCCTGGCAGCGAGCGTGGCAGTGGGCCTGCGGAGACCTGTGGCTCGACGACGAGCAGCGGCCGACCACCGACGACGAGGAGATCGACTGGTACGAGACCAACCGGCCGCACGACTTCACCGGGGTCTACAACTTCACGCCCAACTCCGTGAAGGGTCACGAGGAAGCCGTGGGCGAGGTCGTCGCTGCCGCCCGTCGAGCGATCGCAGGCGGTCTCACCCACTCCTGGGTGGTGAAGGCCCTGAACTGGTTCCTGGCGGTGTCGCCCGAGTACCAGCACCGGAGCGAGGGGCGGGACCGTGGCTAGCGTCTACAAGCGGGTCCGACCGCGGGAGGGGAAGCCCGACCTCGTCACCTACGAGGCGCGGTGGCGGGAGCCGGACGGCCGGCAGCGCAAGCGGACGTTCCGGAAGAAGTCGGACGCCGACCGCTACCTGACGTCCATCGAGTCGAGCCTGCTCACCGGCGGCTACGTCGACCCCTCCCGGTCGCGCGTCACGGTGGGCGCCTACGCCGAGCAGTGGATGGCCGGCCGCACCCGGCTCAAGCCCAAGACGGTCGCGTCCTACCGCTCGCTGCTGAACAACCGGGTGCTGCCCCGGTGGGCTGACGTCCGCCTCGATCGGATCACCTACGAGGACGTCGCGGCGTGGGTGTCGGACATGGTCACGACGGTGTCCCCGTCGACCACGCGGCAGGCCTACCACCTGCTGACGTCGATGTTGGACGAGGCGGTCAAGGGCCGGCGACTGCCGTCCAACCCCGCGTCCGGAGTGGAGCTCCCCCGGCTGCCCAGGGTGCACAAGCGGTACCTGACGCACGAGCACGTCGGCCGCCTGGCCGAGGAGTGCAGGGACGAGGGCGTCGTGGTGCTGATGCTGGCCTATACGGGCATCCGGTGGGGCGAGCTGGCGGCCGTCCGCGTGGGTCGGGTGGCGCCGGGGGCGCGCCGGGTGCACATCGCCGAGGCCATGTCTGAGGTGAACGGCCGGGCCGTCTTCGGCCCGCCCAAGACGCACGCCGACCGTTGGGTGGCCGTGCCCCGCTTCCTGCAGGACCGCATCGGCGCCCTGATGGCCGGCAAGGGGCCGGACGACCTGTTGTTCACCTCACCCCGCGGCGAGGTGCTGCGGGTGCACGGATTTCGGCGGCGGTGCTTCGACCGGGCGGCGACCGCGGTCGGCCTGTCGGGCCTGGTGCCGCACGAGCTGCGGCACACCGCGGCGAGCCTGGCCATCGCGTCCGGGGCGAACGTCACAGCGGTCCAGTCGATGCTCGGTCACGCCAGCGCGGCTATGACCCTGGACCGGTACTCGCACCTGTTCGACGACGCCCTGGACGCCGTCGCCGACCGCCTCGACGAGGCTCGTCAGCGGACAGTTGTGCCCCCGTCGTGCCCCCAGGACGTCGTCGTGCCCCTGGCTCGCTGATCCGCAGACACCTGACCTGCAGGTCCACCGGTGGCCCCGAGAGGATTCGAACCTCCGACACACGGTTTAGGAAACCGTTGCTCTATCCCCTGAGCTACGGGGCCGTGACGGACCCGGAGCAGGGAGCCCGGACGCCGCACCCATCCTGGCACGCCGCCGTCCCGGCACGCGGAGGGCGCCCGGACGGCCGCGATCCGGCACCCGGGACACACCGGTTCCCCCGGCGAGGCGAAACAGGGGCGGGCTGCGAGGCGTTACCGTTCCAGTACGCATGTCGACCCCCGGCAACGGCGCCGGGGCGAGCGGAGGTGGAACACGAGCATGGAGACGAGCGTGGTCGACGTCCCCGATCGGGGACGGTTCGAGGTGCGGCTCGGCGACGAGGTGGTCGGCCTGGCGAGCTACCACGTCGAGGACGGCACCATGGCGCTGCCGCACACCGAGGTGGACCCCTCCGTCGGCGGCCGGGGCATCGGCAAGGCGCTGGTCAAGGGCGTCCTCGCCGCCGCGCGCGAGCGCGGCCTGCACGTGCTCCCCTACTGCTCGTTCGTCCGGCACTACATCCAGCAGCACCCCGAGGAGCTCGACCTGGTCGCCGAGGCCGACCGGCCGCACTTCGGCCTGGAGACCGCCGACCGCTGACCTGCGGGCCGGCCGCTCCCTCCCTACGCTGGCGCGGGTGCCCACCGCCCTGCTGTGGTTCCGCCGCGACCTGAGGCTGGCCGACCACCCGGCACTGCTGGCGGCGATCGAGGCGGCTGGTCCCGACGGCGCCGTCCTGCCGCTGTTCGTCGTCGACCCGCGGCTGTGGGGCGCCTCGGGACAGCCGCGGCGACGCTTCCTGCTCGACTGCCTCGCCGACCTCGGCGCTGCGGTCGACGGTGCCCTGGTGCTGCGCTCCGGGGACCCGGCGGGCGTCGTCCCGCAGCTGGTGCGTGAGGTCGGGGCGGACAGCGTCCACGTCTCCGCCGACGCCGGCCCCTACGGCCGGCAGCGTGACGCCGCGGTCGAGCGGGCGCTCGGCGGGGTCCCGCTGGTGCGCACCGGCTCGCCCTACGCGGTGACGCCGGGCCGGGTCACGAAGTCCGACGGGACGCCGTTCCGCGTCTTCTCCCCCTTCGCCCGGGCCTGGCGCGAGCACGGGTGGCGCGCCCCGGCGCCGCGGCCGCAGTCGGTCCCGTGGGCTCTCGGCGTCTCCTCCGAGGCCCCGCCGGAGGCCCCCGCCCTGGACGGCGTCCGGCTGCCCCCGGCCGGTGAGTCGGCTGCCCGCGACGCCTGGCGACGCTTCCGCGCGGAGCGGCTAGAGGACTACGAGCGGACGCGCAACACCCC
The DNA here is from genome assembly GCF_054050175.1 of Geodermatophilus sp. SYSU D00697. Classification (NCBI taxonomy): domain Bacteria; kingdom Bacillati; phylum Actinomycetota; class Actinomycetes; order Geodermatophilales; family Geodermatophilaceae; genus Geodermatophilus; species Geodermatophilus sp. SYSU D00697. The sequence continues at coordinate 89,470 of NZ_JBJGYV010000013.1, forward strand.
GGGCACCGACGGCACCAGCCGGCTGTCGGCGTACCTCAAGTACGGCTGCGTGCACCCGCGCACGCTGCTGGCCGACCTCGGGGGCCTGGACTCGCAGGCCGCCGACCGGTTCCGCACCGAGCTGGCCTGGCGGGACTTCTACGCCGACGTCCTGTGGCACCGCCCCGAGTCGGCGCGCGAGCCGCTGGACGAGAGCATGCGGGCGATGCCCTACGACTCCGGCCCGGACGCCGACGCGCGGTTCGCCGCGTGGGCGGAGGGCCGGACCGGCTACCCGATCGTGGACGCCGGGATGCGCCAGCTGGCCGGCGAGGCCTACGTGCACAACCGGGTCCGGATGATCGTGGCGTCGTTCCTGGTCAAGGACCTGCACGTGGACTGGCGGCGCGGCGCCCGGTACTTCCTGCAGCACCTGGTCGATGGGGACCTGGCCAGCAACAACCACGGCTGGCAGTGGGTGGCCGGCACCGGCACGGACGCCTCGCCCTACCACCGCGTCTTCAACCCGGTCCGGCAGGGCAAGGAGTTCGACCCCGACGGCGACTACGTGCGCCGCTGGGTGCCCGAGCTGCGCGACGTCCCGGCCCGCTACGTGCACGAGCCGTGGACGGCCCCGGACGGCGTCCCCGAGGGGTACCCGCTGCCCGTCGTCGACCACGCCGAGGAGCGCCGGGTCGCCCTCGACCGGTACGCGCGGGTCCGCGGCCGCTGACGCCGGCGCCGGCGCCCCCGGCGTCGTCGTGGCGGAGCCGCAGGCCACGGGGGAAGCTGGAGGGCGTGACCTGCCGAGCCGCCCGTGCCTGAGGGCCACACCCTGTTCCGGCTCGCCCGGGACCAGTCGCTCGCCTTCGCCGGCCGCCCGGTGCACGTCACCAGCCCGCAGGGCCGCTTCGCCCAGGGCGCGGCGCTGCTCGACGGGCGGGTGCTCGACGAGGTGACCTCCTACGGCAAGCACCTGTTCGCCTGCTTCGGCGGCGACACCCTGCACGTGCACCTCGGGCTGTACGGCAGCTACACCGCCGGCACCGGCACGCCGCCACCGGCGAAGGGCGCGCTGCGGATGCGGTGGGTCGGCGACGGGCCCGACGGCGGCGGCGTGTGGACCGACCTGCGCGGCGCCACCGCCTGCGAGGTGATCACCACCGCGGAGGCCGACGGCATCCTCGCCCGGCTGGGCCCCGACCCGCTGCGGTCGCCCCGCGGCGGAGCGGCGGCCCACCGGCGGATCGCCGGCAGCCGCACCGCGTTGGGTGCGCTGCTCATGGACCAGTCGGTGCTGGCCGGCGTCGGGAACGTGTACCGCGCCGAGATCCTGTTCCGGCACCGGGTGTCGCCGTTCCGTCCCGGCAGGGAGGTCGACGCCGAGCTGTGGGCGCGGATGTGGTCGGACCTGGTGGTGCTCATGCGCGCCGGGGTCCGGATGGGGCGGATCGTGACCACCCGGCCGGAGGACCGCACCCGCAAGCGGGGCGCGGTCGTGCGGGAGGACGCGCACTACGTGTACCGCCGCACCGGCCTGCCCTGCCGCATCTGCGGCACCGAGGTGCGCACCCAGGAGATGGCCGGCCGCAACCTGCACTGGTGCCCGGTCTGCCAGGCCGTCTGAGCGGTCCGGACCGATCCGCGGACGAGTGACCCACGGCAGCGCCGCCGGTACCGTTCGGAGGATGCCGAGCACGCTGCGCGCCCTCGCGGGAGCCGTGCTCGCGTGCGCCTCCCTCGTGATCGGGCTGCCGTCGGCGGCCGCCTCGACCGACGACGAGGCCGGCGTCGGCTACGACGTCTCCCACCCGCAGTGCGGGCGGGACCTGCCCGAGGAGCCCCCCTTCGCGATCGTGGGGGTCAACGGCGGCGTGGCCACCCGCCCCAACCCCTGCCTGGCCGAGCAGCTGGAGTGGGCCGCGACGGCGACCGGCGAGGTGCGCGGCCAGCCGGCGGTGCAGCTCTACGTGAACACGGCCAACCCCGGCGAGGTCCTCGACCAGGTGCACACCTGGCCCTTCAGCGGCCACACGCCCTACGGCAGCTGCGAGGGCGACAACAGCCGGGCCTGCTCGTGGCAGTACGGCTGGCTGCGGGCCTACGTCGACGTCGAGGCGTTCTTCGCCCCGGCCGCCGAGGAGGCGGGGATCGACCCCCACCCGGGCGCCCACCGCTGGTGGCTCGACGTGGAGACGATGAACACCTGGCAGTCGGGGTCACCGGAGGCCCTCGCCCGCAACCGGGCGGCGCTGGAGGGGATGACGGCGTACCTGACCGGCCGGGGCGCGGAGGCGGGTCTGTACTCCACCGGCCGGCAGTGGGGCCGGATCGCCGGGGAGGTCCCCGAGGACAGCCCGTTGCACGACCTGGACAGCTGGCTGGCCGGCGCGTCCTCCCGGGAGGGCGCGCAGGCGAACTGCCGGCGGCCGCCGCTGGTCGAGGGCGGGGAGGTGGTCCTCACCCAGTACGTCGACTCCGCCCTGGACCACGACGTCGCCTGCGGCTGAGCCCTACAGCGCGCCCTTGGCGTCGTCCCCGGTCGGGACGGCGGTGAGGACCTGCAGCTCCGGCTCGCCGGTGAGCTTGCCCTCCAGCGCCCGGCTGAGCGCGGTGAGCGCCTCGCCCTTGCCGTGGGCGGCCAGCGCCTCGGGGCTCTCCCACTGCTCGATCATCACCAGGCGGTCGTCCTGCCCCTCGTGCAGGGCGTAGCGCTGGCAGCCCGGCTCGTCGTGGACCTGCGGGATCGCGGCCAGCACCGCCTCCCGGACGGCGGCGCGGTGCTCGTGCTGGGGACTGATGGTCGCGACGACGACGACGGCCACGGGTGCGCTCCTGGGGTCGGGGAGGGGGCGGATGCCTGGTGCATTCCCACCCGGCGGGGTCAGGATGCCTGTCGTGTCGGTCGACGAAGACCCCGGTCCCCCGTCCCCCGCGCCGCCCCTGCGGGTGGCCGTCGTCGGCGCAGGCCCGGCCGGCATCTACGCCGCCGAGGCGCTGACCCGGCAGACGGACGTGCCGGTCGCCGTCGACCTGATCGACCGGCTGCCCACCCCGTTCGGCCTGGTGCGGCACGGCATCGCGCCGGACCACCCGAAGATGCGGGCCATCCGTGACACCCTGCACCGCGCGCTGGACCACCCCGCGGTGCGCTTCGTCGGCAACGTCGAGATCGGCCGGGACATCTCCTGCACCGACCTCTCCGGCGCTGTGGACGCGGTCATCTACACCTACGGCGCCGCGCTGGACCGTCACCTGGCCATCCCCGGCGAGGAGCTGCCGGGCAGCCTCGCCGCCACCGACCTGGTCGCCTGGTACACCGGCCACCCCGACGCCGACCGGGCGACGGTCGAGGCCGCGCTGGCCCGGGCGCGGTCGGCCGTCGTGGTGGGGGTGGGCAACGTGGCCCTCGACGTGGCCCGCGTGCTCGCCCGCACCCCGGCCGAGCTCGAGCCGACCGACATGCCCCAGCACGTGCTCGACGCGCTCGCCGCGGCGCCGGTGCAGGAGGTCACCATCCTCGGCCGCCGCGGCCCGGCGAACGCCACCTTCACCACCCAGGAGCTGCGCGAGCTCGACGAGCTGGCGCGGGCCACGGTGCTGGTCGACCCGGCCGACCTCGAGCTCGACCCCGCCGCGCAGGAGCGGGCCGACGCCGACCGGGTGGTGCACCGCAACCTCGCCGTCCTGCACGAGTGGGCGCAGCACACGCTGGAGCTGGGCCGGACGCCGATCCGGCTGCGCTTCTACGCCCGGCCGGTGCGGCTGCTCGGCGAGGACCGCGTGACCGCCGTCGAGGTGGAGCGCACCGTCGTCGACGCCGACGGCCGCCTCACGGGGACCGGCGAGACCAGCCTGGTCCCGGCCGACCTGGTGGTCCGCTCGGTGGGGTACCGCGGCAGCGGGCTGCCGCAGCTGCCGCTGGACGAGCGCCGCGGCGTCGTGCCCAACGAGGCGGGCCGGGTGCTGCGTGACGGGGCGCCCGCCCCCGGCGAGTACGTGGCCGGGTGGATCAAGCGCGGCCCCACGGGGGTCGTCGGCACCAACAAGCACGACGCCCGCGAGACCGTCGCCGCGCTGCTGGAGGACGTCGCCTCCGGTGTGCTCCGCCCGGGCGGCGGCGGGACCGACGACCTGGTGTCGGAGCTGCGGGCCCGCGGCGCCGACCCGGTGCTGCTCGAGGACTGGCGGGCCATCGACGCCGCCGAGGTCGCGCTCGGCGCCACCCGCGGGCGGGCCCGCACCACGCTGCACGAGTGGGAGTCGCTCATGGCCGCGGTGCGGGAGGCCGCCGCTCGGGTCGACTGACGCCGGGCGGGCCCGTGCCGACCCGCTCGCCGATCGGGCCGCGCTCAGCCCATGGTCGCGACCAGCTCCGCGGCGTCCTCCGCGGTGCCGGCCGCGACGAAGCGGATGAGGGCGTCGGTGTCCGGGCTGAGGCGGACCGGCGCGCCGTCCGCGGTGAGCGCCACGCCCCCGGCCGCGGTGAGCACCGCCAGCGCGCCGGCCACGTCGTGCACGTGGGTGCCGCTGCGGTCGAGGTCGTGCCACGCCCCCGCCGACCCGTCGGCCACCAGGCACAGCTCGACCGCGGTGCAACCGGTGACCCGCACCCGCCGGGCGCCGGGCGGCACGGTGACCACCGACCCGGGCGGGGCACTGGGGACGACGACGGTGCCCCCGGCCCGCGGCCGCACCGGCACCCCGTCGCGCACGGCTCCCTGACCGGCCGCGCCGGCCCAGCGCCGGCCCGAGGAGAGGTCGACGACGACCCCGGCCACCGGCTGCCCGTCCTGGACCAGCCCCGCCGAGAACGCCCACGGCGGCAGGCCCGCCCGGAAGTTGCCGGTGCCGTCCAGCGGGTCGAGGACCACCCAGGGCATCGTCGGGTCGACCGGCCGGTCCGGCCGCTCCTCGCTCAGCAGCGGCAGCCCCAGCGCGCCGAGCACACCGACGGCGGCCACGTGCGCGGCCTCGTCGGCGGCCAGTGACGGGCTCCCGTCGGCCTTGACGCGGTCCCCGCCCTCCCCGCGGGCGAGCGCGACGGCGGTCTCGACGCGGGTGGCGGCCAGCGCCGCCAGGTGCAGGAACCGCTCGGCGAACGGGGCGGTGGACGGCGGCTCGGGAACCGGCACCACGCCGCGCCCACCCGGCCGGTCGCGCACCCGCTCGCAGCCCCAGCCGACCGCGGTGTCGAGCACCGCCGGGGCGTCGGGCGCCAGGCCGGCGGAGGCCAGCACCACGGCCTCCGGCGTCCCCTCGACGGTCCACTGCCGGCGCAGCAGCACCGCCGCGCCGTCACCGTCGGCGAGGACCCGGTAGGCCGGGTCGCTGACCGCGGGGGCCAGGGCGGCGGGCGCGAGCCCGAGGGCCGACGCCGCCGCCGCGAGCTCCGGGCCGCCGGTGGCCGGGCGCGGTCGTCCGTCGGCCGGCGCGGCAGCGCGGGCGGGCAGGAGGTCAGCCACTGTTGCGCAGCGCGGTGGCGATGCCGTTGATGGTCAGCTGGATGTTGCGGCGGACCAGCTCGTCGTCGTCCCCGCCCCGGCGCCGCCGCAGCATCTCCACCTGCAGGTGGTGCAGCGGCTCCAGGTAGGGGAACCGGTTGCGGATCGAGCGGGCCAGCGCCGGGTTGTCGGCCAGCAGGTGGTCGTCGCCGGTGACCGCCAGCAGCATCCGGCAGCTGCGCTCGTGCTCGGCGGCGACCTGGTCGAACACCCGGTGCCGCAGCTCCTCGTCGGGCACCAGCTCGGCGTAGCGGGCGGCCAGCCCCAGGTCGGTCTTGGCCAGCACCATGCCCATGTTGGACAGCATCGTGCGGAGGAACGGCCAGCGCTCGTGCAGCTCCTGCAGGCGGGCCAGTCGGGCGTCGTCGCCGTCCACCCACGACTCGAGCGCGGTGCCGGTGCCGTACCAGCCGGGCAGCATGATGCGCGCCTGCGACCAGCTGAACACCCACGGGATCGCCCGCAGGTCGGCGATCGAGTCGCCGGCCTTGCGCGAGGGCGGCCGGCTGCCGATGTTGAGCTCGGCGAGCTCGCCGATCGGCGTGGCCGCCCGGAACCACTCGACGAAGCCGGGCGTCTCGTGCACCAGTGCGCGGTAGGCCGCCCGGGCGCGCTCGGCCAGGTCGTCGAGGAGCGTGTACGCGTCCTCCGCCAGGTCGCCCAGGCCCTCGACGTCGAGCAGGGTCGCCTCCAGCGTGGCCGCCACCATCGCCTCGAGGTTGCGCCGGGCGCGGTCGGGCTCGGCGTACTTGGCGGCGATCACCTCGCCCTGCTCGGTGATGCGCAGCGCCCCCGCGACCGCCCCGGGCGGCTGCGCCCGGATCGCGTCGTAGCTCGGGCCACCGCCCCGGCCCACGGTGCCGCCGCGGCCGTGGAACAGCCGCAGCCGGATGCCCTCGGTCCGGGCGAGCTCCACCAGTGCCAGCTCGGCCCGGTACAGCGCCCAGTTGGCGGCGAGGTAACCGCCGTCCTTGTTGCTGTCGGAGTAGCCGAGCATGACCTCCTGCACGTCGCCGCGGTTGGCCAGCAGCGCCCGGTAGAGCGGCTGGTCGAGGACGGCGCGCATCGTCCCGGCGGCGCCCTGGAGGTCCTCGATCGTCTCGAACAGCGGCGAGATGCCCACCGGGCAGGTGGGCCCGTCCTCCCCGTCGGGGTCGAGCAGGCCGACCTCCTTGAGCAGGACGGCGACCTCGAGGACGTCGCTCACCGACTCGCACATGCTGATCACGTAGTTCGGGATGGCCTGCGGGCCCAGCGCCGCCACCTGCGCAGCGGCGGCGCGGAGCAGGTCGAGCTCCCCGCGGGCCAGGTCGGAGAGCTCCGCGTCCGGCCGGACCAGCGGACGGCGCATCCGCAGCTCGCCGACGAGCAGCGCGACCCGCTCGTCCTCCGCCAGCGCCGCGTAGTCGGGGCTGACGCCCGCCCAGGCCAGCAGCTCGGCGAGCACCTCCTCGTGCACCGCCGAGTTCTGCCGCATGTCCAGCCCGCACAGGTGGAAGCCGAAGACCTCCACGCCCTCGCGCAGCCGCGCCAACCGGTCGTCGGCGAGCGCGCCGGCCCCGTGGGTGCGCAGCGACGCGTCGATGGTGGCCAGGTCGGCCAGCAGCTCGTCAGGGGTCTCGTAGGGCTCGAGCCGGGCGTGCGGGGGCGGCCCCGGAACGGTGCCGAGCACCCGGTGCGCGGTGGCGGCCAGGCGGGCGTGGATGCCGTAGGTGGCGCGCCGGTAGGGCTCGTCCGCGCGGAAGCGCGAGTCGTCGCGGGAGGCCTCGGCGAGGTGGTACAGCGCCGGGGTGGGGGTCACCAGCCGGTCGGACATCGACAGCTCGTCGTGCAGCACGAGCAGCTCGGCGAGGTGGTGGCCCAGCGCCGTCTCGGCCTGCCGGGTGCTGGCCCGGCGGACGGCGTCGGCGGTGACGAACGGGTTGCCGTCGCGGTCCCCGCCGATCCAGGAGCCGGGCAGGAGCATCGGCCGGGGCAGCAGGTCGGCCCCGGGCCAGCGCTCGCGCAGCGCCCGCCGCAGCTCCGCGTTGATCGCCGGGATCACCTCGAACAGCGACAGCTCGTAGTAGCGCAGCGCCTCGTCGATCTCGTCGGCCAGCCGCAGCCGGGACAACCGCAGCAGCGCCGTCTGCCAGAGGGTGAGCACCGCCCGCTGCAGCTCCGCCGCCCACTCCCGGTCCCCGGCCTCCCCGGGCGCCGAGCGGTCGCGGCGGCGGATCAGCTCGGTGACCTGCCGCTGCACGCGGAACACCGTCCGGCGGCGCACCTCGGTCGGGTGCGCGGTGACGACGGGGCAGACCAGCGCGCCGTCGAGCTCCCGGGCGACGACGTCGGGGTCGAGCCGCTCGGCGTCCAGCAGCGCGAAGGTGGCGGCCAGGCTGCCCTTCTGCGGCGGCGAGCCCTCCCGCCGGTGGAAGCGCCGCCGGCGCTCGTGGTGGATGTCCTCGGCCAGGTTCGCCAGCAGGGAGAAGTGGCTGAACGCGCGGATCACGTGGTTGGCCGACCGGACGTCCAGGTCGCCCAGCCGCCCGGCCAGCTCGGCCCGGTCGACCTCCGAGCGGCGCACGCGGAAGGCCTCGACGCGGGTGGACTCGACGAGGGCGAGGACGTCGTCCCCGGACTGCTCGCCGATCACCTCGCCGAGGACGCGGCCGAGCAGCCGGATGTCCTCGCGCAGCGGGGCGTCGGTGGCGTCCTCCTCGGCTGCTCCGTGGTGGCGCAGATCGGCGACGTCGACGGTGGCTTCCGACACCGCTGCAGTATCGACCGGCCGTGTGACGGGTGCGTGTCCTGGGGACACCACCCTCGTGCAGCGCCTCTCCGCCTCCCCTGCCGCCCCGACCGCCGCCGAGCACGGGGAGGGCCCCACCTGGGACGACGACCGGGGTGAGCTGCTCTGGGTGGACATCTCCGCGGGGTCGGTGCGGCGGGCCACCGTGGCCGAGGACGGCACGCTCACCGAGGTGGCCGCGCACCGCGGGGGAGGCACCGTCGGCGCCGTCGTCCCTGCGGCGGACGGCGGCTGGCTGCTGGCCGCGGACGGCGGCTTCACGCACCTGGCCGAGGACGGCACCGCACGGGTGCTGATCACCCTCGCCGGGGAGGGCGGCAGCCCCGAGGACGGCGGCACCCGGATGAACGACGCGGCCTGCGACCGGGCCGGGCGCTTCCTCGCCGGGACCATGGCCTTCGACCAGCGGCCCGGTGCCGGCGCGCTGTACCGCCTGGACCTCGACGGGACGGTCACCACGGTGCTCGACGGGCTGACCGTCTCCAACGGCATCGGCTGGTCCCCCGACGACCGCACCGTCTACCTCGCCGACTCCGGGCCCGGCGTGGTGCACGCCTTCGACCACGACCCCGCGACCGGGGAGTTCACCAACGGCCGGGTGCTGCTCGAGTTCTCCGGCGAGGACGGCGTGGCCGACGGCCTGACCGTCGACGACGAGGGGTGCATCTGGACGGCGCTGTGGGGCGGCGGGCAGGTGCGCCGGTGGTCCCCGGAGGGCGACCTGCTGGCGGTCGTCCACGTGCCGGTGCGCCAGACGTCCAGCTGCGCGTTCGCCGGTCCGGGCCGCGACCTGCTGGTGATCAGCACGTCCACGGAGGGGATGGACGACGCCGCGCGGGCGGCCGAGCCGGACGCCGGCCGGCTGTTCACGGCTCGCCCCGGGGTCACCGGCCCCCCGGCGTTCCCCTACCGCGGCCCGCTCGGCGGCCTGCGCCAGGTCGTCTGAGGTCCACCCGCGGCACTCGCCCCCACCCGCGAGATCTGCACAGTGGCGCTCGTCGCGGCCCTGATGGCCTCCACTGCGCAGATCTCGCTGGCCCCGTTCAGCCGTCGAGGTCGCGCAGCGCCTGCGCCGCGAGGTCGTCCCCGTCGGCGGCGCCCAGCCGCAGGTGCTCGACGGCCCCGTCGAGGTCGCCGCGCTCGGCCAGCAGCACCGCCAGGTTGTGGTGGCAGTAGGTGTCGCCGGCCGCGATGCCCGCCCGGTAGGCCTCCTCGGCGGCCTCCTCGTCGTGCAGTTCGTCGGCGTAGAGGTTGCCCAGCGGCAGCCAGGCCTGGGCCTCGCCCAGCTTGGCCCCCCGCTCCAGGACGAACCGCGCCTCGGCGGGCCGGCCGGTCTCGCGCAGGAGGTGGGCGAGGGCCACGCGGGTGCCGGGGTAGTGCGCCTGCCCGGCGCGCAGGTCCGCCTCGAGGGCCGGGTCCTGGGTCTCGCGCCACCGCCAGCCGGCGACGACCGCGGCGGCCACCGCGTTCCCGCTCACGGCCACCTCGACCGCCACCTCGAGGGCCTGGACCCGCTCCCCCTGCTCGTGCAGCAGGAAGGCCAGCTGCAGCGCCCCCTGCGGGTCCCCGGCCGCGCCGGCACCCTGGTAGGCCCGCATGGCACCGGCGAGGTCGCCGAGCTCCTCGAGCACCAGCCCGAGGTTCACCCAGGCGTCGCGCTCACCGCCGGCGAGGGCACGCTCGTAGGCCTGCGCGGCCTCCTCGACCTGGCCCCGCGCGGCCAGCGAGTTGCCCAGGTTGAACCAGCCGAGCGGGGCGCCGAGCTCGGCCGCGCGGCGGAAGCAGCGTTCGGCGTCCCGGTCCCGCCCGGCCTCGGCCAGGTCGCAGCCCAGCTCGATGATCACGTCGGCGTCCCGGCAGGCGCGCAGCCGCCGGAGGCGCCCGTCGAGGTCCTTCCCCATGCCGGCGATCATGGCGGCGGCCGGCGGCGGCGTCGTCCCCCGACGGTGGCGTCTCACCCCTCGGAGGCGGTGCGCCGGGTCACCCACCGAAGGCCTCCCGCCACGCCGGCATCAGCGACTCCCGGCTCCACCATGCGGCCGCGCCACCCCCGCCCGGTCGCGCCCGACCGACCCGCGAAGGGCCCCGGCCCCGGACGGGGCCCTTCGTCACGCGCCCTCGGCCCGCAGGGCCTCCCGGATCTTGGTCTTGCCGCTCGTGCGCAGCAGCGCCCCGGCGTACACCCGGCCGCCGAGCCGGACGATCAGCGCGATCGCCACCAGCATGAGGACGACGGCCAGCGCGACCTCCCAGGCCGCGACCTCGCCCGCCGCCTGCCGCACCGGCATCACCGTCGGCGAGAGGCCCGGCACGTAGGAGGTCACGGTGGCCAGCGTGCTGCTGGGGTCGCCGGCGGCCTGGATGGCGACGATGAACCCGACCACCAGCAGGATCGTCGTCGGCGTGAGCACGCTGCCGAGGTCCTCCTGCCGGCTGACCAGGGACGCCGCCACGGCGAAGACCGAGGCGTAGAAGGCGTACCCGAGGACGAACCAGGCCACGACGGTGACCACGGTGCTGATCAGGTCGCCGGGGACCGTGACGATGTCGAAGGCCAGCGCCGCGGCCACACCGACGACGCCGATGACGACGATCTGGCCGAGCCCCAGCACGCCCAGGCCCAGGATCTTGCCCGCCAGCAGCTGCCAGGGGCGCATGGTGGCCAGCAGCAGCTCCACCACCCGGCTGGACTTCTCCTCGACCACGCCCTGGGCGACGAACTGCCCGAACAGGATCAGCAGGCCGTAGAGGACCCCGACGCCGACGATCGCGACGACCACCGCCTGGCCGTCGTCCTCGCTGCCCTCGAGCGGGGTGACGGCGACCTGGGGCAACGTCTCCAGGTCGACGCCGGCCTCGAGCAGCCGGTCGGAGATGGCCACGCTGTTGACCGCGCTGGTGACGACGGCCTCCATCGTCGCGTCGCGCTCGCGCACGAGCAGTCGCGGGTCGGCGCCGGCGCCCTCGACGAGGGCGCCGTCGACCTCGTCGTCCTCGACCGCGGCCCGGGCCGTGGCCTCGTCGGCGTACTCGACGATCTCGACGTCCACGCCGACCGCCTCGCCCTGGGCCTGGACGGCGGGGCCGAGCCGGCCGCCGTCGCCGACGATGCCCAGCCGCCCCTCGTTGCCGCCCGAGCTGACGGCGACGTTGAAGGCGATGGCACCCAGCAGCAGGACGATGATGACGATCGAGCTGATGATGAAGTTCTTGTCGCGGATGCGGCTGCTGATCTCGCGGCCGGCGACCAGCCGCACCAGGGCGGCGCTCGACGGCGTGCGTGGCTCGGTCACGCCGCCACCTCCTCACGCTCGGGGGCCGGATCGGCCACGGCCTCGCGGAAGAGCTCGACCAGGGTGGGCTCCCGCCAGGCGAAGTGGGTGACCCGGCCGGTGCGCAGCGCGGCGGCGAGCACGGCCTGGTCGTCGGTGCCGCCGTCCAGTTCGAGCAGCGTGTCCCCGGCCTGCTGGGAGACCACGCGCACCCCCGGCAGCACGGCCGCCCAGCCCTGCGGCGCGTCGGGCACGACCACCCGGAGCAGGCGGCCGGCCTCCCGCCGGCGCAGCTCGGCGACCGTGCCCGCGGCGACGATGTGCCCGCGGGCGAGGATCCCGACCGCGTCGCACAGGCGCTCCACCAGGTCGAGCTGGTGGCTGGAGAAGACGACCGGGACGCCGTCGCGGACCTGCTCGAGCAGCGCCTCGGCGAGGGCGTCGACGCCGACCGGGTCCAGGCCGGAGAAGGGCTCGTCGAGGATGAGCACCTCGGGCCGGCTGACCAGCGCCGCGGCCAGCTGGACCCGCTGCTGGTTGCCCAGCGACAGCTTCTCCACCTGGTCGCGGCGCCGGGCGCCCAGCCCCAGCCGCTCGGCCCAGTGCTCGGCGGCGCGGCCGGCCGCCGCGGCGTCCAGCCCGTGCAGCCGGGCGAAGTAGGCCAGCTGCTCGCCGACCCGCATCTTCGGGTAGAGCCCACGCTCCTCCGGCATGTAGCCGATCCGCCGGCGCACCGCCTGGTCCAGCGGGCGGCCCCGCCACCGGACCTCACCGGCGTCGGCGCGGGCCAGGCCCATGGCGATCCGCATCGTGGTCGTCTTGCCCGCGCCGTTGGCCCCGCAGAACCCGAACATCGAGCCCGGTGCGACGGTGAACGACACCCCCTCGAGCACCCGGTGGGACCCGTAGGTCTTGACCAGGCCGTCGAACTCCAGCACCGCACTCCCCAGGACGTCGTCTACCGGTGGTCACCGAAACTATCGGCCGGACCCCGGCAGACCTGGAGGCGGCTCAGGGGACCTTCGCCAGTTCGCGGGCCTCGGCGTGGGTGGCCTGCCGGCCGGTGTCGGCGTCGGCGGTGGCGAGGGCGGGCTGGTGGGTGAGGGTGCCCACGGCGAGCAGCGCGGTGGACACGGGCAGGGACCAGGTCCCGGCGGTGAGCGCCCGTCGGACGGGGTCGGTGCGGATGGTCACGGGGAGGTCCTCTCCAGCAGGGCGTCCGGTCGGGCGCCGGCGAGGGTCACCGTCCGCGGGCCGCTGTCACGGGGCTGTCGTGCGCCCGGGCCCTGCGGTTGGGGCCCGACTGCTGTGGAATCGGGCCATGAGCCAGGAGAACGTCCCCGCGCAGCCGCCGACCGGGGTCGGGCTGGAGGGCCTGCGCTCGGCCGCCGCCGGGTGCACGGCGTGCGAGCTGTGGCAGGGCACCACACAGACGGTCTTCGGGGAGGGGCCGGAGACCGCGCGCATCGTGTTCGTCGGCGAGCAGCCCGGCGACCAGGAGGACCGGAAGGGCGAGCCGTTCGTCGGCCCGGCCGGTCGGCTCCTGGACAAGGCGCTCGCCGAGGCCGGCATCGACCGCCGCGACGCCTACGTCACCAACGCCGTCAAGCACTTCCGGTTCACGCAGAAGGGCAAGCGGCGGATCCACCAGACCCCGGGCCCGGAGCACCTGCGCGCCTGCCGCCCGTGGCTGGAGGCCGAGTTCGCCGTCCTCCAGCCGGAGGTGGTCGTCTGCCTCGGCGCGACGGCGGCCAAGGCGCTGATCTCGCCGTCCTTCCGCATCACCAAGGACCGCGGCCAGCTCCTCCCCTGGACGGCACCCGGCGTGGCCGCCGCCGAGGGAGAGCCGGCCGACGACGACGAGGACGCCCCGCACCAGACCTGGATGCTGGCCACGACGCACCCCTCGGCGGTCCTGCGGACACCCGACGAGGCCCGGGACGCCGCCTACGAGGCCCTCGTCGCCGACCTCCGGGTGGTCGCCGGCGCGCTCGCCTGAACCCTGCCCTGCGGAACCGGACGGGACCGGTTATGAAGTAGCCGGTCCCGGCCGGTCCTCGCCACTCTCGGGGGCGGGCGAGGCCGGCCGGGCTCCGCCCGCCGGCACCGTCGCGTACGTCGACCGCGAGGCCCGGAAGTGCCAGAACGAGGGCACGACCAGGGCCACGAGCAGCATCGCGACGACGACCACGACGCCGCCGGAGACCATCGCGGCGCTCACACCGGCCGCGCTCGCGATCGCCCCGGCGCGGAGGTCGCCCAGGCGGGGGCCGCCGGTGACGACGACGATGAAGACGCCCTGCATCCGGCCGCGCATGTGGTCGGGCGCGGCCAGCTGCAACATCGACGAGCGCAGGACGGCGCTGACCATGTCGCCCGCGCCGGCGACCGCGAGGCAGAGCACCGCGAGCCACAGCGTCGGCGCGAACCCGAAGCCGATGATCGCCACGCCCCAGACGGCGACCGCCCCGAGCACCACCGCGCCCTGCCGGTCGACCCGCGTCACCCACCCCGAGGTCAGCCCCATGACCAGCGCACCGATGGAGACACCGGCGAACAGCCAGCCCAGGCTGTTGGGCGAGCCGGCGTAGCGGCCCTCCGACAGCTCCGGGAACACCGCCTGCGGCCAGGCGAACAGCATCGCGATGACGTCGACGACGAAGGTCATGAGCAGCACCGGCTGCGTCCGGAGGAAGGCGAACCCCTCCCCCACCCCGCGCACGGCCGCGCCCAGCCGCAGCGGACCGGCGTCCCTCCCCGGGGGCAGGTGCGGCAGCCCGCGCAGGAGGAGGACGGCGACCAGGAAGCCCAGGGCGTCGACGGCGTAGGTCAGGAACAGCTCCCCGAAGCCGATCAGCACACCGGCCAGCAGCGGCCCGGCGATGACCCCGACCTGGCGCACCGTCATCGCCAGCGCGTTGGCCGCGGGCACCCCCGCGGGCCCCACCAGCGCCGGGATGACCGCGCTGCGGGCCGGCTGGTTGACGGCGGTGAACCCGGACACGCAGGCGGTGAGCACCCACAGCAGCCAGAGGTTGCCCCCGCCGGGCAGCAGGGCCTGGACGGCGAGCAGCGCGCTGGTCACCGCCGACCCCGCGCCGGTGATGAGCATCAGCCGGCGGCGGTCCATCGTGTCGGCGATCGCGCCGCCGAGCAGGCCGAAGGCGATCAGCGGCACCAGGGCCACCATCGACGTCACGCCCACCAGCAGGGAGGAGCCGGTGAGGTCGTAGACCTGGTACGGGACGGCGACCAGCGTCATCTGCTGGCCCATCATCGTCGCCGCGACGCCCCAGAACAGCCGCCGGTAGTGCGCGTTGCGCAGGGGGGTGGTGTCGATCGCCCAGCCGCGACGGCTCCTCGGCTCGACCGGCACCGGCTCCTCGACCGGGCCGCCGCCCTCCACGGGGTCGACCGGCGACGGGCCGCTCCCGGAACCGCTCACGGGGCGAGCCGCTGGACCACCCAGCCGCCCCCCTCCTCGTCGTCGCGCACGAAGCGGAGCCGGTCGTGCAGCCGGTCGGCCCCGCCCTGCCAGAACTCCACCCGCTCGGGCACCACCCGGTACCCGCCCCAGACCTCCGGCCGCGGCAGCCCACCCTCCGCGCTCTCGGCGTCCAGCCGGTGCAGCCGCTCCTCCAGCTCCTCGCGGGAGTCGACGATGGTCGACTGGATCGAGGCGACCGCCGCCAGCTGGGCGCCGCGCGGCCGCGGGTCCCACAGGTCGTCGGAGGCGGTGCTCCCGATGCGCTCCACCCGGCCGGTCACCCGCACCTGGCGCTGCAGGGCGTGCCACGGGAAGACCAGCGCCGCCCGCGGGTTCACCGCGATCTGGGCGCCCTTCGCCGACGCGTAGCTGGTGCCGAAGACGAAGCCGTACTCGTCGTAGCCCTTGACCAGCACGATGCGCGCGTCGGGGGCGCCGTCGGCGTCCGCGGTCGCCACCACGACGGCGTTGGGCTCGGGCAGCTCGGCGGCGACGGCGTCGGCGAACCAGCGGTCGAACTGCTCCACCCACGTCGGGGCGAGGTCGGACTCGCGCAGTCCCCGGGTTTCGTAGTCCCTGCGCATGCGGGAGAGGTCGGGCACGGGCCCATGCTGTCACTGGCCGTCCCCACCGGCGCGCACACCGCGAGGACCCCCGCCCCGGCTGTCCTGGGCCTGTCAGCACGGCCTAGGGTCTGCCCGTAGTCGTGCGCCCATCCCGATGGGTCACGAGTCCCGCGCGCAGAGGAGCATGCGAGATGGCCGACGACTTCAAGCCGGGGCTCGAGGGCGTCATCGCCTTCGAGACCGAGATCGCCGAACCGGACAAGGACGGCGGCGCACTCCGCTACCGCGGCGTCGACATCGAGGACCTCGTCGGCAAGGTCACCTTCGGCAACGTGTGGGCGCTGCTGGTCGACGGCAAGTTCGGCCCCGGCCTGCCGCCGGCCGAGCCGTTCCCGATCCCGGTGCACACCGGTGACGTCCGGGTCGACGTGCAGGCTGCACTGGCCATGCTGACCCCGATCTGGGGCTACAAGCCGCTGCTGGACATCAGCGCCGAGGAGGCGCGCGACGAGCTGGCCCGTGCCGCGGTCATGGCGCTGTCCTACGTCGCGCAGTCCGCGCGCGGCATCGGCGTCCCCGCCGTCCCGCAGAAGCGCATCGACGAGGCCTCGACGATCGTCGAGCGGTTCATGGTCCGCTGGCGCGGGGAGCCCGACCCCCGCCACGTCGCCGCCGTCGACGCCTACTGGACGTCGGCCGCCGAGCACGGCATGAACGCCTCCACCTTCACCGCCCGGGTCATCGCCTCGACCGGCGCCGACGTCGCCGCCGCCCTCTCCGGCGCGATCGGGGCCATGTCCGGCCCGCTGCACGGGGGCGCCCCCTCCCGCGTGCTGCACATGCTCGACGGCGTGGAGGAGAGCGGCGACGCCGAGCGCTACGTCAAGGACCTCCTCGACCGCCACGAGCGGCTCATGGGGTTCGGCCACCGCGTCTACCGCGCCGAGGACCCGCGCGCCCGCGTGCTGCGCCGGGCAGCCCAGGAGCTGGGCGCCCCCCGGTTCGACGCCGCCCTCGCGCTGGAGCAGGCCGCGCTCAAGGAGCTGCGCGAGCGCCGTCCCGACCGGCCGATCGAGACCAACGTGGAGTTCTGGGCGGCCATCGTCCTGGACTTCGCCGAGGTGCCCAGCCACATGTTCACCTCGATGTTCACCTGTGCCCGCACCGCCGGCTGGTGCGCGCACATCCTCGAGCAGAAGAACACCGGCCGTCTGGTGCGCCCCTCGGCGCGCTACGTCGGCCCGGCCCCGCGCCGTCCCGACGAGGTCGAGGGCTGGGACACCATCCGCACCAAGGCCGTCGACCAGGCCGCACCGGCCTGACAGAGGACCCCGACCCCGAGAGGCACTCCCCCCGGATGAGCATCACCATCCCCGCCGACCTGCTGCCGGCCGACGGCCGGTTCGGCTGCGGTCCGTCGAAGGTCCGTCCCGAGGCGCTCCAGGCACTCGCCGACAGCGGCGCCACCCTCATGGGGACCTCCCACCGCCAGGCGCCGGTCAAGGGCCTGGTCCGCCAGGTGCGCGAGGGGCTGACCCAGCTGTTCGACCTGCCCGACGGCTACGAGGTCGTGCTGGGCAACGGCGGGACGACGGCGTTTTGGGACGCGGCGATCATCGGGCTCATCCGGGAGCGCAGCGCGCACGGCACCTACGGCGAGTTCTCGGCCAAGTTCGCCTCCGGGGTGGCCGAGGCGCCCTTCCTCGCCGACCCGGTGATCGCGAAGGCCGACCCCGGGTCGCTGGCGCTGCCGAAGGCCGCCGACGGCGTCGACGTCTACGCGTGGGCGCACAACGAGACCTCGACCGGCGTGATGGCCCCGGTGCAGCGGCCCGCGGGCGCCGACGACGCGCTGGTGCTCATCGACGCCACCAGCGCCGCCGGGGGGCTGCCGGTCGACGTCTCGCAGACCG
Organism: Geodermatophilus sp. SYSU D00697; assembly: GCF_054050175.1. Lineage (NCBI taxonomy): Bacteria > Bacillati > Actinomycetota > Actinomycetes > Geodermatophilales > Geodermatophilaceae > Geodermatophilus > Geodermatophilus sp. SYSU D00697. Next base: position 106,982 of record NZ_JBJGYV010000013.1, read on the forward strand.
ACGTCTACTACTTCGCCCCGCAGAAGAACTTCGGCGGGGACGGCGGGCTGTGGGTCGCGCTGATGTCCGCCGACGCCCTGGCGCGGGTGGCCGAGATCAAGGCCTCGGGCCGCTGGGTCCCCGGGTTCCTCGACCTGTCGATCGCCATCGACAACTCCGGCAAGGACCAGACCTACAACACCCCCGCCGTCGCGACGCTGTTCCTGCTGGCCGATCAGATCCGCTGGCTGCTGTCCCTCGGCGGCCTCTCCGGCGCCGTGGCCCGCACGCAGGAGTCCTCGCGCCGGCTGTACGGGTGGGCCGAGCAGTCGGAGTTCGCGACGCCGTTCGTCGCCAACCCCGACGAGCGCTCCTTCGTCGTCGGGACGATCGACTTCGCCGAGTCCGTCGACGCCGCACAGGTCGCGAAGGTGCTGCGGGCCAACGGCGTCGTCGACGTCGAGCCCTACCGGAAGCTGGGCCGCAACCAGTTGCGGGTGGGGATGTTCCCGGCCGTCGACCCGGACGACGTCAGCGCGCTGACCGCCTGCATCGACTTCGTCGTCGGGGAGCTCTGAGGGGACTCCGTCGCAGCGGAGTGCAGCGGTACGGGTTCCCTGCGCTCCTGCACTCCGCTGGGAGTGGCGTAGTCGCGCCACGCCGGGCGAGCCTGCCGACGGGTCCTCGCGCGCGCGGATAGCCTCGTGCACCGGAGCCGTCTCTCCCGAGCCGGCCGACCCGCCCGACCCGTGCAGATGACCAGGAGGCCGCCCATGCGCACGCTGCGGCTCGTGGCGCTCTCCGACGACGGGAAGAGCCTGGTGCTGGCCCTCGACGGCGCCGAGCCCGGGGAGGAGGGCGAGCGGTTCGAGCTGCCCATCGACGAGCGGGTCCGCGCCGCCGCCCGCGGCGACGCCCGCCGGCTGGGCCAGATCGACGTCGAGATCGGCGCCAGCCTGCCCCCGCGGGTCATCCAGGCCCGCATCCGCGCCGGCGAGACCCCCGAGCAGGTCGCGCAGGCCTCGGGCATCCGAGTCGAGCGGATCATGCGGTTCGCCCACCCGGTGCTGCAGGAGCGCGAGCGGGTCGCCGAGCAGGCCCGCGACGCCCGCGTCCGGCTCTCCGACGGCACGCCGGCGGTCCCCCTGCAGCAGTTCATGTCCGAGCGGCTGCGGCTGCTCGGCGCGGACCTCGACGCCGTCCGCTGGGACGCCTTCCGCGCCTCCGACGGCACCTGGCAGGTCACGGCCGCCTGGCAGGCCGGCGCCAAGTCCGGCCTCACCCGCTGGGCCTACGACACCGCCGCCCGCACCGTCACCCCCGTCGATGCGGCCACCACGGACTTCGCCGAGGGCACCCGCCTCGTCCGCGTCGTCCCGGACGTGCCGGCCGAGCGGACTGCCCCGGGGCACCGGAGCCGGCCGGTCGCCGTCGTCCCCGACGACGACGGGGTCGCCGCCCCGGCCTCCTCGCGGCTGGCGTCGGACGAGGACGCCGACGACGAGCACGTGCGCCCGGTCCTGCCGCAGGACTCGCGCACCGGCGAGCGGCGCACCGACCCGGAGTTCGACGACGACATCGCCGAGCACGACACGGTCGTCCTGGGCCGACCGGGCGGGGACGAGGACGAGGACCCGCGCGCCCGCATCCCGGCCTGGGAGGACATCGTCTTCGGGGTCCGCCGCCACCGCTGACCCCGCTCCGGAACAGGGCGGACGTGTCCGCCGTTGCCCCAGGGGTAGGAGGTGCCCATGTCAGCGTCGGTGTCCATGCCGCTGGGCGGCGTGCAGGTCGGGTCCTACGACAGCTACGAGCAGGCCCAGGCCGCCGTCGACTACCTGGCCGACGAGAAGTTCCCGGTCGAGAACGTCACGATCATCGGCTCGGACCTCAAGCAGGTCGAGCGGGTGACGGGGCGGCTGACCTGGGGCCGGGCTATCGGGGCCGGCGCGGCGGCCGGCGCGTGGTGGGGCCTGTTCGTCGGCCTGCTGCTGGGCATCTTCGCCGAAGACGGCAGCAACTGGATCGGCTCGGTGCTGTCCGGCCTGCTCATCGGCCTGGTCTTCGGCGCGCTGTTCGGCGCGATGGGCTACGCCGCCACCCGCGGACGGCGCGACTTCACCAGCACCAGCACCATCATCGCCGGCCGGTACGACGTGATGTGCAACCCGGCCCGCGCCGAGGACGCCCGCGCCCTGCTGGCCCGCTTCAGCCTGCGCGGCTGACGGCCGCTGCACGGGGGTCCTCGTTCAGCGGAGGCTGGCGAAGGCGACCGCGGCCGCCGCGGCCACGCCGAGGGAGTCGACGCCGGCCCGCATCGGGATCCGCGCCCGGACCCGCGCGGCCTGCTGCGCCTCCGGGCTGAGCCCCGGCCCCTCCGCGCCCAGGAGCACGGCGGTGCGCGGGTGGGCGCGCGGGTCGACCTCGGCGAGGTCCACGGCGTCCGGCGCAGGGGTGAGCGCGACGGTGAGGTAACCCGCCTCGTGCAGCCGCTCGAGCCCGGCCGGCCAGTCGGGCAGGACGGCGAACGGCAGCGCGAGGACGTGCCCCATCGAGACCCGCACCGAGCGCCGGTAGAGCGGATCGGCACAGCGCGGGTCCAGCAACAGACCGTCGACCCCGAGGGCGACGGCGGACCGGGCGATCGAGCCCAGGTTCTCCGCGTCGTTGAGCGCCTCGAGGACCGCCAGCCGGCGCGGCGCGGCCGGGTCCGGACCCGACAGCAGCGCCTCGAGGTCGGCCGGGGGGCGGCGGTCGGCCGAGGCCAGCACGCCACGGGTCAGCCGGAAGCCGATCACCTCCGACAGCACCCACTTGTCCGCCTCGTAGGCCGGGACGCCCTCGGGCAGGCCCAGCGCGGCGACCCGGCCGGGCACGCCGAAGACCGCCCGGACGCGGTACGGGGAGGCCAGCAGCCGCTCCACCGCCGGGACCCCCTCCACGATCACCGGTCCGGTCCCCCGCTCGGTGCCCGGCCGGCGGTCGCCGGCCTTGAGGTCGCGGAAGTCGGCCACCCGCTCGTCGTCCGGGTCGGTGATGAGCTCAGGCGCGGCGGGCACGCGGTCGATCCTGCCAAGGCACGGCCCGTCCGCGATCAGGGCGTCGGGACCGTGGCGGGGGAACCGCCGAGCACGGTCAGCGCGGCAGGCGCGCCAGCTGGCGGCTCTGCGCGACCAGCCGGCCGGTGGAGTCCCAGATGCGGTAGTCCTCGTCGAGCCAGCCGCCGGCGACCTCGCCGGCCCGCGCCTCGACCAGGCACCACCCCGGCGCCGGCAGCGCGCGGACCAGCACCTGCAGCTGCACGGTCGGCGCCCACCCGAACCGGCCGACCGCCCAGCTGGTCGGCGGGAGGACGTCGGCGAAGAGCAGGAGCGCGAGCGGGTCGGGGTCCCGGCCGTCGGCCAGCCGCACCCAGCCCCGCACGACCGGCTCCTCCCCGGGCCGGCCCGTCGCCCAGCCGGCGGTCGTCGGGTCCAGCCGGGTGTGCACCCGCGTCCGCAGGCCCACCTGTGGCAGGGGGTGGGCCGACGTGCCGTCGTCCACGGCGGGGAGGCAGTCCTGCACGGGGGTGGCCTCCGGCGGCGGGGCGGCGGAGTACGCGGGCGGCTCGTCGGTGAGCGTCGCCGTCGTCGTCTGCACCGACAGCGTGGGGCCGTCGGCGCCGGTGAGGAGCACGGCGGCGTGCGCCAGCGTCCGGCCCGCCGGGCCCGGGGTGACCGTCAGGGAGGCGCGGCCGGCCGGGGTGGCCCGCAGGAAGCTCGCGGACAGCGCCACCGGGTGCTCGTGCTGGCTCGCGGTCAGCGCCGCGCGGGCGACCACCGCGAGCAGGTAACCGCCGTTGAGGATGCCGGGCCCGACGTCCCACCCCGGGTCGAGCTCGGCGGTCAGCCCACCGCCCTCGGTGCGGGAGACCGCGGTGGCGGCGTCGAACTCGGACGGCTCGGGACGGGGCTGCGGCACGGCCCCGAGACTGCCAGGGCGCTTTCCGGGTCGTCGGCGCAGCCTCGACCGCGGTCAGCCGACCGGCCAGGCCGCCCGGCGCTCGTAGCGTGGTGCGGGGCCGAGGTGGCTCTCCAGCAGCTCCACCTCGGTCACCGGCCAGCTCGGGCCGCGGTAGCCGGCCAGCCGGTCGGGCAGGTCGCCGTCGCCGGGGCGTCCGGGCCGCCAGCGGCCGAGGGTGAGGTGCGCGCGGAACGGCCGGTCCTCGACCGGCAGCCGGAGCGAGTGGGCCACGCGGGCCAGCCGCGCGGCCAGGGCACCCAGTACGTCGCCGTCCCCGGCGACGCCGACCCAGCACACCGAGGGGCGGCGCCGCGAGCCGAACCGGCCGCCCCCGGCCAGCCGGAGCGTGAGCGGCGGCGTGGCCGCCACCGCGGGGCCGGCCCCCTCGACCAGTGGCGGCACGGTCTCGTCGGGGACCCGGCCCAGGAACAGCAGGGTGAGGTGCCAGCGCTCGGGTGCGGTCCACCGGGGTCCGCCCGGGGCGGTGCGCAGCGGCTCGAGCGCGCGGTCGAGGTCCTCGCGTGCCGCAGCCGGCGGCGTGACGGCGAAGAACAGCCGGGATCCCCGCGGGCCGGCCTCGGCGGCGCTCAGTCGCGCACCACCAGTCCCGCGTCGGTCAGGGCCGTCTGCAGGCGCAGCCGTTCCGTGTCGCGCGCCGACCCGGGAGGCCGGCCGGCCAGGGTGTGTGGCACCTCGAGGATCAGCGCGGCCTCTTCCAGGACGTCGTCGTAGGCGGCCTGCAGGCCGCGGCGCCGGGCCATCGGCGCACCGGCGGGCACCCGGGCCAGCTGGGCGGCGAGCCGGCGCAGGTCGGCGGCGACGACCTCGATCGGCCGGTGCTGGGGCGCCGGCGCGGCCCGTTGGCGCCGCACCGGCAGCCGGGCACCCCCGAACACCAGGCGGGCGAGCCAGCCCAGCAGCCCCACGGCACCGACCACCCCGGCGACGATGGACCCCAGGGTGAGCAACGAAGCAGCCATGCCGCCTCCGCGGACGACTCGACGGGCGCGTGGCGACACCGTACGTCCGCGAGCGGGGGCGGTCACGGGGTCAGCCCCTGGCCGCGGGCCGGTCGGCTGCCTGCCCCGCGGTGGCCTCCGCGGCCGGGCGCACCGGCACCCGGGGCACGCCGGGCCGAGGACCCACGTGCAGCTGCAGCCGCGGCGGGGACACCCGGGCCTCCAGGCGCACCCGCCGCCCACGCGCCAGCCAGGCGGCCGCCCCGATGCCGGCGACGACCGCGACCGCCCCACCGAGGATCAGGCCCCAGGGGGCGCCCAGGTGCTCGGAGACCCAGCCGATCAGCGGCGCACCCAGCGGCGTGCCGCCCATGAAGCACATGAAGTACAGCGCCATCACCCGGCCGCGCACCTGGGGGTCGACCCCGAGCTGCACGAAGCTGTTGTTGGCCACGCTGAAGACCAGGCCGGCCGCCCCGGTCGGCACCAGCAGGACCGCGAAGGACCAGTACCCGGGCACCAGACCGCAGGCGATGGTGAGCAGGCCGAAGACGATCGCCGCTCCGACCAGGAAGCGCTGCCGCGGCCGCGCGCTGCGGCGGGTGGACAGCAGGGCGCCGGACAGCGACCCGACGGCGAAGCAGGTGGAGAGCAGCCCGAAGGCCTCCGCCCCCAGGTCGAAGACCTCACGGGCCATCAGCGCGATGGTGACCTGGTAGTTGAAGGCGAAGGTGCCCAGGACGAAGGCCAGGCCCATCGCCAGCACGAGGTCCGGGTGCGCCCAGGTGTAGGTCAGCCCCTCCCGTAGCTGCCCCTTCCCCCGCGCCACCGGCGGGCTCGGGTGCAGCTCGTCGGCCCGCATGGCCAGCAGCGCCCCGATGGTGGAGGCGAAGCTGGCCGCGTTGACCAGGAACGCCGGCGCGGTGTCACCGGAGGCCGCGCCGATGACCAGCCCCGCGACCGACGGGCCGACCAGCCGTGCCCCGTTGAAGATGGTCGAGTTGAGGCTGACGGCGTTGGCCAGGTACTCGGGCCCGACCATCTCCGAGACGAAGGCCTGCCGCACCGGCGCGTCGATCGCGGACACCGCGCCCAGCGCCCCGGCGAGGACGAACACGTGCCAGAGAGCGATGCCGTCCGCGGCCACCAGGACCCCGAGGACCAGCGCCAGCAGCCCCATGAGGGCCTGGGTGAGGACCAGCACCCGGCGCTTGGCGTACCGGTCGGCCAGCACGCCGCCGTACATGCTCAGCAGGAGGGTGGGCCCGAACTGCAGCGCGGTGATCAGGCCCAGGGCGACGCCGCTGTCGCCGGAGAGCTGGAGCACCAGCCAGTCCTGGCCGATCCGCTGCATCCACGTGCCGGTGAGGCTGACCAGGTTGGCCGAGGCGTAGATCCGGTAGTTGCGCACCCGCAGTGACCGGAACATGCCTCCACGGTCGGGTCGTCCGCTCACCCACTCGCCAGCTTGTCCATGATCGCCGACGCCTCGCGCAGCACCGCCCGCTCCTCCGCCGTCAGCTCGTGCAGCCGCCCGGCCAGCCACGCCTCCCGTGCCCGCGCCTCGACGGTCAGCAGCTCCTCGGCCGCCGGGGTGAGCTCGATGACCACCTGCCGGCCGTCGGTGGGGTGCGGGCTCCGGGTGACCAGGCCCATCCCCTCCAGCGCGACGACGACCCGGGTCATCGACGGCGGCTGCACCCGCTCGTGGGCCGCGAGCTCCCCCGGGCTCATCCGGCCGTGCCGCTTCAGCGTGGACAGCGCCGCCAGGTGGGTGAGGGTGACCGACTCGTCGACCCGCTGGTTGCGCAGCCTGCGGGAGAACCGCATCACCGCGAGCCGCAGGTCGTGGGCCAGCGCCGCGGTGTCCAGCGTCGTCCGGCTCACGATCCTCAGCCTAGCTAATGATCCTGGGCCGCGCGGCTCAGAACAGCTGCTGCAGCGGCTCCAGGGCGAAGTAGACGAGGAAGAGCACCGTGATGACCCACATCAGCGGGTGCACCTGTCGCGCCCGGCCGGTCACCGCGCGCAGCAGCACGTAGCTGACCACGCCGGCGCCGATGCCGTTGGTGATCGAGTAGGTGAACGGCATCAGGGCGATGGTGAGGAAGGCCGGGATCACCAGGGACATGTCGTCCCACTCCAGGTGGCGGATCTGGCTGATCATCAGCGCGCCGACGATCACCAGCGCCGGCGCCGCCGCCTCCGACGGGACGATCTGGACCAGGGGCGTGAAGAACATCGCCAGCAGGAACAGGACGCCGGTGGCCACGCTGGCCAGGCCCGTGCGCGCGCCGTCTGCGACACCGGAGGCGCTCTCGATGTAGGTGGTGTTCGACGAGACGCTCCCCGCCCCACCGGCCGCGGCTGCCAGGGAGTCGACGAGCAGGACCGGCTGCGACCCGGGCAGGTTGCGCTTCTCGTCGAGCAGGTCGCCCTCGGCGCCGACGGCCGTCACGGTGCCGACGGTGTCGAAGAAGTCGGCGATCATGATCGAGAAGACGATGAGGAGCGCGGCGATGACGCCGATCCGCTCGAAGCCGCCGAACAGCGAGAAGTTGCCGACCAGGGACAGGTCGGGCGCGCTGACCACCTCCTCGGGGAGCGTCGGCACCTGGAGCGCCCAGCCGCGCGCGTTCTCCGCGCCGTCGGCACCGAAGCGGGGGCCGATGTCGGCGACGGCCTCGATGACGATCGCCAGCACGGTGGCGACGACGATGCCGATGAGCAGCGCGCCCTTCACCTTGCGCACCACCAGGACGCTGGTCAGCAGCAGGCCGACGACGAAGACCAGCAGCGGCCAGCCGGCCAGCTGGCCGCCGACGCCGAAGCTGATCAGCGGGTTGCCGGGGCGGATGACGCCGGCGTCGGCCAGCCCGATGATCGTGAGGAAGAAGCCGATGCCCACCGCGATCGCCGTCTTCAGCTGCGGCGGGATCGCCTCGAACACCGCCCGCCGGAAGCCGGTGAGCACCAGGACGGTGATCAGCAGGCCCTCGAGGACGACCAGACCCATGATCTCTGGCCAGGACAGCTGGGTGGCCGCGTAGACGGCGACGATCGCGTTGATGCCCAGCCCGGTGGCCAGCGCAAAGGGGTACCGGCCGACGACGCCCATGACGATGGTCATGACCCCGGCGATGAGCGCGGTGACCGCGGCGACGGAGGCGAAGGGCAGCGACGCACCGGTGACGTCGGCGCCGGACAGGATGATCGGGTTGAGCACCACGATGTAGGCCATCGTGAAGAACGTGGTCAGGCCGCCGCGCATCTCGCGGGCCACCGTGGACCGGCGGGCGCTGATGGCGAAGTAGCGGTCCAGGCCGTTCTTCGGCTTCACCCGCGGCCCGTCGCTGCGGCGGGGCGTCCGCGACGCGGCGACGTCGGCCGGGGTGCCGCCGTTCCCCGCGGTGGCGTTGCTGGCCCCGGAGGGGCGGGACTTGTCGGGCATGAGGGACTCCACAGGCGGGTGGCGGGCGGGCGGGCGGCGGGGGAAGCGCGCGCCGGCCGACCAGTGCGGACTGCAACGAGCGGCGACAGCGTGCCACACGCACGTTCCGGGCACGTGCACGCCGGGCGGTCAGCCGGGGCCTAGGGTCGGGACGTGCCCGCTCCGACGAAACCGGCCCCACCACCGCTGCAGGTGGACACGGTCCGCGTGGTCCTCGCCTGCACGGCGCTGTGGGTCGTCGCCCTCGTCGTCCTCCTGCTGCTCGGCGACCGCGTCGACCGGGTGTGGACCTGGACCTGCGTCGCGGGCATCGCCCTGGCCGGCGTCGGGCTGACCGTCATGCGCCTGCAGGGCCAGCTCGGCCGCAAGGACTGACACTCCGGCGCCGGGGCTCAGTGCCGGCCGGGGATGGCTCGTGACAGCCCTGGTGCGGTCCGGAGGGCCGCCGTGTCACAGCACGTCGAAGGCGCCCGTGTCGTACCGCGCCGACGTCACGACCTCGGTCGCGTCCTCGGCCACCAGCGTCGCCTGGCTGTGCGCTCCGCAGCCGTGGTCGACGGTGACCACGTGCCCGTCGGCCGGGGAGTAGACGTTGCCGCAGGCGCCGAAGCCGTGCCGCAGCGAGCCGGCCAGCGGGAGGAAGAACCCGCAGGTACCGCACGGTCCGGGCGCGTGCCGGGCCATCGCCGAGCGCGGGCCGTACTCCCCGGCGCTCCACCGGGCCGCCGCCTCACTGCGTCCCTGCTGCGACATCACCCGCTCGCGGCCGAGCCCGACCTCCCGGGCGACGACCGCGCCCTCGGGGTCGTCGTCGGCGTCGTCGTCGGTCGTGTAGGCGGGCACCAGCCGCGGGTCGTCCTCGGTCGAGGGCAGCACGTCGCCGACCGACAGGTCGCCGGGCCGCAGGCGCTCGTGCCACGGCACCCAGGCGGGGGCCAGCAGCGCCTGCTCGCCGGGCAGCAGGACCACCTCGTCGACGGTGACGACGTCCTCGCCGGGCACCCGGGCCAGCGTGACCGCCCAGTGCCAGCCGACGTACCCGGGCACCTCGCTGGCGAAGGAGTGGGTGACGACCTCGCCGAGCGCCGCGGGGTCGACCGGGTGCGCGGCACCGTCGGCCAGCGGCTCGAGGGAGACCCCCAGGTGCTCGCCGACCAGGTCGGGGGAACCGGCGGTCTCGACCGCCGCGGCCCGGGCCTGTTCGACCGCCGCGGACAGCACGTCGCGCCCCGCGCCGGCGGGGTGGGGGTAGTCGGCCACGGCACCATTGTCCCTGACGCGACGGCGACGCCGACGGCACGGGGGCGGACGCTCGACCGCGCGCCCAGGGAGGTGCGGCACGATGGGGAGGTGCCCAGCTCACGCCCCTTCGGTGCCCGTCGCGGCACCCCGCGCCGGCACCCGCTGCCACCGGGCGCGGAGGGCATGGACACCACACCGCTCAGGGCCGGCCGGCCGGACACCCGGCCACAGCCTGCCGCGCCGCCGCCCTGGACCGGCGGTCCCCCGGCCGGCGAGTCCCAGCCGCCGACCGCCGTCCTGCCCGGTGGGTACGAGCAGCCGGCCGCCACTCCCCCGCCGCCGCCCCCGATGCCCCGGAAGCTGACCGTCACCCGGGTCGCCGCCGCCCGCACGCGGCAGCTGACCGGTGCGGCCGTGCGCCGGGTGCACACGGCCAGCCGCGCCGACGGAGCCGGGGAGAGCGGGCTGACCCACCTGCTGTGGGTCAACGCCCTCCACATGGCCGGCGACGCGATGATCGCCGTGTCCCTGGCCGGGACGCTGTTCTTCGCCGCCACGACCGATGCCCAGCGCAGCAACGTGGCGCTCTACCTCCTGGTGACCATGGCGCCCTTCGCCGTCGTCGCGCCGGTCATCGGGCCGCTGCTGGACAAGCTGCAGCGCGGCCGCCGCTGGGCGATGGCGGCCAGCCTGCTGGGCCGGGCGGTGCTCGCCCTCGTCATGGCCGCGCACTACGACGACCTGGTGCTCTACCCGGCGGCGCTCGGCGTGCTGGTGCTGTCGAAGGCGCACAACGTGCTGCGCGCCGCCGTCGTCCCGCGGGTGCTGCCGAGCGCGATGTCACTGACCTCGGCCAACTCCCGGACGTCGGTCTTCGGGCTGCTCACCGCGGGGGTGTTCGGCGCGCTCGGCGGCGGGCTGGCCTGGGCCTTCGGGTTCCCGCCGGAGCTGTGGGTGACCGCGGTGGTGTTCACGGTCGGAGCGGTCCTCGCGGTGCGGCTGCCGGGCCACGTCGACGTCCCGACCGGGGAGCTGCCCGCCGACGTGTTCACGACCGCGCCGGTGCCGGTGGTGGTCCCCGGCCGACGGCGCCGGCCGGTCAACCCCCGGGTGGTGCTGGCGCTGCGGGCCAACGCCGCCCTGCGCGGCCTCGGCGGCTTCCTCACGATCTTCTCCGCGTTCCTGGTCCAGGCCACCGTCGACGGCGGCTGGCAGGCCACCCTCGCCCTCGGCGCGGTCGCCGCCGCCGCGGGGGTTGGCAGCGTGGTGGGCACCGCGGTCGGGTCGCGGCTGCACCGCGTCGCCCCGGACCCGATCGTGCTGTGGTCGGCCGGCGCCGCGGCGGCGGTGACCGTCGTCGCGGCGGTGTTCTTCAGCCTCCCCATGGCGGCGCTGGTCGCCGGCGTCGCGGCGGTGGCCAACGCCCTCGGCAAGGTGGCCCTCGACGCGATCATCCAGCGCGAGGTGCCCGAGAGCCTGCGGGCGTCGGCGTTCGCCCGCTCCGAGACGATGCTGCAGCTGGCCTGGGTGGTCGGCGGCGCGCTCGGCATCGCCCTGCCACCGACCGGCTGGCTCGGTTTCACCGTGGCCGCCGGCCTGCTCGTGCTGGCCATGGGCCTGGTCCTGTGGGGGCCCCGCCGCCGGCCCGCGCCCTCGCCCCCCGCGGTCGCCGACCCGGTGGTGCCCGCGCCGGCCGACCGGTGGCCGGCGTGAGGCGCGCCGTCGCCCCGGCGGCGCTGCTGCTCGTGGCCGGGGTGGCGGGCTGCGGCTCCGACGAGCCGGCGAGCCCGGTGGACGTCGTCGTCCAGGCCGGGACGCAGCAGGTCGACGTCGCACCGACGCAGTACTGCCTGGACGGCGAGGGTCAGCGCTACGACCGCGAGCCGCCGCGGATCGAGGTCCCAGAGGACACCACGATCCGGATCACCGTGCCGCAGGTGGTGGCCGAGCGGGGCTGGAGCGTGCAGGTCTTCGACGACCGACTCGAGGAGCAGCTCGGGACGGTGGATCCCGACGCAGGCGCGACCGTCCTCGACGAGATCAACTCCTCCGACGTCGTCCCGCCGGGGTTCTACCTGGTGGTCGTCGAGGACGCCGGCGAGGAGTGCGACGGCTTCAGCGGGGCGTGGCCGGTGGGGTTCTTCCGCAGCGGCGGCTCCGGCGGCGGGACGGCGACCGCAACGCCCGAGCAGTCGCCCCCCGGCGGCTGAGGCGGGACCCTGCAGGGCCCGCCCCAGCCCCGTGACGTGAGGGAACGGCTCCCCTTCAGGGACCCGCGCCGAGCCCGGTGACGTCCTGGAACGGCATCGTCCCGGTCGCCTGGTGACGCACTGGGACGGCCACCCTCCAGGGACCCACGCCGAGCATGCGAGGCGTGGGGGGAAGGGTGGTCCGTTCAGTGCTCCAGGTCGGTCGCGACGGCGCGCAGCACCGAGGCGACCTTGCGGGCCACCTGCCGGTCGGGGTGGCGCCCCCGGCGCAGGCCGTTGGAGACGTCGTCGAGCAGCTTGATCAGGTCCTCGATGATCGGGACCAGCTCGTCGGGCTTCTTGCGGGTCCGCTCGGCGTGCGCCGCCGCGACCGAGGGCAGCGGGTCGAGCACCCGCACCTGCAGCGCCTGGTCACCCCGGCGGCCGGCGACGATGCCGAACTCCACCCGCTGGCCGGGCTTGAGCTCGCTCGTGCCGGCCGGCAGGGCGTCCTTGTGCACAAAGACGTCGGGACCGTCCTCGCGGGAGAGGAAGCCGAACCCCTTCTCCGGGTTGAACCACTTGACTCTACCGGTGGGCACGTTGATCCCTCAGTCGGTCGCGGACGGGCCCGGCACCGGGCCGGGAGGACGGGCGCGGCACGGACGCCGCTGCCCCCAGGTTAGTCGCCGCGGTCGGCGTCCACGCCCCCCTTTCGGCGGCAGTCCGATGACGCTGCCGCGCAGGTCGCCGCGCTCAGTCCCCGCCGGCCGACTGCTCCACGACCCCGAGCCGGTCGAGCAGGACGAGGAAGACCGCGGCGAAGTCGTTGGCCTGCACGTCCCGGCGCACGCGGTCCCAGTCCACCTGCTCGCGCAGCGCGCGGGCCACCGGCAGCAGCCGCGAGTAGTCGCAGTAGTGCTCGTCGAGGGCCATCAGCTTGGTGACGAGGATGTCGGTCGCCTCGAGGACGGGCATGTGCACCGACAGCACGGGCAGCTCCTCGGCCCGCTCGATGAGGTCCAGCTCGACCGGGCTCCCGCAGGTGCGCCACAGGACGTCGACGAACGAGTTGCCCTGCACCACCTTGGTCAGCCAGTCCTCGGCCGGGTCGACGACCTCCAGGCCGGCCTCGGCCATGACCTTCGCCGCCCGCTCGGCCTCCGCGGCCGGGACGAGGAAGTCGGCGTCGTGGTCGGGCTCGGGGGCGCCGCGGACCCATGCCGCGTACCCCCCGCAGAGGGCGAAGGGGACGTCGCCCTGTTTCAGTGCGACGGCGACGCGCTTGAGGAGGTCACGGATCTCGTCCCGGTCCGAGGGCTGCACGCGGTCCCTGCTACCCGACCGTGCGTCGTCGGAACGTGACGGTGTGGACGGCGGCTCCCGGGGCACAGGAGCCAGCGTGCGGATCGCGACGTTCAACATCCTCCACGGCCGCTCCCCCGTCGACGACCGGGTCGACGTCGAGCGGCTCGCCGCCGCGGTGAAGAGCCTCGACGCCGACGTCCTGGGCCTGCAGGAGGTCGACCGCGACCAGCCGCGCTCGATGGGCGCGGACCTCACCGCGGTCGCCGCGGAGGCGATGGGTGCGGTGGACTCCCAGTTCGTGGCGGCGCTGCACGGCACGCCGGGCGGCACCTGGATGGCGGCGACCGGCGACGAGCAGCCCGGCTCGGCGACCTACGGGATCGCGCTGCTGTCCCGGTACCCGGTGGTGTCGTGGCGGGTGGTGCGGCTGCCGGCGCTGCGCAGCCGGGTGCCGGTGTGGTTCCGCGGGGCACCCCGGCCGAAGCTGGTCGGCGACGAGCCGCGGGTCGCCGTCGCCGCCGTCATCGAGGGCCCGTCGGGCCAGCTCACCGTCTGCAACACCCACCTGTCGTTCGTCCCCGGGTGGGGCGCGCTGCAGCTGTCGAAGCTGGTGCGCTCGCTGACCGGGACCCGCGAGCCGCTGGTCCTCATGGGCGACCTGAACATGCAGGCGCCCCAGGCGGTGCGGGTCAGCGGGTTGCAGCCCCTGGCCGCCGGCTCGCCGACCTTCCCGGTGGACGCGCCGACCCGCCAGCTCGACCACGTGCTCGCCCGCGGCCCGATCGCCGGGAGCGGCCCGGCGGAGGCGGTGCGCCTGCCGCTGTCCGATCACCGCGCCCTCGTCGTGTCCGCGACGGTCTAGCGGAGGGCAGGAGTGGAGGATCCCTGCACTCCTGCACTCGGCTACGCGTTGCGGACGGCGGCGGCCGACTGCAGGCCGAGCTCCTCGATGGAGACCTCGCGCATCTCGACCTTGCGCACCTTGCCGGTGACCGTCATCGGGAAGCCGTCGACGACCTTCACGTAGCGCGGGATCTTGTAGTGGGCGAGCTTGCCGGCGCAGAACTCCCGCAGCGACTCCACGGTCACCTCCGCGGCGCCCTCGCGCAGCCGCACCCAGGCCATGAGCTCCTCGCCGAAGCGCTCGTCGGGGACCCCGATGACCTGGGCCTCGATGATGTCGGGGTGGGTGAAGAGGAACTCCTCCACCTCCCGCGGGTACACGTTCTCGCCGCCGCGGATCACCATGTCCTTGATCCGGCCGACGATGTTGAGGTAGCCCTCGCCGTCCATCACCGCGAGGTCCCCGGTGTGCATCCAGCGGGCGGCGTCGATGACCTCGGCGGTCTTCTCCGGCTCGTTCCAGTAGCCGAGCATCACCGAGTACCCGCGGGTGCAGAACTCGCCGGGGGTGCCGCGCGGGACGGTGAGCCCGGTCTCGGGGTCGATGACCTTCACCTCGAGGTGCGGGTGCACCCGGCCCACGGTGGAGGTGCGCCGGTCGAGGTCGTCGTCGGCCCCGGTCTGGGTGGAGACCGGTGAGGTCTCGGTCATCCCGTAGCAGATGGTCACCTCGGTCATGCCCATCTCGGCGACCACCCGCTTCATCACCTCGACCGGGCACGGGGAGCCGGCCATGATCCCGGTCCGCAGGCTCGACAGGTCGTAGGAAGCGAAGTCGGGCAGCGCGAGCTCGGCGATGAACATCGTCGGGACGCCGTACAGCGACGTGCACCGCTCTTCCTGGACCGCCTGCAACGTGGCCGCGGGGTCGAAGCCGGGTGCGGGGATCACCATCGTCGCGCCGTGGCTGGTGGCCGCCAGGTTGCCCATGCCCATGCCGAAGCAGTGGTAGTAGGGCACCGGGATGCAGATCCGGTCGGCCTCGGTGTAGCCGCAGCCCTCCCCCACGAAGAACCCGTTGTTGAGCAGGTTGTGGTGGGTGAGCGTGGCGCCCTTCGGGAAGCCGGTGGTGCCCGACGTGTACTGGATGTTGATCGGGTCGTCCGCCGAGAGCTGGGCCTCCCGCTCGGCGAGCAGCCCGCGGTCGCCGTCCCGCCCGGTGGCCACCAGCCGGTCCCACTCCGGGGAGCCGAGGAAGACGACCTCGCGCAGGTCGGCGCAGGAGTCCCGCACCTCGGTGACCATCGCCCGGTAGTCGCTGGTCTTGAACTCCGGTGCGCTGACCAGGACCGAGATGCCGGCCTGCTGCAGGACGTAGGCCAGCTCGTGGGTGCGGTAGGCCGGGTTGATGTTGACCAGGATCGCGCCGAGCTTGGCCGTCGCGTACTGGACGAAGGCCCACTCCGCGCAGTTCGGCGCCCAGATCCCGACCCGGTCGCCCTTGGCGACGCCCAGCGCGTCCAGCCCGAGGGCGACCGCGTCGACCTCCGCGACGAACTGCGGGTAGCTGAACCGGCGACCCGTGGCGCACTCGACCAGCGCCTCGTGGTCGCCCACCCGCGCTGCCGTCCGGTCGAGGTTGGCCCCGATGGTGTCGCCGAGCAGGGGGACCGTGGAGGTCCCGCTGCTGTAGGACGGCAGCGCGGGGGCGCTCACCTCTCGACCGCCTGCACGCCCGCGCGGTTGGGCTTGTCGGTCGGGTGCGCGTACCGGATCTTGCTCGGCGGCAGCGGGAACCCGTGGTCCTCACCGAAGGGCGAGAGCGGACCGGCCGGCTCGGCGGTGAACTCCGTCAGCGGCGGGCCGCCGTCCACCGACTGACCCCAGGTGGGCTCCACCAGGTGCGCGTGCTTGGTCTTCCGCTTGGCCATCTCGCCGTGCCTCTCGTCGTTCTGGTGCGGACACCGCGCGGTGCCTGCGTCGGGGACATCTTCGCGGAAGCGATACCCCGAACGCACGCACTACGCCTCGCAGGGGGAGCCGGGCGCCGGACGCCGGCCGGTCACGCGGGCGCCGTAGACGGTCGGCAGCCCGTCGGCGGTGAGCACCCACTCGCGCGGTCCGACGGGCGCGGCACGGACCACCGCGTCGTGCAGCTGCTGCACCGCGCGGGTCCGCCACACCGCGGTGCTGGCCAGCCGCAGCCGCACCGGGGCGGCGTACGGGTCGGTCTCGTCGTAGCCCTCGGGCTCGAACGCGAGCACCGCCGGGCCGGCGACCCGCAGCACCCCGGTCTGCCAGGGCACCCGCCGCAGCGCCCGCTGCCACCGCCGGTGGCGGAGCAGCGCACCGGCGCCCGCGACGGCCGCGACCGTCCCCGCGACGACCAGCACGACGACCAGCAGCCCGGCACCCGGGACCCGCCGGCCGGAGTCCTCGGCGATGCCGACCGCTGCCGCGCCGAGCAGCACCCCCAGGACCACGGCGATCACCCCGCCGGCCAGCCACCGCCACCCGCCGGCCTGGTAGCCGGTGAGCGCCGCCTGCGTCTGGGGGTCCTCGGCCGCCGGGTGCACCCGGTCATGCTGGCGCACCGCGACCCACCTGGCGGGGAGGGGCTGTCCGGACGACGTCGGCGGGACCCGGCCGCGACGTCGTAGCGTGGACCGGATGCCTGCCGAACGCCCCGCCACGCTCTCGGCGTGGCTGCGCACCCGCAGCGACGAGCAGCTGGCCGCGCTCCTGGCGGCCCGCCCCGACGTCGCCCGGCCGGCTCCCTCCGACGTCGTCGCCCTGGCCAGCCGGCTGGCGGTGCCGGTGTCGGTCGACCGCGCCCTCGACGAGCTGGACGCCGCGACGCTGCAGGTGCTCGACGTGGTGCTGCTGGCCGACACCGACGGCGTGGAGGCCGCGGAGCTGCCCGCCGCCCTCCCGGAGGTCCCCGACGACGTCCTGGAGACCGGCCTCGACCGGCTGGCGACCCGCGCGCTGCTGTGGGGCGACGAGGTCCTGCACGCGCCCGACCCGGTGCGCCGCGCCGTCCGGTATCCCGCTGGGCTGGGCCGGCGGGCGGCCGAGCTGCGGCTGACCCTGCCGGCCGACCTGCCCGCAGCGCTCGGTGAGCTGTCGGCCGAGGAGCGCGAGGTCCTCGAGCGGCTGGCGGGGGACCGTCCGGTCGGCCACCTGCCCGACACCCCCGGCAACGGCCCCTCCCCCGCCCGGCGGCTGCTCCAGCGCGGCCTGCTCGTCCGGATCGACGCCCTCAACGTGGAACTGCCACGCGAGGTCGGGCTGGTGCTGCGTGGCGGCCGTCCCTTCGGCCCGCCCCGGCTGCGTCCGGAGCCCGGGGTCGTGGAACGCGACCCGGCCGTCGTGGACCGGCAGTCGGCCGGCGCGGCGCTGGAGACGATCGGCCGCGTCGGCGAGCTCCTGGTCCTGCTCGAGGAGGAGCCCGCCGGGCTCCTGCGCAGCGGCGGGATCGGGGTCCGCGACCAGAAGCGGCTGGCCCGGGCACTGCACGTCACCGAACCGGAGGCCGGCTGGCTGCTGGAGCTCGCGCACGTCTCCGGGCTGCTCGACGTCGGCGGGCCGCACCGCGACGAGTGGCTGCCCACGCGGGCCTACGACCTGTGGCGGGAGCAGGACCTCCACGACCGGTGGGCGACGCTGGCCGCCGGCTGGCTGGACGCCGTCCGACTGCCCGCGCTGGCCGGTCAGCGCGACGTCTCGGGCAAGGCGGTCAACGCCCTCTCCCCCGACCTGGTGCGGCACACCGCGCCGGCGATCCGCCGGTCGGCACTGGCCACCCTCGCCGAGTACCCGCCCGGCACCGGCCTGGCCGCCGACGACCTGGTGGCCCTGCTGCGCTGGCGGACCCCGCGCCGCGCCGACCGGCTGGCCCCGGTGCCCGACGTCCTCACCGAGGCCACCCGGTTGGGGGTGCTGGTCGGCGGGGTGCTCTCCACGGGTGGTCGCGGGCTGCTGACGGGTGGGGAGGACGGGGCGGCCGACGGGATGCGCGGTCTGCTGCCGGAGCCGGTCGACCACGTGCTCGCCCAGCCCGACCTGTCCCTGATCGCTCCCGGGCCGCTGGTGGCCGAGCTCGCCGACACCCTCGCCGTCGTCGCCGACGTCGAGTCCTCCGGCGGGGCGACGGTGTTCCGGGTGTCGGAGTCCAGCGTGCGGCGGGCGCTGGACTCCGGGTGGTCGGCCACCGACCTGCACGAGTTCCTCGCCCGCGCCTCCCGGACGCCGGTCCCCCAGGCGCTGGACTACCTCGTCGACGACGTCGCCCGCCAGCACGGCCGGCTGCGGGTGGGCGCGATCGAGAGCTACGTGCGCTCCGACGACCACGGGCTGCTCTCGCAGGTGCTCAACGACCGGCGGACGGCGGAGGCCGAGCTCCGCCGCCTGGCGCCGGGGGTGCTGGTCAGCGTGCTCGGCGCCGACGAGGTGCTCACCGTGCTGCGCGCGGCGGGCTACGCCCCGGCCGGCGAGTCCCCCGGCGGCGCCGTCCTCACCCGGCCCCCGGCCCGGCCGCGCGCCGCCGGGCGCCGGCCTGGCAGCTCCGCCCCGCAGGCGCCGCGGCCGCTGAGCAGCGAGGAGGTGGACGCCACGGTCCGCGAGATCCGCGCCGGCGACGCCGCCCTCGCCGCCCGCCGCGGCGAGGCGGTGCGCCAGGTGCCCGGCGTGACCACCGCCGGCACGCTGGAGCTGCTCTCCCGCGCCGTCCGCGAGGGCGTGCCGGTGTGGCTGGGCTACGTCGACGCCCAGGGCAGCGGCAGCCAGCGGGTCGTGCAGCCGGTGTCGCTGGCCGGCGGGTACCTCCAGGGGTACGACGAGCGCCGCGGGGAGAGCCGCACCTTCGCCGTCCACCGCATCACCTCGGTGGCCCTGGTCGAGGACGGGGAGCAGGCCGCCTCGTCCTGACCGGTGGCGCAACCGCTTGCCTCGCGCAACGGATCGCACGACGCTGCCCGGTCATGGGGATCGAGCAGACCGTCGCGGCCCGCCTGGGCGCGGCCGTGCAGGGGGTCCTGGGCGTCGACGAGTTGCCCGTCCGGTTGCGCGCGTGGGACGGGTCCCTGGCCGGTCCGGACGGCGCCCCGGTGATCGCCGTGCGCTCCCGCCGCGCGGTGCGCCGGCTGGTGTGGTCGCCCGGCGAGCTGGGGCTGGGCCGCGCCTACGTGGCCGGGGAACTCGACCTGGAGGGCGACGTCTTCGACACGCTCTCGGCACTGTCCTCGACCGGGCGGCTGGCTTCCGACGACGCGCCGCCGTTGTCGCTGCGGGACCGGGCGGGCCTGCTGCGCACCGCGGCCTCGCTCGGCGCCCTCGGGCCCGAACCAGCCCCGCCGCCGGAGGAGGTCCGGCTGCGGCGGTTCGGCCGGCGGCACTCGAGGGCGCGGGACGCCGCCGCGATCTCCCACCACTACGACCTCAGCAACGACTTCTACGCGCTGGTCCTCGGCCCGTCGATGGTCTACTCGTGCGCCGTCTGGGAGTCCCCGGCCACCGGACTGGACGCCGCCCAGGAGGCCAAGCTCGACCTCGTCTGCCGCAAGCTGGCCCTGGGGCCGGGGGCGCGGCTGCTGGACGTGGGCTGCGGCTGGGGCAGCCTGGCGCTGCACGCGGCGCAGCGGTACGGGGCGCGGGTCGTCGGGGTCACGCTCTCCACCGCGCAGGCCGGGCTGGCCCGGTCCCGGGTGGCCGAGGCCGGGCTGGCCGACCGGGTGGAGATCCGGGTCCAGGACTTCCGGGACGTGGCCGACGGCCCCTTCGACGCGATCAGCTCGATCGGCATGGCCGAGCACGTCGGCGCCGCCGGGATGCCCGGGTACGCGCGGGCGCTGCACGACCTGCTGCGCCCCGGTGGCCGGCTGCTCAACCACGCCATCGCCTGGAACGCGGGGGTACCCGACTTCGACCCCGACACGTTCATCACCCGGTTCGTCTTCCCCGACGGCGAACTGCTCAGCCTGGCCGGCACGGTGGCCGCCCTCGAGGGCCAGGGGCTCGAGGTGCTCGACGTCGAGGCCCTCCGCAGGCACTACGGGTTCACCCTCCGGGCGTGGGTGGAGCGGCTGGAGAAGCACTGGGACGCCGCGGTCGCGCTGACCGGACCGGGCCGGGCACGGGTGTGGCGGCTCTACATGGCCGCGAGCGCGCTGGCCTTCGAGGCCGGGCGGATGGGGGTCGACCAGGTCCTGCTGCAGCGGCCGGGCGGGGACCCACCGCCGCTGCGGCTGCGGGAGTGGATCTGACGCCTGCCGCCGGGAAGGCCCTGTCGGTCCCCGTCGTTACCGTGACGGTGGCCCTCCCGCGGCCGCCCTCTCCCCCTGCCGACGCCGTCCGTGCCGGCAGGACGCCCGCTGCCGAAAGGTTCCCGTGAGCGACGGACCCCTCATCGTCCAGTCGGACAAGACCCTGCTGCTCGAGGTCGACCACCCGCTGGCCCGCGACTGCCGCGCGGCGATCGCGCCGTTCGCCGAGCTGGAGCGCTCGCCGGAGCACGTGCACACCTACCGGATCACCCCGCTGGCGCTGTGGAACGCCCGCGCCGCGGGCCACGACGCCGAGCAGGTCGTCGACGCGCTGGTGCGGTACTCCCGCTACCCCGTGCCGCACGCGCTGCTGGTCGACGTCGCCGACACGATGGACCGCTTCGGCCGGCTGACGCTGGCCAACAACCCCGTGCACGGCCTCGTGCTCACCACCTCCGACCGCGCGGTGCTCGAGGAGGTCATCCGCAGCAAGCGGGTGGCCCCGATGCTGGGCGCCCGGATCGACGAGGACACCGTCGTCGTCCACCCGTCGGAGCGCGGGCGGCTCAAGCAGGCGCTGCTCAAGGTCGGCTGGCCGGCGGAGGACCTCGCCGGCTACGTCGACGGACAGGCCCACCCCATCGAGCTCGACCAGAGCGGCTGGCACCTGCGCGACTACCAGCAGGAGGCCGTCGAGGGCTTCTGGTCCGGCGGGTCGGGCGTCGTCGTCCTGCCCTGCGGCGCCGGCAAGACGCTGGTCGGTGCGGCGGCGATGGCCGAGGCCAAGGCGACCACGCTGATCCTGGTGACCAACACCGTCGCGGGGCGGCAGTGGAAGCGCGAGCTCATCGCGCGCACGTCGCTGACCGAGGACGAGATCGGCGAGTACTCCGGCGAGCGCAAGGAGATCCGCCCGGTCACCATCGCCACCTACCAGGTGATCACCACGCGCCGGAAGGGCGAGTACCGGCACCTGGACCTGTTCGACGCGCAGGACTGGGGCCTGATCGTCTACGACGAGGTGCACCTGCTCCCCGCGCCGATCTTCCGGCTGACCGCCGACCTGCAGTCCCGCCGGCGGCTCGGCCTCACCGCCACCCTGGTGCGCGAGGACGGCCGGGAGGACGACGTGTTCTCCCTCATCGGCCCGAAGCGCTACGACGCCCCGTGGCGGGACATCGAGGCCCAGGGCTACATCGCGCCGGCCGAGTGCATCGAGGTGCGGGTGTCCCTCGACGACGAGGAGCGGATGACCTACGCGGTCGCCGAGCCCGAGGAGCGGTACCGGATCGCGGCCACGGCGTCGTCCAAGCTGCCGGTGATCCGCCGCGTGCTGGAGCGCCACCCCGACGAGCAGAAGCTGGTCATCGGCGCCTACCTCGACCAGCTCGAGGAGCTCGGCCAGGCCCTGGACGCGCCGGTCATCCAGGGGTCGACGACCAACCGCGAGCGGGAGAAGCTCTTCGACGCCTTCCGGGCCGGGGAGATCCGCACGCTGGTGGTCTCCAAGGTCGCCAACTTCTCGATCGACCTGCCCGAGGCCGCCGTCGCCGTCCAGGTGTCGGGCACCTTCGGCTCCCGGCAGGAGGAGGCTCAGCGCCTCGGCCGGGTGCTGCGGCCCAAGGCCGACGGTCGGCAGGCGCACTTCTACACGGTCGTCAGCCGGGACACCCTCGACAGCGAGTACGCCGCCCACCGGCAGCGGTTCCTCGCCGAGCAGGGCTACGCGTACACGATCGTCGACGCCGCCGACCTGGCCGGCCCCGGCGAGGTCAACGGCCCCGACTGGGTGGACGAGCCCGCCGACTGAGACAGAGCGTCGTGTGCGCGCATCGTGGTCTCGCACCGTCGGAGACCGCGATGCGCGCACACGACGCGCTCGGCTGACCTCTGAGCGGGGCGCCTGGGGCCTGCGAGACGGAACGGCTCGTCCCACCACTCGAGACGATCGCCACACTCCCGACCGCTCACGGGTGTCCGTGCAGGTCAGGGTGGCGTCGCGTGACCCCATACGACGCCGGACGGGTGGCGCGCGGGAGGTGGCCGGTTGGGCGTGTTGCCTCCGGCGCAGGCAGGATGACCCACGACATGGGGAGTGCAGCACGTGCGGAGGCGGTCGCCCCGCAGAGGACCAGCCGACCGCTCCGGGCCTGGCAGCAGGCCGCTCTGGAGGAGTACGAGCAGGAGTCCCCGAAGGACTTCCTCGTCACCGCCACCCCGGGCGCGGGCAAGACGACCTTCGCCCTCACCCTCGCCGCGCGGCTGCTGCAGCGCCGCGAGGTCGCCCGCGTCATCGTCGTCTGCCCGACCGACCACCTGCGGCTGCAGTGGGCCGACGCGGCCGACCGGATGGGCATCGTCCTCGACCCCGGGCTGACCAACGCCGTCGGGCCGGTGCGCGCCGGCACCCAGGGCTACGTGACCACCTACGCCCAGGTCGCCGGCAAGCCGATGCTGCACGCCGCCCGGGCCACCGCGGTGAAGACGCTGGTCATCCTCGACGAGGTGCACCACGCCGGGGACGGCCTCTCGTGGGGCGAGGCGATCGAGGAGGCCTACGGCTTCGCCGCGCGCCGGCTCTGCCTCACCGGCACGCCGTTCCGCACCAAGGCCGACGAGCGCATCCCCTTCGTCCGCTACGAGGAGGACGGGTTCGAGGGGGACGACGGCGAGGGCGGCATGGGCCTGGTCAGCCGCGCCGACTACACCTACGGCTACAAGGAGGCGCTGGCCGACAACGTCGTCCGCCCGGTCGTCTTCGCCGCGTACACCGGGACGTCGCGCTGGCGGAACTCCGCCGGAGAGGTGGTCGCGGCGTCCCTGTCGGAGGCCGGCACCCGGTCGGTCGAGATGCAGGCCTGGCGGACGGCGCTGGACCCCAAGGGCCAGTGGGTGCCGCACGTGATCGCCGCCATGGACGACCGGATCACGCACCTGCGGGAGGAGGGCGGCATGCCCGACGCCGCGGGGCTGATCCTCGCCAGCGACCAGGACGACGCCCGCGCCTACGCCCGCATCGTCAAGCGGGTGACCGGCAAGGCGCCCGAGCTGATCCTGTCCGACGACCCCAAGGCCTCGAAGAAGATCGAGCGCTTCGCGGCCGGGTCGGCGCGGATCGCCGTCTGCGTGCGGATGATCTCCGAGGGGGTCGACGTCCCGCGGGCCGCCGTCCTCGCGTGGATGACCTCGTACCGGACGCCGCTGTTCTTCGCCCAGGCCGTCGGCCGCGTCGTCCGCTCGCGGGCCGCGCACGAGTCGGCCACCGTGTTCCTCCCCGCCGTCCGGCCGCTGCTGGGCCTGGCCGCGTCGCTGGAGAAGGAACGCAACCACGTCATGCCGCCGCCCAAGGCGCAGGACCCGGAGGCGCTCGACCTCGACCCGCTGCCGCCCAAGGAGCGGGAGACCCCCGACGGCGTCAGGCAGTTCGAGGCGCTGGAGGCCGACGCCCGCTTCGCGCACGTGCTGCACGGCGGCACGGCGCACACCGGCGAGGGCCGGCCGGCCACCGTGTCGCTGGGCGCCGAGGAGGAGGAGTTCCTCGGCATCCCGGGTCTGCTCACCGCCGAGCAGACCGCCTCGCTGCTGGCCAAGCGGGACGACGAGCTGCGGGCCCGGATCGCCGAGCGCGCGCACCACGACGACGACGAGGACGGCGGCCTCTTCCCGGTCGAGGACCACCCGGAGGAGGACGACGCCGGCCGCTCCTGGCGCGACGCCGCCGAGCTGCGCCGGGAGATCAACCGGCTGGTCAGCCGGGTGTCGGCCAAGACGTCCACGCCGCACGCGGTGGTGCACACCCAGCTGCGCAAGTCGGTGCCCGGGCCGCCGTCGGCCTCGGCGTCGGTCGACGTGCTCCGCGCCCGCCGCGAGCGCCTGCGCACGATGCTCTGACACCGTCCGGGTCGTCGAGCCATGCGAACTCGTGGCCATCGGCGGCCGATCGCCACGAGTTCGCATGACTCGGCGACATCGGGGCGGACGCGGGCACGGGCGCGCGGCGGGATGGGCCGGCGGTCACCCCGTCGCGGTGTCGGGAGCGGGCAGCAGCCCGCGAGCGGCGGCGATCGCCACGGCCTCGGTCCGCCCGCCGGCGCCCAGCTTGGCCAGGATGTTGCTGACGTGCACGCTCGCGGTCTTCTCGCTGATGTAGAGCTCGGCGCCGATCTGCCGGTTGGTGCGGCCCTGGGCCAGCAACCGCAGCACCTCGGTCTCCCGCGGGGTGAAGACGGCCGCCGGGTCGGGCAGCCGCCCGGCGCCGGGCAGGTCGAGCGGGATCCGGGCCCGGCGGGCCAGGGCGAGCACCGCCGCCCGCAGCGGCGCGGCTCCCAGACGGTCGGCGACCGCCGCGGCCTGCGCCAGCTGCTCGGCGGCCGCGGTGCGGTCGTCGGCCGCGAGCAGCGCTCCGGCCAGCCGCCACCGGCTGCGGGCCTGCTCGTAGACGTCGCCGTAGCCGAAGACGTCGACGGCCTCCCGCCACCGCGCGACCGCGTCATCGCCGGCCAGGCCTGCCACCTCCGCCTCGACGCGGGCACGCCAGGCGGCGGCCTCGACGCCGAACTCACCGACGGTCCGCAGGTGGTCCTCGACGGCCGCGCGCGCCAGGCCGGCCAGCTCCTCGCCGGTCGACACCCAGTGCTCGACGGCGGGGTCCCCGGCCCGGCGGGCGGCGGCGGCCGCGTCGGCGACCGGCGCCAGCGCGAGCGCGGCCAGGCGGACCACGGCCAGCCGGTCGCTGCCCCAGTAGGACTCCACCTGCTCGGCGGCCGTGCGCGCCCGGTCGGCCGCAGTTCCCGCGTCCCCCGCCCACGCGGCGAGGTCGATCTCGGCACCTGCCGTGGTCAGGAGCAACAGGACGTGTGCGTCCAGTCGCGAGACCAGCCCCCGGGCCCACGCCACCCGCTCCGCCGCGGCCGGGTCCCCGCGGCCCACCTGCACGAGCAGGCCCGCCGCGCGCACGTGCGCCGACATCTCCGGCACCCGTGCCAGCTGGTCGGCCAGCGCCAGGCTGCCGTCCCAGTCGCCGGAGACGTACCGGGCCACCACGCCGAGGTGACGCAGCTCGGCGGGGTAGAACGCCCACTCCGCTCCGAGCGCCCGCGCCCGCTCCAGGCCCAGGTCGATCCACTCCAGCGCCTCGGTCACCCCGCCGGCCTCGTACGGGACGATCGCCAGGTTGAACAGCACCCGCATCTCGACGTCGGTGTCGCCCGAGCGGCGGGCGCGGGCCAGGGCCTCCTGCAGCCGCGCACGCACCGCCGCGGGGTCGCCCACCCCGCGGACCCGGGCCAGCGAGACGGCGGTGTCGGCCCAGGCGCTGTCGAGGCCCAGGGCGTCGGCCGCGGCCAGGGCCTCCTCGGCGGCCGCGTCGCCCTCCGCCCACAGGCCCAGGTCGTAGCTGGTCCGCGCGTGCGTGGCCGCGGCCCAGGTGCGCACGACCGACGGCGGCTCGGCCGGCACGAGCGCCATCGCCCGGGCGCTCTCCCGGTGCGCCGTGGCCTGGTGCTCGCCGCGGCCGAGTGCCTGCGCGAGCGTGTAGTGCACCCGCGCCCGGGCGACCGGGTCGCCGTCCTCGCCGAGCAGGTCCAGCGCCGAGCGCAGCAGCGCGATCGCACGGTGCAGCTCGCCGCCCCGCCGCGCCGCGGCCGCGGTGTCGAGGATGAGGCCCGCCTGGTCCCGCCCGGCCCGCTCGGCGGCGTCGGGGACCGCGGGCCAGAGCGCGAGCGCCGCCTCGAGGTGCTGCAGCTGTTCCGCGGGGGCGCCGACCGCGGCGGCCTCGGCGGCCGCCTCCAGCGACGCCGAGAAGGCGCCTGCGAGGTCGTTGCTGGCGCGGGCGTGGTGGGCGAGCTCGGCGGCGGTGCCGGCGCCCGGCGTGGCGGCGAGGTGGGCGGCGATCGCCGCGTGCAGGCGGACCCGCTCGCCGGGCAGCAGGTCGGCCAGCACGGCCTCGCGCAGCAGCGCGTGCCGGAAGCGGTAGCGGCCGTCGGCGGAGACGACGAGCAGGTGGTGGTGCACCGCCTCGGCCAGCGCCGCCTCCAGCTCCGCCGGGGCCAGGCCGGCGACGGCGGCGACCAGGTCGTGCCGCACCCGCCGGCCCGCGACCGCGGCGACCCGCAGCACGCGCTGGGCCGCCTCGCCCAGCTGCTCGACGCGGGCCAGCAGCACGTCGGTCAGGGCCAGCGGCAGCGACTCCCCCGCCAGGCCCGCCACGAGCAGCTCCTCGGCGTAGAAGGCGTTGCCCTCGGCGCGGGCCACGACGTCCTCGACGGTCCGCTCCGGGACGCCGGCGGCCAGCCCGCGGACCAGCTCGCCGACCGCCGCGTCGGGCAGCGGGCCGAGCTCGAGCCGCTCGACCCCGGGGAGCCGCACCAGCTCGGCCAGCAGCGGCCGCAGAGGGTGGCGCCGGTGCAGGTCGTCGGCGCGGTAGGAGACGACCAGGGCGATCGGCTCGTCGGCCAGCCGCGCGAGCAGGTAGCGCAGCAGGTCCCGACTGGAGCGGTCGGCCCAGTGCGCGTCCTCCAGCACGAGGAGCAGCGGGGTGGTCGCGGCCAGCTCGACCAGCAGCGCGGCCACCGACTCGAACAGCTGCAGCCGGCCGTCGTCCAGGGCCGGGCGGGCCAGCCGCGGCAGCGGGCGGCCGAGGTCGGCGGCGTCCCCCGCGGGGAGCTCGGGCGCCCCGGCCGCCCCCCGACCGGTGAACAGCCCGGTCAGGGCCGGCTGACCCGCGGCGGCCGGGTCGGCGGCCACCGGACGGAGCAGGTCCACGAACGGCAGGTAGGGCAGCCCGACGTCACCGAGGTCCACGCAGTGGCCGGTGAGCACGCGCACGCCCCGCTCGGCGGCCCGGGCGGCGAGCTCGTCGAGCAGGCGGGTCTTGCCGACCCCGGCGTCCCCGGAGAGGAGCACCGCGCCGGCCCGCCCCTCGAGGGCGCGGTCGACCGACGCGAGCAGGCGGGCGAGCTCCTCGCCTCGCCCCACCAACGGTCGGTCGTCCCACTGCGGCACGAGGCCGATCGTGGCAGAGCCCTCCGACGGGGCCGGGACCAGGAGCGTCCCCGCGCTGCTCAGCTCGCCCGCCACCAGCGGCGGGTGGACCACGGGCCACGGCGGGTGCGGGTGCGGCGGCCGATCTGCTGCAGCAGTTCCCGCCGGTAGGCCAGCTCGGCCTCGAGGCCGGGGTTCGGGTAGGTCGCCATGGTCGTCTCCCGTCGTCGCGTCCGTTCCGACGACGTCGACGGTCGTGCTGAGGGTGGGGCTCGGGCATCGGGCGGTCGGGCAGTCCTGCCCCGCCGCCCGGCGTCTGAGGCCCCTCAGAGACCCCGGCGACCCCTCAGAGCAGCTCGGAGCCCTTCGTCTCCCGGAGGGTGAGGATGACGGCGAAGGCGAGCGCGGCGGCGATCGCCACGTACCAGAAGAACCACAGCGGGTGGCCGGCCTCGGAGAGCGCGGTGATGACCAGCGGGGCCGTGCCACCGAACGTGGCGACCGTCAGGTTGTACCAGGCGCCGATGCCGGTGGCCCGCAGCTCGGTGGGGAACAGCTCGCTCATGATCGCCGGCGCGATCGACGCCATGAGGGCGTAGAGCCCCAGCCCCGTGCAGAAGACCACGATCAGCGAGAACAGGTTGTCCCGCACGAGGAACGACAACGGCACGATCAGCACCGCCATCGCGCCCGACCAGATCAGCAGCTGCGGCTTGCGCCCGATGTGGTCCGACAGCTTCCCGAACGGGTAGCAGAGGGCCACGAACAGCGCCGTGCCGAGGGACAGCGCGATGAAGACGTCGGTCTCGTCGGCGTCCCGGAACGTGATCGCGAACGGCGTCAGCGCGCTGAAGAAGGTGTAGTACGACAGGGTCGACAGCAGCGTGAACGCGCACAGCTGCACCACGGCCTTCGGGTGGTGGCGGATGGTCTGCAGCAGCGGGTGCTTGGTCGCGCGGGCCTTCTCCGCGTTCTCCTCGAACTGTTCGGTCTCGACCAGGGACCGGCGCAGCCACATGCCGATCAGGCCGAGCAGGCCACCGATGAAGAACGCGATCCGCCACCCGTAGGACTCGAGCTGGTTGTCGTCGAGGACCCCGGTGAGCAGCACACCGAGCAGCGAGGCGGCCAGCAGCGCCGACCCCGTGGAGATGTAGAAGAACGACGAGTAGCGGCCGCGGTGGGCCGGCGGGGCGATCTCGCCGAGGTAGGCCGAGGCGTTGGACACCTCGCCGCCCAGCGACATGCCCTGCGCGATCCGCGCGAGCAGCAGCAGGATGGGCGCCAGCCAGCCCACCTGCTCGTAGGTGGGCAGGATCGCGATCACCATCGAGCCACCCGCCATCAGCAGGATGGTCAGCAGCATCCCCGCCTTGCGGCCGCGCAGGTCGGCGAACCGGCCGAGCAGGATGCCGCCCAGCGGGCGGAAGAAGAACGCCAGGGCGTAGGTCGACGTCGCCCCGATCAGCGCCAGCGCCTCGTTCTCGGCCGGGAAGAACTGGCCGGCGAAGAAGACGACGAAGGTGGCGTAGACCGTCCAGTCGAACCACTCGACGGCGTTGCCGATGCTCGCCGAGACCAGGGTCTTGACCGGCAGCCGGTGTCGTTCGTCGACGGTCCGGCCGTGGCCCTGCTGCACCGCGCCTGCCATGGGAACTCCCGATGTCGCCTCGGTCACACCTGTGGGACGACGGTAGGCGGGAGCTGCGGCGACGGCACGTCGGAGTGTGGGTCCGGACCGGATGACGGCCGCCTCGCGGCGAGAAGCACAACGCGGCTCCAGACCCCCGACCGGAGTCGGGGCGGTGGTCCGCGAAGGCGATAACCAATTGGCACCCGGGGGCACGATGCACCCGGCCCGGACGTCTTCGAGGCTACCCCTGGTCGCGGCCGCTCACACGGGCGAGGGCCGGTCAGTTGAGGCCGCGGTCGTCCTGCTCCAGCGCGGTGTCCACGGTCAGGGCCGAGGCGATGACCATGCTGGCCAGGGGCTCGGGCAGCCGGAAGTGGACGCGGACGACGTACCGGTCGGCCGTGGTGAACAGCGTCCGCGCCAGCCCCTCCCACGTCTTCGTGATCCGGGCCACCTCGGTGCCGGCGGCGTCGGTGATCGCGAAGTCCCAGGCCCGCCAGTTCTCCGCCTGGATCGCCCCGACCACCTGGCCGCCCACGACCAGGTCGAACCGGATCCGCCCGAAGACGGTGGCCTGGACGATCTCGCCCAGCACCTCCCCGGTCGGCCGCTCGACGACCACCCGGGACCGGACCAGCTTGGCCGGGCGGGTCAGGACGAGGACGACCCCGGTGGCGTCGCGGACCTCCAGTCGGTGGGTGAGGAACTGGTCGAGGTCCGACAGGAACCGCACGGCCTTCCTCAGCCCGCTCTGGCCGACCTCGACGACCGCGCCGACCCGGGTGCCGTCGCCGTCGAGCACCGCGTACTCGGTGGTCAGCTCGACCAGCTTGGTCTTCTGCTCCACCAGCAGGACCGGCTGGTCGCACAGCGAGGGCCCGTACCGGGCGGGGGCCCGCTGCGCCGGGGCCGGTACCCCACCGGGGGAACCGCTGCGCGGGTGCACCGGCGGGAGCTGGGCGACCGTCGGCACGGGCGGAGGAGGTGCGGGTGCCTGGACGTGCGCGGTCCAGCCCTGGCCGTCCCACCAGCGGGTGCCACCGCTCCCGGCGGGGTCGGGGTACCAGCCGGGCGGCGGGGGCGGGAGGGTCACGGCGGGCCACGCCAGCGTCCGCGGCGTCCGTCACCGGGCAGGCCGCGTGCCAGACTCCGGCCGTGCCCGACCTGACCTCCGCCGAGGCCCGCGTCCTGGCCGCCGTCGACGAGCGGGAGGTCGTCGACCGGCTGCGGACCCTGGTCGCCGTCCCGTCGGTCGGTGGCACCGCGGCCGAGAGCGAGGTGCAGCACCTCGTCGGGGACTGGCTCGACGAACTCGGCTGCCGCGTCGACCGGTGGCCCATCGACCTCGCCGAGGCCGCCGCCGCACCGGACGCGCCCGGCCAGGAGGTGGCGCGCACCGAGGCGTCCGGCGTGGTCGGGACCACGCCGGCCGCCGACG
This sequence comes from Geodermatophilus sp. SYSU D00697, assembly GCF_054050175.1. Classification (NCBI taxonomy): domain Bacteria; kingdom Bacillati; phylum Actinomycetota; class Actinomycetes; order Geodermatophilales; family Geodermatophilaceae; genus Geodermatophilus; species Geodermatophilus sp. SYSU D00697. The sequence goes on from NZ_JBJGYV010000013.1 coordinate 137,270, forward strand.
ACGGTGTCCCCGCCCTGGTCTTCTCCGGCCACACCGACGTCGTCCCGCCCGGGGACCGGTCCCTGTGGCCCGCCCCGCCGTTCGAGCCGCGCGTCGCCGGGGGCGCCGTCCACGGCCGCGGCGCCTGCGACATGAAGGCCGGCGTGGTCGCCTCCCTCGCCGCGCTCGCCGCCGTGCGGACGGCGGGGGTGCGGCTGGCCCGGCCCCTGGCGGTGCACGCCGTCGTCGGGGAGGAGGACGGCGGCCTCGGCGCCTGGGCCACGCTGCGACGGGGCCACCGCGGCGACCTGTGCGTCATCCCCGAGCCGACCGCCGGCGCCGTCGTCACGGCCAACGCCGGGGCGCTGACCTTCCGGTTGGAGGTCGCGGGGCTGGCCGCGCACGCCGCCCACCGGGACCAGGGCGTGAGCGCGCTGGAGCTGTTCGAGGTGGTGCACGGCGAGCTGCGCGCGTTCGAGGCCGAGCGGCAGCGGGACGCCGACCCCCGGTTCGGCGGGGCCCGCTTCCCCTACGGGATCAACATCGGGCGGGTGCAGGCCGGCGACTGGGCCAGCTCGGTGCCCGACCGGCTGGTCGCCGAGGGGCGCTACGGCGTCCGGCTGGGCGAGCCGGTGGCGGAGGCCCGCGCGGCGTTCGAGGCGCGGCTGGCGGCCACGTGCGCGGCCCACCCGTGGCTGGCCGAGCACCCCGTCCGGCTCACCTGGACCGGTGGCGCGTTCGCCAGCGGCTCGCTGCCCGCGGGTGCCCCGCTGCTCCCCGCCGTCCAGAGGGCGGTCGCGGACGCCGGCACCGGCAGGGTCCCGCCGGAGCGGGCGATCCCCGCCGGCAGCGACCTGCGCCTGTACGCCGCCGCCGGCATCCCGACGCTGCACCACGGACCGGGCGACCTGCAGCTGGCGCACGGGCCGCTGGAGCGGGTGCCGGTCGCCGAGGTGGTCACCGCGGCGCGGGCGTTCGCGCTGCTGACCCTGCGCACCTGCGGGGTGGCATGAGCCTCGTCGGGTTCGAGGCCTGGGCGGACCTGACGGGCGACTCCCCCACCGCGCGCACCGAGTGGGCGGCGCTCGTCGCGGCGTGGAGCGAGCCGCACCGCCGGTACCACGACCTCGCCCACCTGGCGGCCGTGCTGGGGCTCGTCGGGGAGCTGGCGGACGCGGCGGCCGACCCCGACGCCGTCCGGCTGGCCGCCTGGTACCACGACGTCGTCTACGACCCGCGCCGCGCCGACAACGAGCAGGTCAGCGCGCAGCGGGCGCGGGCCGGGCTGCGCGGGCTGGTCCCCGAGGAGCGGGTCGAGGAGGTCGTGCGGCTGGTGCTGCTGACCGCCGGCCACGACCCGGCGCCCGGCGACGCCAACGGTGCGGTGCTGTGCGACGCGGACCTCGCCGTCCTGGCCGGGCCCCCGGCTGCCTACGCCGCCTACGCCTCGGCGGTGCGCGAGGAGTACGCGCACCTCTCCGACGCGGAGTTCACCTCCGGGCGCACCGCCGTCCTCGAGCACCTGCTGGCGCTGCCGCAGCTGTACCGGCTGCCGGCGGTCGCTCCGGAGTGGACCCCCCGCGCCCGGGCGAACATGGCCGCCGAGCTCAGCCTGCTGAGGGAGCGCGCCGGGTCTTCTTGAGCCGCAGGCCGGCGCCCATCAGACGGGACAGCAGCTCGCGGGAGCCGACCGGCAGTGCCCCGGCCGCCACGGCGACCTCGTGCAGCTCCTCGGGGACGTCGTAGTGGTCGCCCTGGAACGCCCGGCGCGGGATGCCCAGCTCCGCCGCGACGAAGGCGTGCAGCTCGTCGTAGGACACGTCGCTGACCAGGTGCGACCAGCGCCGCCCCCGCCAGGGCCACACCGGGGGGTCGATCAGCAGCGTCACGGGCGACAGTCTCCCCGCACCGTTAGCGTCGTGCCGGTGACCGCTGAGATCCGCTGGGGCATCGTCGGGCCGGGCCGCATCGCCGAGAGCGTCATGGGCGACTTCGCGCACGTCCCCGGCGCCCGGCCGGTGGCGGTCGCCTCCCGGTCGGCCGAGCGCGCTACCGCGTTCGCGCAGCGGCACGGCCTGGACCGCGCGCACGGGTCCTACGCCGACGTCCTGGCCGACCCTGAGGTCGACGTCCTGTACCTCGCGACGCCCCACCCGCAGCACCACGCGGTCGCGCTGGGCGCCATCGACGCGGGCAAGGCGCTGCTGGTGGAGAAGTCCTTCACCGCCACCCCCGCCGGCGCGGCCGAGGTGGTCGACCGGGCGCGCGAGCGCGGGGTCTTCGTCATGGAGGCGATGTGGACCCGCTTCCAGCCGGCCGTCGTGGCGCTGCGGGAGCTGGTGGCCGACGGCGCGATCGGCGAGGTCCGGTCGGTGCAGGCCGACCTCGGCGTCGCCCGCGAGTACGACCCGGCCGACCGGCTGTTCGCCCTGGAGCTCGGCGGCGGTGCGCTGCTGGACCTCGGGGTCTACGTCGTCTCGTTCGCGCAGATGCTGCTGGGCACCCCGGACACCGTCACGACGACGGGCTCGGTGTTCCCCACCGGCGCCGACGCCGAGGCCGCCCTCCTGCTGGGCTACGCCGACGGGCGCTCGGCGACGCTGACCACCTCGCTGCGGTACCCGACGCCCGGGCAGGCCCGCGTCTTCGGGACGGCGGGCTGGATCGACGTCCTGCCCCGCTTCCACCACCCGCGGACCATCGTGCTGCACCGGGCCGGCGCAGAGCCCGAGACGATCACCCGGGAACCGCTGGGCATCGGCTACGCACACGAGATCGCCGAGGTGACCGAGTGCCTGCGGGCCGGCCGGACCGAGAGCGCGGTCATGCCGCTGGCCGACACCCTGACGGTGCAGACGGTGCTGGGGCAGGCCGCCGAGGCGCTGGGCATCCGGCACGCGGAGGACCCCGCCGTCCTCCGGTGAGGGCGACCCTCACGTCCCGCTGCGGGAGGACCGCTGCGGGGACGGCGGGGAGGACGCCGCCTCCGTCGCCGCCCAGGCCGCCCCCGTCGCCTGGTCGAGGGTCGGCACGCGGGTCGGCGTCCGGCCGGTGCGGCGCACGGCCTCGGCGAAGAGCACCGCGTCGACGACCGCGGCGCATCCGGGGTCGTTGTTGAAGTAGACGAGCACGTCCTCCTCCGGTCCCCACGTGGCCGCCAGCCGGTCGGCCCACAGCTGCAGGGTCTCCGGCCGGTAGTGGGGCCACGGGGACGCGGCGCCGGTGTGCATCCGGAGGTAGCCCCACCCGGCAGTGCGCCACAGCGGGGCGACCGGCTGCTCATCGCGGTCGGCCCAGCACAGCGCCGCGCCGTAGCGCTCCAGCAACGCCCGGACCTCGTCGGTCCACCAGCTGTCGTGCCGGGGCTCGACGGCCACCCGGGTGCCTGCCGGGAACTGCGCCAGGCAGGTCCGCAGCAGCTCCGGGTCGGCCTTGAGCGTGGGCGGCAGCTGCAGGAGGACGACGTCGAGCCGCTCCCCCAGCCCCGCGGCGCGCTCCATCAGCCGGCCCACCGGCTCCTCGGGCTCGCGCAGCCGCTTGACGTGGGTGAGGAACCGGCTGGCCTTCACCGCCCACCGGAAGTCGGCCGGGGTGCGCGCCCGCCAGGCCTCGAACGTGGCCCGCTCCGGCAGCCGGTAGAAGGCGTTGTTGCTCTCCACCGTGGCGAAGTGCTCGGCGAGGTGCTCCAGCCAGAGCCGCTGTGGCAGGCGCTGCGGGTAGAAGCGGCCGCGCCAGTCGCGGTACTGCCAGCCCGACGTCCCGATGACCACGACCACGGCCTGCCCCTACCCGGCCGGGCCCCCGCCGCACGCCCCCGTACGGGTGACCGCGGCGCGGACGGGGCACAGGAGCGGCGTGACCGACCTGCCGCCCACCGTCTTCGTGCTCTTCGGCGCCACCGGGGACCTCGCCCGCCGGATGGTGCTGCCCGCCTTCTTCCAGCTCGCCCAGCAGGACCTGCTGCCCCCGGACTGGCGGCTGGTCGGCAACGGACGGGGGGACGTCTCGCACGAGGACTTCGCCGGCCGCGTCCGGGAGGCGCTCGAGGAGTTCGGGCCCCTGGGTGGGCAGGGGGACGACGCCGAGGGGCCCTGGGAGGAGTTCGCCACCCGGCTGCGGTTCGCCGGGGGCGGCTTCGAGGAGTCCGACCCCGGCAGCCTGCTCGACGTGCTCGAGGAGGCCCGGGGCGAGCTGGGCGGGGACGCGCAGCTGGTCCACTACCTCGCCGTCCCGCCGTCGGCGTTCGAGAAGCTGACCCGGGGCCTGCAGGAGCACGGGCTGGCCGAGGGTGCGCGGGTGGTCTACGAGAAGCCCTACGGCACCTCGCCGGAGACCTTCCGCGAGCTCGACGAGCTGGTGCTGTCCGTCCTCGACGAGGACCAGGTGTTCCGGATCGACCACTTCCTGGGCAAGGAGGGCACCCAGGACCTGCACGTGCTGCGGTTCGCCAACGGGCTGTTCGAGCAGCTGTGGAGCCGGGAGCACGTCCGCCAGGTGCAGATCGACGTCCCGGAGGACCTCGACGTCGCCCAGCGCGCGGAGTTCTACGACGCCACGGGCGCGGCGCTGGACATGCTGGTCACCCACCTGTTCCAGCTCGCCGCCGAGGTGGCCATGGAGCCGCCGGCCAGCTTCTCCCCCGCCGACCTGCTGGAGGCGCGGGAGTCCGTGCTCGCCGCATTCCGCCCGCTGGACCCCGACGAGGTGGTGCTCGGGCAGTTCGACGGCTACACCGACATCGAGGGCGTGGCCGACGACTCGACGACCGACACCTTCGTCGCGGCCCGGCTGTGGGTCGACACCGACCGCTGGCGCGGCGTCCCGTTCGTGCTGCGCACCGGCAAGCGGATGGCGGCCAGCGAGCAGCGGGTCAGCCTCCTGCTGCGCAGGCCGGAGGGGCCGGTGACCGGCGTGCCCGGGCACGGCAACGTGCTCTCGCTGTCCCTGAGCGGGTCCGGCGCGGTCGACCTGACGCTGGTCGCCAAGGAGCCCGGCCCGGACCTCGCCCTGGCCCGGGCGACCGCGACCCTCCAGCTGGCCGACGTCCCGGGCGGGACGCCGCTGCCGCCCTACGTCTCGCTGCTGCACGACGTCCTGGTCGGCGACCGCTCCCTGTTCACCAGCAGCGCCGGGCTGGCCTGCGCGTGGCGGGCCTTCGCCCCGCTGCAGGAGCACCCGCCGAGGCCGCACCGGTACGCACCGGGCTCCTGGGGGCCGGCCGAGGCCGACGCCCTGGCCGAGCCGGCCGGGTGGCTGCTGGGCCCGAGCGGGGGCTGACCCCCGCCTCGTCCTCCCGGCGTCGGTGCAGGTCAGTGGGTGACGGGGACCCGGCGGGGGCGGCACCGCCGTGGTCGTACGACGTCCGTCGCCCCACGCATTGGGGGAACGCCTCCCCCCTCGTCGCGGCTCCCCGCGCACCCGTCCGTGCGACGACCGTCTGACCGACCCTCCGGTGTCCGGAGGGAGCCAGGACGGCTCGGACTGCGGAGAGAGGCCATGACCAGGACACGACCGACCAACCACGGCGGTCGCGGGGGCGGGACTGCAGATGCGGCTCCCTCCCCCTCGCGACTGTCGCCCCACAGCACGCGGACCCGCCTCGCCACTGCCGGCCTGGTGGCCGCCACGGCCACCGGCGGGCTCATCGGCTTCGCGACCAGCGCCTCGGCCGGCACCCCGCCGACGGGGCCGGGGAACATCGAGGTGTTCCCCTCCCGCGACATGGTGGCCATCGAGGGCTACACCGCCCAGGCGGGGCAGACCGCGACCCTGACGGTCACCCGCGGCGGCCAGACCGTCGGCACCGCCACGGGCGTCGTCGACGCGACCGGCTTCATGGAGTGGAACCACGAGGCGACCCCGCGACCCGGTGGCGGGTTCGACGGGTGCTTCACCGACGTCACCCCCGACATCCAGCCGGGTGACGACGTGTCGGTCCGCTTCAGCGGCTCGCCCCTGGTCGACGGGATGAAGGTCAGCTCGGCCGAGGTCACCGGGGTGACCGCCAGCACGCCGGCCGAGGGCAACGTCAACACGGTCACGATCACCGGCACCTACGGCGCGGACGTCGACCTGAACCGGTTCGCCGTCGAGGTGGTCAACCCGGAGATGCGGGAAGCCGGCAGCGCCATCGGCGAGCGGGCCATCGGCTGGGGCCCGAACGAGCCGCCCGCGGCCACGCAGGGCTACACCGTGCAGGGCACCGCGGCCAACGGCGAGTTCTCGGTGACGTTCGGGGGCCTCTCGCCGTCCGACCAGCAGCTGGTCTTCGACGGCGAGAAGGTCGCGCTGAGCTGGATGGCCGACGCCACGACGGTCGAGGCCCAGCTCGGCCTGACGCTGTCGGAGTACGGACTCGTCGGCGGCGGCGCCCCCGGCTGCGCGCCGGGACCGGACGGCGCACGGCCCCCCGCGGGCGAGTTCTCGGTGGTGTGGAACAACCAGAGCCAGGCCACGGTCACCTGGGCGTCGGCCGCACCCGTCGCCGGCGGCGCGCCCGTCACCGGCTACAGCGTCGAGGCCATCGACCAGACGGCCGGCGAGAACGGCGCCCAGCAGCTGCAGGGCGCCCGAGTCGGTGCGGACGCCACCCAGGTCGTGCTGGACGGGCTGGACGCCGGCTCGTTGTACGACATCGAGGTGCGCTCGATGGTCGCCGGCGAGATCGGCGCACCGTTCGCCCTCGCAGGCACCGCGGAGCCCACGCCTCCGGAGGGCACGGCGCTGCAGCTGACCACGACGCCGGCCTTCAACGGCGACACGGCGGTCATCGCGGAGGACCGTCAGCTGACCCTGTCGGCCAACGCCGGGACGATCTACTACACCGTCGACGGCAGCGCGGTCACCACGGAGCCGAACGGCAACGTCCCGTCGCCGACCGCGAAGATCTACACGGCGCCGGTCCCGATCGCGGCCGACAACACGCGGGTCAACGTCGCGGTCATCGACGCCACGGGCGCCGTCGCGCACGCCACGGGCGTCGTGTCACCGAAGCCCGCGGCCGCCGCCGTCGCCCCGACCGGGCTGGCGATCACCAGCATCGCCGGTTCCGGGCCGAACAACGACGCCGGCCGGGTCAGCCTGGCCTGGAACCCGGTGCCCGACGCCACCGAGTACCGGGTCCGGGCGTACCTGAGGACGGACGCGACGAACACCAACGCGCTGCAGGCCGAGCGCGACGTCGTCGTCACCGGCACCACCGCTGAGGTGACCGGTCTGCCGAGGTCCGAGCCGGGGACGCGGTGGGTCTTCCGGGTCCAGTCGAAGACGGCGGCCGGGGCGCAGTTCTCCACGCTGTCCAACCCCGGGGTGAACGTCGTCCTCCCCGGTGACAGCGTCGGGCTGGACCTGGCGCAGTTCCGGACCGGTGACGAGTTCCGCATCAGCGGCTCGGGCACCGTGCCGGGTGCGACCATCACCGTCCACCGCCCGAACACCGCCGGCACCGGTCCGGCCGCCACGCCGATCGCCGGGTACCCCTCGGGGACGGTGGGCGCGCTGGAGGCCCCGGAGAACACCGGTCCGTGGCAGATCGTCCTCGACCCCGCACCGGCGACCGCGCCGACCACCATCTGGATCAAGTCCAGCCTGGGTGGCATCGCCGGTCCGTTCACCGTCGAGGTCCGGTGACTCCGGCCCGGCCGGGTCCCCGCCCCAGCCAGGGGTGAGCCCGCCCGGGAGGCGCCACGACTGAACACCCGAGGGCCCGTCACCATCCCGGTGGCGGGCCCTCGGCCTGCCCGTGTGCCGGTCGACGAGTCCTGCTGCTCCGCTCCCGACCGGCACCCACGAGATCTGCACAGTGGTCGCGATCAGCCGCTGATGGCGACCACTGTGCAGATCTCGCCGCGGGGACAGTTCCCGGGAACGCCGACAGGGGCGGCCCCGCGTGGTGCGGGACCGCCCCTGCCGGGCAGTGCTGGTGTTACGAGGGGGCGGGACTCAGAAGTCCATGCCGCCCATGCCACCGTCGGCGCCCGGCATGGCCGGGGCGGCCTTCTCCGGCTTGTCGGCGATGACGGCCTCGGTGGTGAGGAAGAGCGCCGCGATGGAGGCGGCGTTCTGCAGCGCAGAGCGGGTCACCTTGGCGGGGTCGATGATCCCGCTGGCGACGAGGTCCACGTACTCGCCGGAGGCGGCGTTGAGGCCCCAGCCGGTGTCGGAGTTGCGCACCTTCTCCGCGACGACGCCGCCCTCGAGGCCGGCGTTGACGGCGATCTGCTTCAGCGGCGCCTCGAGCGCGACGCGCACGATGTTGGCACCGGTCGCCTCGTCACCCTCGAGCTCGAGCTTGTCGAACGCGACGGCGGTGGCCTGCGCCAGGGCGACGCCACCACCGGCGACGATGCCCTCCTCGACGGCGGCCTTGGCGTTGCGCACCGCGTCCTCGATGCGGTGCTTGCGCTCCTTGAGCTCGACCTCGGTCGCGGCGCCGGCCTTGATGACGGCGACGCCACCGGCCAGCTTGGCCAGGCGCTCCTGCAGCTTCTCGCGGTCGTAGTCGGAGTCCGACTTCTCGATCTCGGCGCGGATCTGGTTCACCCGGCCGGCGATCTGGTCGCTGTCACCGGCACCCTCGACGATCGTCGTCTCGTCCTTGGTGACGACGACCTTGCGGGCGCGGCCCAGCAGCTCGAGGCCGGCGTTCTCCAGCTTGAGGCCGACCTCCTCGCTGATGACCTGGCCACCGGTGAGGATGGCGATGTCGGTCAGCATGGCCTTGCGGCGGTCACCGAAGCCCGGGGCCTTGACGGCGACGGACTTGAAGGTGCCACGGATCTTGTTGACCACCAGGGTCGCCAGGGCCTCACCCTCGACGTCCTCGGCGATGATCGCCAGCGGCTTGCCCGACTGCATGACCTTCTCCAGCAGCGGGAGCAGGTCCTTGACCGAACTGATCTTGCTGTTGACCACGAGCACGTACGGGTCGTCGAGGACGGCCTCCATGCGCTCGGCGTCGGTGACGAAGTAGGGCGAGATGTAGCCCTTGTCGAAGCGCATGCCCTCGGTGAGCTCGAGCTCGAGGCCGAAGGTGTTGCTCTCCTCGACGGTGATGACGCCTTCCTTGCCGACCTTGTCCATCGCCTCGGCGATGAGCTCACCGATGGCGGAGTCGGCGGCGGAGATCGACGCGGTGGCGGCGATCTGCTCCTTGGTCTCGACGTCCTTGGCCGTCGAGAGGAGGTACTCGGTGACCGACTCGACGGCCTTCTCGATGCCCTTCTTCAGGGCCATCGGGTTGGCGCCGGCGGCGACGTTGCGCAGACCCTCGCGGACGAGCGCCTGGGCGAGCACGGTGGCGGTGGTGGTGCCGTCACCAGCGACGTCGTCGGTCTTCTTCGCGACCTCCTTGACGAGCTCGGCGCCGATCTTCTCCCACGGGTCCTCGAGCTCGATCTCCTTGGCGATGCTCACACCATCGTTGGTGATGGTGGGGGCGCCCCACTTCTTCTCGAGGACGACGTTGCGGCCCTTCGGGCCGAGGGTCACCTTGACGGCGTCGGCGAGGGTGTTCATGCCCCGCTCGAGGCCGCGGCGCGCCTCTTCCTCGAAGGCGATCATCTTGGCCATGTGGTGATGTCCTCCATGCATGGATCGCTGCACGGCCGGGTTCGGCGCCCGCGACGGACGACACCGGCGGTCACGGGCACTCCGTCGGCCCGTACACCAGTGCCTCACCGTTCCGACCTGATTGGCACTCGGCACTGTCGAGTGCCAATCCCGAGTCTGGCACTCGACCCTGCCGAGTGCAAGAACGGGGTGTGACCGGCGACTGTTCCACGCCCCGTCGTCCCCCGGACGACACCGCACCACGTGCCGTCCCCCTGCTGAGCGGAGCTCACCCGGCCGCTGGTCGGGGACCCGCCGGGCCCCGCTCCTCGCGGCCACCACCACCCGGGACACGACCGAGGCCCGGCCCCCGCACGGGGACCGGGCCTCGGGAACGAGCTGTGGAGCTCAGGCGCTGAGCCCTTGCTCGCCTTCGCGAGCTCAGGCGACGCGGACGGCGTCCGCCTGCGGCCCCTTCTCGCCCTGGACGACCTCGAAGGTGACCCGCTGGCCCTCGTCGAGGCTCTTGTAGCCGTCCATCTGGATGGCCGAGTAGTGGACGAAGACGTCCTGGCCGCCGTCGACGGCGATGAAGCCGAAGCCCTTCTCGGCGTTGAACCACTTCACGGTGCCCTGTGCCACGTGTGCTCCCACGTTCGTGCGTTGCGGACGACCCCCGCCAACCAGGGGGCCGGGTCTAGCTCTTCCGCCCGTCGAACACGAACGTGGAACTGGAACCGCGGGAGAAGGTACAACACGAAAGCCGTGGTGAGAGCAACCTCACGCACGCGCCACACCGGATGGGGGGACACCGCCCCACACACCCGGACGCACCCGACCCTACCCCGTCACCCGATGAGGCCCGCGGCCCGGACCGAGGACAGCGACGGGTCGACCACGTGCGTGGGCCCGACGACCGGCTCCAGCGGGTCGAGGGTCTTCAGCCCCTCGCCGGTGTTGAGGATGACGGTCTCCTTGGCCGGGTCGAGCCGGCCGTCCTCGACGAGCTGCCGCAGCACCGCCACGGTCACGCCACCGGCGGTCTCGGCGAAGACGCCGGTGGTGCGGGCGAGGTCGCGGATGCCCCGCACGATCTCCTCGTCGCCCACCCGGCCGACCGCACCCCCGGTGCGCCGGATGGCGTCGAGCGCGTAGGGACCGTCGGCGGGGTTGCCGATGTTGAGCGACTTGGCGATACCGGTGGGCTTGACCGGCTTCACGACGTCCCAGCCGTTGTCGAACGCGGTGGCGATCGGGTCGCAGCCGGCGGACTGGGCGCCGAAGATCGTCCACTCGGTGGCCTCGACGATCCCGGCGGCGGTGAGCTCGCGGAAGGCCTTGTCCACCTTGGTCAGCAGGGAGCCCGACGCCATCGGGATGACGACCTGCGCCGGGATCCGCCAGCCGAGCTGCTCGGCGAGCTCGTAGCCCATCGTCTTGGAGCCCTCGGCGTAGTAGGGCCGCACGTTCTGGTTGACGAACGCGGTGTCCTCGAACTCGTCGGTCTCGGCGAGCTCGCTGGTCAGCCGGTTGACGTCGTCGTAGGAGCCCTGGACGGCGACCAGCGTCTGCCCGTACACCGCCGACTGCACGACCTTGCCCGGCTCCAGGTCGGCCGGGATGAACACGAACGAGGGCAGGCCGACGCGGGCGGCGTGCGCGGCGACGGAGTTGGCCAGGTTGCCGGTGGAGGCCGCGGCGATCTTCTTGTAGCCCAGTCCCTTGGCGGCGGTGGCCGCGAGGCTGACCACGCGGTCCTTGAACGAGTGCGTGGGGTTGGCCGAGTCGTCCTTGACCCACAGCCCACCGGTGAGCCCCAGCTCCGCGGCCAGCCGGTCGGCGCGGACCAGCGGGGTCAGGCCCGGGTCGAGCGAGACGCGGTCGGCCGGGTCCTGACCCACCGGCAGCAGGGCGACGTAGCGCCAGATGTTCTGCGGGCCGGCCTCGATCTGCTCGCGGGTGACGGCCTTGAGCAGGTCCTTGTCGTAGTCGACCTCGAGCGGGCCGAAGCACTCCGCGCAGGCGTGCTCGGCGATGAGGCCGAAGGTGGCACCGCAGTTGCGGCAGACCAGCCCGCGGGCCGGACACGGCGGGATCGGGCCGCCGGCGCTGGAGTCGGCCTGGACGGAGCCGGGAGCGGTCAGGGTCATGCGACGACTACCTCCTCATCTTCCCCGCGGCGGGCCGTCGAGCCGCGCGGGACGGAATTGGCACCTCTCGCTGCGCGGACGCGCAGGCGGCGGTTGCCGGGGCTTCGTCGGGCCGTGTCCCTCTGCCCCTCTGGATGAGTGGAACGCCTGCGACTGTACCCACGTGACCCGGGCCGCACCGGCCCGGCCACGATGTGGGCGTGGCAGCGCGCATCGTCTACACCGATCTCGACGGCACGATGGTCGGCCCGCGGGGCTCCTTCTGGCACACCGCCGCCCGGGACCTGACCGCCGCCCCGGCCAGTGCGCTGCTCGACCTGCACCGGGCCGGCGCTCTGCTGGTCCTGGTCAGCGGCCGCACGTACGAGCAGGTCGTGGAGGCGGCACGGATCTTCGCGGCGGACGGCGCGATCGCCGAGCTCGGCTCGGTGGTCAGCTGGGACGTCGGCCGCGGGGTGCACCGGCTGACCGGACAACTGCCGGCCGAGTACGCCGGGCGGACGCCGATGGAGGTGATGGCCGAGCTCGGCATCGTCGAGGACCTGCTGGCGCGCCACCCCGGCCGCCTGGAGTGGCACGCGCCCTGGCACGCCACGCACGAGACCGACGCGCTGCTGCGCGGCCGCGTCGACCCGCTCGCCGTGGACGCCGACCTGGCCGACCGCGGCACCGGCTGGCTGACGCTGAAGGACAACGGCGCCATCCCGACGACCTCGCGCATGACGCTGGCCCCGGAGGCGCTGCCGCCGCGGGTCTACCACCTCATGCCGCGCGGGATCTCCAAGGGCGCGGCGATCGCCTGGGACCTCGAGCGCCGCGGCCTCACGCCCGACGACGCGGTGGCCATCGGCGACAGCGTGAGCGACCTGGAGATGGCCCCCGCCGTCGGACGGCTCTGGGTGACCGCGAACGGGGCCACCGTCGACGGCATGGCCGACCTGCTCGACGCCGTCCCCAACGCGACCGTCACCGACGCCCCCATGGGCGAGGGCTGGGCCCAGGCCGTCCGCGCGAGCCTGTGAGCGGAGGGGGGGGGGGGGGGGGGGCGCCCCCCCCCCCCCCCCCCCCCCCCCGTACCCCCCCGGCGGGGCATGGGGGGTTACCCCCCCCCCCGAAAAAAACACCCAACACCACCCCA
>NZ_JBJGYV010000014.1:0-132852 GCF_054050175.1 Geodermatophilus sp. SYSU D00697
CACGGTTTGCGGGGCGCCGGGGGGGGGTGCGGCGGGGGCGGGCGGGCCCCGGCGCCCGGGCCGTGACTCCACCGGGTGCGCGCGGACCGACCGGATCCGCGCGGCCGGTCTGCACCCCGGGAGGTCAGCCGCGCACGGGACGCTCGCCCCCGGGCCCGCACCCGTCGGGTGCCGGCGCAGGGTCACCGGCGCGCGCCGGACCGAGCCGGTGGCGCACGCGCGCGGCCCACCCGGCCGGGCTGCGGTCGAACTCGGCGGCCACGACCGTCGCCGCGACCACGACGATCGAGACGCACAGCAGCCAGCCGATGAGCGCGAGCGTCACGCCGAACAACCCGTAGCGCAGGCTGTACGTGGCCATCAGGCGGGGCATGTAGACCGTGGTGGCCAGCGCGTAGACGCCCGCGCAGACCGCCGTGAGGGCACCGGTCGGCACCAGCCGGCGCCAGGGGACCCGCCGGTCCAGCAGGAGCCACGGGACGGCCGTCCAGAGCACGAGGCTGCCCAGGACGGAGACCGCCCCGCCCAGCAGCCAGCCGGCGGGCAGCGCGCTGACCAGCGTGCGCAGCAGGAACAGCAGGCCGATCTCCACCAGCAGGACGGCGAGGGCGAGGGTGGCGTGTAGGGAACCCCTGACCCCACGGCGCGGGGGGAGCCCCCAGGCGTCCTGGTACACCCGCTGCAGCCGCCGGGTCAGCGAGACGCCCGAGAAGACGAGGAGCACCACGCTGAAGACGCCGGTCGAGGCGGTGGACGGGTGCGCGAAGAGCCCGCGCACCGCCTCGGCAGCGGACCCGCCGAGGTGGAACCTGCGGATGAGCACGTCGGAGACCAGGTCGCGGTGGTCCGCCGACGCCAGCCCCGAGGCCAGGATGACCAGCGGGATCAGGGCGGTGAAGGCCGAGGCGGCCATGGCCGTCGCCCGGTCGATCCCCCGCAGGGCCACGAAGGAGGCCACCGAGCGGCCGGACAGCGTCGACTCCAGCCGCCTCCCGGCCGTCCGGAGGCCCTCGACGGTCAGCATCCCGGCTCCCTCCCGCGAGGCACGCGGGCCGGAGGCGACGACCGCGTCGTCCGCCGTCCCCGGCAGCCGCCCCCGCCCCTCCGCCGGGTGGTGACCGGCCACGACGCCGTCAGTCGGACCGGGCGGCGCGCCGCGCCACCCGACGACGGTGCCGGCGCAGCACGCCGAGCCCGATCCACAGGACCGCTCCCAGCAGCGCGTCCACCAGGGTGAACAGCCACAGCGGCCAGGTGAAGCCCCAGACCAGGAACCGCAGGGTGACGTCCGCGGTGTTCTGCAGCAGGAACACGACGAGCAGGCCGCCGCCCGCCAGCGTCGCGACGACCCCGCCGCTGAGCCGCCCGCCGTTGGACCGACCACCGGTGCCGCTGGTTCTCGCCGGGCTGGCGCTCTGCCGGACCATGACCGCCTCCTGTGCCGCTCCCGACCGTAGGAGGTCACCGGTACCGACGGGCGTCATCCCGCCCGGATGACCCGGCCCGTCACCGCCTCCTGCGCGGGTCCGGCGGGCCCGGTCCAGGCGCCGACCCTCGTGGCCGTGTCGCCCGCTCACGCCCGCCGGGCCCGGTGGCTGGTGCGCGCGGTGCCCGGTTCACCCCTCCCGGGGGAGGCTGCCGCCACCTCGCGGACGGAGCATGGCGACCCGTGGGCGGCTGCGGGGAGGGGACGGGGTCGGTCGAAGGCCCCGGGTGGGAGGGGGAGCCAGTGGTGACGACAGCGGACCAGTGCACGCCGGCGACGGCCGACACCGCCACGGTCGCGCAGACGCTCCGGATCGGCCACGGGGCGGTGCTGCGGGCCATCCAGGGCAACTCCGTCGACGTCCCCCTCCCCGTCCTCGGGACCGTGCGGTTGCCGCCGCTCGACAGCCTGGTCTGGTTCGGCGGTCTGGCCACCCTGGTGGCGGTCGGCCTCGTGGAGTGGCCCGTCGCCGCGGCCATCGGCGCCGGGCACCTGCTCGTCCAGCAGCAGCACCTCCGGCTCCTGCACGACTTCGGCGAGGCGCTCGAGCGGGCCTGACCGTGCGCCCGCCGGTCAGTGCACGACTGCCTTGAGCCCGATCAGCCCGGCTCCGATCAGGGCCACCAGCGCGCCCTTGAGCAGGGCCTGGTGGGTCGTGGCGCCGGCGAACCGGGCCGCCCAGTACCCGTAGAAGCCGATCAGGGCCAGGCCGGTCCACTTCGCGACCGTGAACGCGGCGTGGACGTCGAGCAGCCCGAGCGCCGACAGCAGGAAGAAGACGGCGGGGAAGGCGACGCCGAAGCCGACCGCCGCGGCGTCCTCGGCCATGTGCCCGAACTGGGACCGGGTGACCGGCGCCCGCGTGCTGGTCTCGGCACCCACGACCTCGCTGTAGACCTCCGCCAGGCCGACCGCCAGGGCCGTCCCGAGCAGCCAGACGGCCATGACCCACGCCTGCGGCGGGTGCTTCTCGATCGCCACGACCAGGGCCAGCCCGATGATCGAGCCGTAGACGACCCTGCCGACCTGCCGGGACCCCAGGTGCGCTTCCAGACTCGTCCGCATGGCGGCAGGGTCGACTCCCGCGCCCCCGCGCGCACCATCCGGTCCGGAGGATGTGCGGATGGGTCAGCCGACGGCACCGGGGACGACGGCGAACAGCCGCTCGCGCACGGTCTCGCGCACCTGCAGCGTCTCCTCGATCCGGACCAGCTGCTCCTCGGACGCGGGCAGCCCGAACACGCTGCTGAGGAACCGCGGCAGGTCCGCGCGGTAGTCGTGCTGCGTCGCCCCGAAGGCCCCGGACGACGTCTGCGCGTTCTTCATGTCCACGAGGCCCTGGAAGAACGAGGTCACCGGCCGCCACCGCATGGCCGGGGGGATGCCGCGGGGGCTCCCCGCGACGACCGGCTCCGGGCGGGGCCGGTCGGTACCCAGCCAGTCCGGCGGGTACCAGAGCAGGTCCGGGCCGAACCTCGTCACGCCGTCGTTGTCGTGGCTGAGCAGGACGAACCGCGGCGTGCAGCCGCGCTGCTCGACCAGGGCGGTCGACTGGGCGTGGTCGTTGACGACGGCGACGGCGTCGGGGTCGACGTCGAGGCGGCCGCCGCGGGTGACCTGGCGCATCCACCCGCTCCCGTACGGCGTCCCGATCCACAGCGCCCGGTCGATCCCCATCGCGTCGAGGCCGAGCGTCCCCCAGTGCAGGAACACGTCCTGGCTGGTGTGCGCGCCGAGGCTCTCGCCGAAGAGCACGACGCGCGGACGGCGTCCCGGACGGTCGCGGAGGCGCTGCAGGACCCGCAGCCACAGCAGCCGGTTCTGCTCTCGAGCCCGGGGCACCATGCCGAGGGACAGCGGGGACGGACGGCGCGAGTACTGCAGGGTCACGGTGGCGACGTCGCCGAGCGCGAGGTACTGCAGCGCGGCGACCGCGACGTAGTTGACGTAGCCGGTGCCGGTCGGCGAGACGAGGACGAGCAGCGAACGGTCGAACGCGCCGGTCCGCTCCAGCTCGGCCATCGCGAGGTCCACCCGTGCCCGCCGGCTCGGCGCGTTGTCCAGCCCGACGTACACCTGCACGGGGGCGGCGCGGGCGGGCGTGCCCATGACGGTCTCGATCGACAGGTCCGGCACCCCGTCGGGACGCTCGACCAGTGGCTCCGGGCGGACCGAGGCGAGGGCGTGCAGCCGGCCGTCGCGCCCCATGCCCTCCCAGGCCACCAGGCTGCCGGGGCCCCCGCTGACCGTCGACGGCACCCACCGGTCGCCCTCGCCCGGCTCGAGCACCGGGACGTCGACCGACGTCCGCGCCTCGATCCGCCGCATCGCCCGGTGCCAGACCGCGGAGACGGCGAGCCCCAGGCCGGCGAGGGAACCCGCATGGCCGGCCAGCCGCCAGGGTCCCGGCGCCCCGGGCAGGACCGCGGCCAGCCGCCGGGCGACGAGGTCGGTGAGGGCGTGCTCCCCGTAGGCGACGCCGGCCAGCGACCCGACGACCCCGGACGCGGCGGCCAGGGACCTCAGCGGTGAGGGAGCTCCTGCCCCCTCGGTGCGCCCGTCCGCGCGGAGCCGGTCCAGCACGTAGGCGACCCCCAGGCCGACCGGGACCGCCAGCGGGACGGCGGCCAGGCGCCCCCCGAGCCGCAGGCGGTCGTCGAGCTCGCGCGCGCCGAGCTGGGCGCCGCCGAGCAGCGCGCCGCTGAGCCCGGTGGCACCCAGCCGCCAGGCGGCCTGGCGCACGGCTCCCCGGAGCGGGTCCTCGGCCCGCGGCGGCAGGGCCCGGAGCAGGGTGAGCCCGAGGGGCACCGCCGCGGCGTCGACCGCGATCGCCCCGGCGCGCCGGGCGGCCGGGGACGCCCCCGCGCCGGCGACCCGCCGGCCGGTGGCCTCGAGCGCGTCCTGCGCCGCGACCGACAGCAGGAAGTGCACCCCGGTGGCCAGCCCCGTCACCAGCCCCTGGTCGACCGCGCTGCGGGGCGACAGCGAGGGCGTGAACGTGCCGGGGGCCGTCGCCGCGGCCACGAGCAGCCCGACGTCCGGCGGCGATCCCGGCTCGGGCCACCGCACCGGGATCCGCCGTCGTGGGTGCACCCGTGCTCGTGCCATGGCGGGATGGTGGGCGCGGGCTCGCGTCCGCGGCTCATCCTCCCGGTAGGAGTTCCGACCGCCGGAGCCTCCGTAGCGTCGTCGCGACCACGAGCGGAGCGTGCGATGACGACTGAACCGGCGACGAGGCCCCCGTCCGAGGACACGGGTGTCGCTCCACCGCCGACGACGGCGACGTCCGCGGGGACTCCCCGGCGCCCGGCCCGGCGGTGGACGCGCCGGCTGCCGCGCTACACCTGGAGCGGGACGGTCGGCGCGGTCGTGCTCGGCTGCGCCTCGCTCACCCCCTCGCTGCTGCCCCGCGGCTGGCTGCTCCAGGGCGTGGTCGGCGGGGTCACGGCGGCGATCGGCTACGGGCTCGGCGTCGCGGTCGCCTGGTTCGTCGCGGAGCTCGCCGACGCCCGGCTGTCGGCCACCGCCCGCCGCCGCGCCTGGCACGTGCTGGCCGTGGCCGGGCCGCTGCTCGTCCTGGTCGCGCTCTGGTCCGGCGCGCGCTGGCAGCGGGACACCCACCTGCTCATGGGCCTCGAGCCACCCGAGGGGTGGTCCTCCGCCGGGATCGTCGTCGTCGCGGTGCTGGTCTTCGCGGGCCTGGTCGCGGTCGCCCGCGGTGTCCGCTGGCTGGCCCGCCGGCTCGTCCGGTGGCTCGGCCGGGTCCTCCCCTCGCGGGTCGCGCGGCCGCTCGGCGTGGTGGCAGTCGGCGCGCTCGTCGTGGTCCTGCTCAACGGCGTGCTGTTCCAGGGACTCGTCGAGGCCGCCAACTCCGCGTTCAGCGTCAAGGACGACGGCACCGAGGCCGGCGCCGTCCGCCCGACCGTCCCCGAACGGTCGGGCGGCCCCGGGTCCCTGGTGGCGTGGGAGCAGCTGGGCCTGCAGGGACGCAACTTCGTCGGCACCGGCCCCACCCCGGAGGAGCTCGCCGCCTTCTCCGGCCGCCCGGCGCGCCAGCCGGTCCGCGCCTACGCCGGGCTGGCCTCCGCCGAGGACGTCGCCGACCGCGCGGACCTCGCCGTGCGCGACCTCCAGCGAGCCGGCGGCCTCGACCGGGAGGTGCTCGTGGTGGTGACCACCACCGGGACGGGCTGGGTCGACCCCGCGGCCGGTGCGGCCCTGGAGTACACGTTCAACGGGGACACCGCCATGGTGGCCGTGCAGTACTCGTACCTGCCCAGCTGGCTGTCCTTCCTCGTCGACCAGGCGAAGGCCCGAGACGCGGGGCGGGCGTTGTTCGACGCGGTGTACGGCGCGTGGGCCCAGCTGCCGCCGGACGACCGGCCGCGGCTGTACGTCCTGGGCGAGAGCCTGGGGACCTTCGGCGGGGAGGCCGCCTTCAGCGGCCTGGGGGACATCCGGAACCGCACCGCCGGAGTGGTGTGGGCCGGGCCGCCGAACTTCAACGAGCTGTGGCGCGGCCTCGTGGCCGACCGGGACGCCGGCTCGCCGGAGTGGCTGCCGGTGTACGACGAGGGCCGCACGGTCCGCTTCGCCGACGAGGCGCCCGACCTCACCGGCCCCCCGGCGCCGTGGGGCGAGCCCCGGGTGGCCTACCTGCAGAACGCCTCCGACCCGATCGTCTGGTGGTCGCCGCGGCTGGTCCTCCAGCGCCCGGACTGGCTCGAGGGTCCGCGCGGTCCCGACGTGTCACCCGAGATGGTGTGGCTGCCCTTCGTCACCTTCTGGCAGGTCACGGCCGACCTGGCGTTCTCGACCGGCGTGCCGGACGGGCACGGGCACCGGTACGAGGCCGACTACGCGGACGCGTGGGCGCAGGTGGGGCAGCCGCCCGGGTGGACCGACGTCGACACCGAGCGGCTGCGCCGGCTGCTCGGCGGGGGCTGACCTGGCCGGCGCACCGGCGTGCGGACGTCCGCTGCCCCCCGCCGGCGGTACCGACTGGTCTCGGGGGCCGTCGTCGTCACGCTGGTTGCGATCAACGTGGTCGACCACTCGCTGCACCCGCCCTGGTGGGTGCGGGGGCTCCAGGGCGCCGCGCTGCTGGCCTGGGCCCGGCTGGACGGGCTGACCTGGGCGCAGCTGGGCCTGGGCCGGGACCGGCTGCGGGCCGGCTGCCGGTGGGCACTGGGGGCGGGGGCCGTCGTCGCCGGCGTCTACGTGGTCGGGGTGTTGCTCCCGTGGACGCGGCCGGCGTTCCAGGACGACCGCTACGACCTCCCGCTGCCGGGCGCGCTGCGCACCGCCCTGCTGGTCATCCCGCTCGGTACGGTGCTCCTCGAGGAGGTCGCGTTCCGCTCGGTGCTGTGGGCGACGCTGTCCCGCCACTGCCGGCCGGGGCAGGTGCTGGTCACCACCTCCGTGCTCTTCGGGCTGTGGCACGTCTTCCCCGCGCTGGGCATCGGGACCACCGACCGCGGCGTCTCCGACGCGGTCGGGGGTGGTGGCAGCGCCGTGGTCGTCGTGGCCACCGTGGCGTTGACGACGGTCGGCGGCCTGGTGTTCGGGGAGCTGCGCCGGCGCAGCGGCAGCGTGGTCGCCAGCGCCGGGGCGCACTGGGCGACCAACGCCCTCGGCGTCCTCTTCGGCCTGTTCGCCCGGCGCCTGGACGCGGCGGGAGCCTGATCTGTGGCGCTCCGGGCCGGTCACCCCCCGCGGACGATGCCCACGGACCGCCCGGCCGCAACGGTGGGACGGTCCGCGCCAGGGCTGCCGGGGGCGAGGAGGTGCGCCGGTGACCGCCGTCGCTGCAGGGGTCGTTCCCGAGGACGACGAGCCCCTCCCACCCGGGACGTCCTTCGTGGACCTCCTGGTGGCCCGGATCGTGCGGGACCACGGCGCGGACCCCGCGGAGGTCCGGGAGCGGGCCGCCGTCGCGCTCGCGGCGTTCGCCGGCGCGCGGGTGCAGGCGTTCGTCCCGATCCTCGTGGAGAAGAGGGTGCGGGAGAGCTACCGCGGCGGCCGGTGAGGTGGGAGCCATGACACCGGTGCCGCCCGGCCTCCGCGCGCCGGCCGGCTCCCGCAGGAGCTGGCTGGTCAAGGACGTCGTGGCCGGGATCGTGCTGACCACCTTGCTGGTGCCGCAGGGGATGGCCTACGCCCAGCTGGCGGGGCTGCCGTCGATCACCGGCCTGTACACGACCATCACCTGCCTGCTCGCCTACGCGCTCTTCGGCCCGTCCCGCATCCTGGTGCTCGGGCCCGACTCCTCGCTGGGGCCGATGATCGCCGCGACCGTGCTGCCGCTCGTGGCGGCGGGCGGCGACCCCGAGCGGGCGGTGGCGCTCGCCTCGATGCTGGCCGTCCTGACCGCGGCGGTCATGATCGCTGCGGGCTGGGCCGGCCTGGGCTTCGTCGCCGACCTGCTCTCGAAGCCCACCATGATCGGCTACATGAACGGGCTGGCGCTGACCATCCTGGTCGGCCAGCTGCCCAAGCTGCTCGGGTTCTCGGTGGACGGCGACGGGCTGCTCGTGGAGCTCGCCGGGTTCGTCGCGGGCGTCGCGCGGGGGGAGACCGTCCCGGCCGCCGCGGCCGTCGGGGTCGGCGGCATCGCCGTCGTCCTCGCCCTCCGCCGGTGGGCGCCTCGCGTGCCGGGTGTGCTGGTCATGGTGGTCCTGGCCATCGCCGCCAGCAGCGCCTTCGGCCTCGGGCAGCGCGGGGTGAGCCTCGTCGGGGTGCTGCCAGAGGGCTTCCCACCGCTGACCGTCCCCGCCGTCGCGTGGTCCGACGTGGCTCCGCTGGTCGCCGGCGCGCTGGCGATCGCGCTGGTCTCGCTCGCGGACACCATCTCCACCGCGTCCTCCTTCGCCGAGCGCACCGGCCAGGAGGTGCGCGGCAACCAGGAGATGGTCGGCATCGGCGCGGCCAACCTGGCCGCCGGCCTGTTCCAGGGCTTCCCGGTCAGCACCAGCGCCTCCCGCACCGCGGTGGCCGAGCGCGCGGGGATGCGCACGCAGCTCACCGGGGTCACCGGAGCCGCGCTCATCCTGGTGATGATCGTGTTCCTGCCGGGCCTGTTCCGGGACCTGCCGCAGGCGGCGCTGGCGGCGGTGGTGATCACCGCGTCGCTCTCGCTGGCCGACCTGCCGGGTACCGCCCGCCTGTGGCGCCAGCGCCGCGTCGAGTTCACCCTGTCGATCGTCGCGTTCGCCGGGGTGGCGCTGCTCGGCGTCCTGCCCGGCATCGCGATCGCCGTCGGCCTGTCGATCCTCAACGTCTTCCGGCGGGCCTGGCGCCCGTACCAGACCGTCCTCGGGCGGCCCGACGGCGTCGCCGGGTACCACGACGTCCGCTCCTACCCGGACGCCCGGCAGCTCCCGGGGCTGGTGATCTACCGGTTCGACGCGCCGCTGTTCTTCGCCAACGCCAAGACCTTCCGCGAGGAGGTCACGGCGCTCGCCCGCACCGAGCCCGCGCCCCGGTGGATCGTGGTCGCCGCCGAGCCGATCACCGACGTGGACACCACGGCCGCCGACGTCCTCCTCGACCTCGACCGGCTGCTGGACGGTCGAGGTCAGACCCTCGTGTTCGCCGAGCTCAAGGACCCGGTCCGGCGCGAGGTCGAGGGTTACGGGCTGACCCGCGAGATCGAGCCGCGGTACTTCTTCCCGACCGTGGAGGCGGCCGTCGAGGCCTTCCAGCGGCGGACCGGCGCCACCTGGCCCGCGCCCCCCGCCGCGCCGGAGGTGGAGACCGCCGTGCTGGAGCGGCCGGACCCGCCTCGCGCGGCCCCGGCGTGAGGCGACTCAGCCGTCCCGGCCGGCCGCGGGGGCAGCGGGGTCCGCGCCCACCGGCGCGGGCCGGTCGGCCGCTCCCGGCTCCGGTGCCGGCGGCCGGCCGGTGGCCAGCCGCCACAGCGCCACCCACCGCACGCGACCCCGCGGGGGCCGGGTGCCCGGCCGTTCCCGGGGGAGCCGGACGCGCAGGGCGCGCGGGCGCACGGTGCAGCGGACGGGGACCGACAGCCGCACCGTCTCCCCGTCGATCCCCACCGGCACCTCGGGGACGTCGGCGGTGACCAGCACCTCCCGCGCCTCCGCCCGCTGCAGACCGCGCTGGTGGGCGCCCTGCAGCAGCCCGACGGCCTGCCGGGCGGTGTCCACCCGCACCGCGATCACCCCGAGCACGCCGCGGTCGAGCCGGGACCGCCGGCCCATCCCGGCGAGGTCGGAGTCCTCGTAGGGGTCGTTGCTCACCAGCAGCGCCTGCGGTGCGTCGATGACCACGTCGCCGACCTCGGCGACCAGGTGCGCGCCACGCCGGCGGCTGAGCAGGTCCGGGAGCGCCTGCAGGGTGGTGCCGCGCTTGTCGTCGCGGTACGCGGGGCTCTCCACGATCTCGGCGTACGCGCCGAAGGAGGCGTTGTTCACGAACGGCCGGCCGTTGACCTCGCCGAGGTCGATCCGGGCCTCCACGCCGTCGCGCAGCGCGTCGAGGCAGCGCGCGGGGTCCTGGCGGTCCAGCCCCAGGTCGAGGGCGAAGTGGTTGCGGGTGCCCGCGCTGACGACCAGGAAGGGCACGCTGTGCTCGGCCGCGACCTGCGCGACCAGCGCCTGGGTGCCGTCCCCACCGGCCACGCCGAGCAGGTCCGCACCCCGGGCCAGGGCGTCCCGGGCCAGTTGCTGGACGTCGGTGCCGGGCCGGTCGAGCAGGGCCACCTCCGCGCCGAGCTCCTCCGCCCGTTCCCGCAGCCCGAACCGGCCGACCTTGCCCCCGCCGGAGCGGGGGTTCATGACGACGAACGGGTGCCGCGGCGGCGGGGTGTCGGTGACCGGCAGGGCCCACTCGGCCCGGTGCGGGCGCAGCGCCGTGTGCGCGGCGGCCACCCCGGCGGCGAGCAGGACGGCGGCCGTGACCGCCACCCACAGCAGGCCGGCGACCGCGAACACCACGACGAGCGCCACGGGCGTGCCCACGGCCAGGGTCAGGGCCAGCCAGCGCACCGGCCCCCGGTGCAGCAGGAACCAGAAGGCCGCGGCCACGACCACCGCGACGGCCGCCACGGTCAGCAGGACCAGCCACAGCCCGCCGTCCCCGGCGAAGGACACCAGCAGCAGGAAGGCGGCGGCGACGAGCGCCAGGGACCCCCGCGCCCACCACCGCCGGGCACGCACCGACGCCACCGCACACCTCCCGGGACCGACGTGTGGCGATGCTCGCGGGCCCGGCTGCCGGGGTCCTCACCCTCTCCGGACGGTTTCCCGGGGTACGGGCGGCCGGGTCCCGCGCGCCGCCCGTCTCCCGAGCAGGAGGACGACGACCGCGGCGACCGACACGAGGGGTGCTGCGCGCATCGCCTCGGCCAGGCCCACCCGGTCGGCGAGCAGCCCGACCACGAACGAGCCGGCCGCCAGCCCCAGCAGGTTGTTGGCCAGGGCGAACACGCCCAGCCCGGTCGCGCGGAGGGACTCGGCGGTCATCGCGGTCACGAGCGCACCGGCCGCGCCGGCGATCCCGGCCACGAAGAACGCCCCCACGGCCAGCAGCACCAGCTGGGCGCCACCGGGTCCCAGTGAGAAGGCCGAGCCGAGGCACGCCAGGGAGGCCAGGCAGTACGCGACCGCCGTCGTCCAGCGGCCGTCCGGCCGGGTGCGGCTGGCCGCGTCGGTGGCCCAGCCGCAGCCGACCATGCCCAGGCCGATGCAGAGGAGGACGGCCGCGGCCACCAGCGCGGCGCGGTCGGTCGACAGGTGGTGGGTCCGGGTCAGGTAGGTCGGCAGCCACGCGATGAGCGCCCCGGCCACGAACAACTGGAGGCCGCTGCCGAGGTAGGCGCACAGCAGGGACGGGCTCGGGACGAGCGCGGTCAGCCGCGCCCGCCCGCCGTCGGCCTCGGCCGCCGGGCCGTCGTCCGGTGCCGGCACGACCCGGTCGGCCACCCGCCGGTCGGTGACGACGAGCGCGTGCAGGCCGGCCAGCGCGAGCCCCACGGCGGCCATGACGGCGAACGACCAGCGCCAGCCGTACGCCGCCGCGACGACACCGCCGAGCAGCACGCCCAGCACGACCCCGAGCGAGGCGCCGGCGAGGAAGGCGCCCGCGATCACCGCCCGGCGGGCGGCGGGGACGACGGTGAGGACCAGGGCGAGCCCGGCGCTCGCGTAGGCCGCCTCGCCGATCCCGAGGACCGTGCGCGCCGCCAGGAGCTGCTCGTAGCTGCCGGCGAGGGCGCAGGCGAGGGTGGCCAGGCTCCACACCACGGCCATCGCCTGCACCGCCCGCGCCCGCCCGACGCGGTCCGCGAGGAGGGACAGCGGGACGCTCAGGACGGCGACCCCCACGGCCACGACGCCGGTCAGCGCACCCAGCTGCGTGTCCGACAGCCCGAACTCCTCGCCGACCAGCGGGAGCACGGCCGTGAGGACGTGGCGCGACATGTGGTCCGACAGCAGCAGCGTGAAGGACAGCGCGAACACGACCCAGGCGAACGCGCTGCGCGCCCCACCGGCCGGGCGCCCGCTCGCGGGGTCCGCAGCCGACGCGGGGCCGGCTCCCTGGCCGGTCGCTGCCTGCTCCTCGCCCGGGTCACCGGAGGAGGGCCGCCGGGGGTGGGCCACGGGCCTCAGCGCCCGTCCGGTGCCGGGGCCGGGGTCTCGTCCGCCGTCGGGGCCGTGGAGCGGGTCCCGGTGCGGGCGGCCGCGCGCCACTGGCTCGGAGTCGTGCCGAACCGCTCGCGGAACCACCGGGTGAACGCACTCGGTGCGCCGAAACCCAGCAGCTGGGACACGTCGGTCAGCGAGAGCCGGTCGTTGGGCAGGTAGCGCTCGACCAGGCGGGCCCGGGTGGCGTGCACGACCGATGAGAAGCTGGCGCCCTCCTCCGCCAGGTGGTGCTGGAGCGCCCTCGGCCGCAGCCCCAGGTGCCGGCTCACCAGCTGCACCGAGCAGCGGCCCAGCGGGAGCAGCAGCTCGACCACCTCCGCCACCTGGTCGATCGCCGTGCGCGCCCCGGGGGCCACGACCGTGCGCAGGAGCTGCTGGGTGTAGGGCCGCAGGGACGCGTCGGAGATGAGGACGGGAGCGGCCAGGTCCCGCGCGCGGAAGGCCACGCAGGTGCCGTCCTGGCCGAACCGGACCCCGGGGCCGAACAGGCGGCGGTAGGGCCCCGGGTCACCGGGCTCCGGGCGGGTGAAGGAGACCGACAGCGGTGTCCAGCTCGCGCCCACGAGCGCCCGGATGACCCCCAGGACGGCCGCCATGACCGTGTCGAGCGCCTGGTCGGTCGGCGCGGGCTCGCCGAACTCGAGCCACACGGTGAGCGTCGCCAGGCCGTCGAGCTGCGCCAGGCGCACGTGGAACGCCTCGTTGTACACGCGCTCGTACCGGATCAGCAGGTCCAGGGCGCTGCCGAGGTCCGGTTGGTCACGGAGCACGACGCTGATCGGGCCGAGGGTGCCCAGCCGGCGCTTCTCGGCCATGCGCAGGCCGAAGTCGGGGCAGTCGGCGTCCCGGGCGGAGAGCTCGAGCAGGCGCGCGGCGGCGGCCCCGGGGATCCACCGGTCCGGGACGTCGAGGTCGGCGGGGTCCAGACCCACGGAGGACAGCAGCCTCGCCGGGTCCAGGCCGAGCGACCGCGCCAGGTCGGCGTACCCGGTGAGCGCCGCGCTCCGCATGCGAGGCCGCATCGGCGGTCCCCTCCTCGGCGATGCGCGAAAAGGTAAGAGGCACGACCCGATCCGTAAAGCGCCCCGTGCCTCCGCTCCCTAGCGTGGCACCACCGGATGGCGGACGACCGAGTCGTGCGGTGGCCCACCCTCCGCCCGTTCGTGCCCCTGGGAGGACCCCGTGCCGTGTGCGCCCCGCGCCGACCCTGGCCCGCGGTGCCCGGTCCCCGCGCCGCGCCGACCCTCGGCGGAGGGCGCCGTGCCCTGGCCGCGCCGCCGACCTGACCCACGCCCCGCGGACGGGAACCGGGCCCTCACCGACCGTGACCGGCAGCTGCTCCGCCACCTGGCGGAGGGCAGGTCCACGGCCCAGATCGCCGCCGCGATGTCGGTCACGAGCAACGCCGCCCGCACCCGGATCCGCCGGGTGCAGGACAAGCTGGCGGTCTCCGGGCGCCGGCACCTGGTGGACGCCGCCCGTCGGAGCGGCGTCCTCTGAGTCGCGCGGCGCCGCCTCATGGACGCCGCCTCTCCGGACGCCGCTCCAGGGACGCCGCCTCGCCGACGCCGACTCGCGGACGACCAGCGGTCCGTCACACTGAGACCACCTCGCCAGGCGGGCGACAGAGGGCCCGCCGGTCCGTGGCGCGTCCGCCTGGCGAGGCCGCGCCCGCCGTCGGCAGGCGGCTCAGCGCGGCGTGTCGACCGCCCCGACCACCCAGCGCGGGAAGGGGTCGCGGCGGTCCTCGGAGGACCCGACGGTGACCGACCCGGCCAGCGCCGCGAGCACGGCCACCGACCGCGCGATCCGCGCCGCCACCGGCTGCCGAGCGGTCCCTCGCCGCGTGCTCGTCACCCCGGCACCCTCGCCGCCGGAGGGTGACGCTGCGTGACCGCCCGGGTGGACTGCCGCCCGGTCCGGCGACGGGGTTCCCCCCTGCGGGTGTCCGGCCGGCCGGCCGGCGCGGGGGTGCAGGATCGGGCGCGTGGACCACCGACCCCGGGACCTCGACCGGTGAGCGGACCGCGGCCGCGCGGCCGCTTCCCGCGGGTGGTCTACGAGCAGGGGGAGGAGCCCGACCCCCGGTTCAGCCTGGCCAACGAGCGGACCTTCCTCGCCTGGGTCCGCACGTCCCTGGCGCTGGCCGCGGCGGGCGTGGCACTGGAGGCGCTGGAGATCCCGCCGTCGGCCGGGCTGCGCCTGGCCTGCGCCCTCCTGCTGGTCGGCCTGGGGGTCCTGGCGCCGCTGCAGGCGTGGTGGGGCTGGGTCGCCACCGAGCGGGCGATGCGCCTGGGGCGGCCGCTGCCGGCGCCCCGGCTGTCCCCGGTCATCGCCGCGGGCACGCTCGCCGCCGGCGTCCTCCTGCTGCTCGGCCTGGTGATCCGGTGAGCGGGGTGCTGCGGTGAGCGCGCCCTCCGGCGGCGGCGACGCCGGCCTGCAGGCCGAGCGCACCGCGCTGGCCTGGCGGCGCACGGCCCTGGCCCTGGCCGTGGGCGCGGTGGGCGCCGGCCGCCTGGCCGCGCCGGTGGCCGGCGCCGTGGCCGTCGCGGTGGCGGGGGTGGGCCTGGTGCAGGCCGTCGCCGTGGCCGTCGCCGCCCAGCGGAGGTACCGGGCCGCCGTCGGGTCCCCGGTCCCGGGCGCGGACCTCCCGGCCGTCCGCGCCGGCGGGCTGCCGATCGCGGCCCTGGCCCTCAGCGGGGTCGTCGTCGGCCTGCTCGCGCTGGCGTTCGTCCTCGGCCCGGCCCGCTGAGCCGGCGGGTCAGGACCCGGCCAGCCGCGCGCACTCCGGGCACGGGTCGCCCGAGCCCAGGCCGCGCCGCCCGCTCCAGCTGCCCTGGACGACGGCGACCGGGGTGCCGCAGACCGCGACCCACGGCGGTGGCCCGTCCGCGGCCTCCCGGGGGACGGCGTGCGCCCGCTGCGACTCCTGGTCCCGGCCGGCCGCGTGCGCGCTGCTCGTCATGTCCTCCAGCATGGGCCCCGCCGAAACCGGGTCGACGAACCGGTCGCCGGGCGGCCAGGGTGGACGCCGTGGAGCACCGGATCCCCGTGGCGCCGGACGTCGAGCTGTGGGCCGAGGAGCGCGGCGGGACGGGTGGAGGAGACCGCACGGCGACGCCGATGCTGCTGGTCATGGGGGCCAACGCCAGCGGGGTCACCTGGCCCGACACGCTGGTCGACCGGCTCGCGGAGCAGCACCGGGTGGTCCGGTACGACCACCGCGACACCGGCCGCTCGACGCGGGCCTTCGAGCGGCGGCCCTACGCCGTCCGGGACCTCGCCACCGACGCCGTCCGGGTCCTCGACGCGCTCGGTGTCGAGCGGGCGCACGTGGTCGGCATGTCGATGGGCGGCACGCTGGTCCAGCTGCTGCTGCTCGACGCCCCCGACCGGCTGCGCAGCGCCACCCTGCTCTGCACCTCCGCGCTCGGCACCGGGCTGGCCGACGTCGCGGGCGGAAGCGACCTGCCCGGCCCCGACCCCCGGCTGCTGGCGTACTGGGCGACGATGGGGGAGGAGCGGGACACCGACGCCGAGCTGGCCTGGCGGGTGGAGCACTGGCGGCTGCTGGCCGGGGACGGCGTGCCGTTCGACCCGGCGGAGTTCCGGGCGCTCGAGGAGCGGGTCATCGCCCACAGCGGCACCTCCCGCGCCCCGGTGGCCCACGCGCTCGCCGACCAGTCCGGCCTCGACCGCGGAGCCGAGCTGGCCGCCGTCCGGGTGCCGACGCTGGTCGTCGAGGCGCCGCTGGACCCGATCAACCCGCCGCCGCACGCGGCGCACCTCGCGCGGGTCATCGGCTCCGCGCGGCTGGTCACCGTCCCCGGGATGGGCCACGCCCTGCCGGCCGCCGTGGTCGGTCCCCTGGCCGAGGCGATCGCCGGCCACACCGCCGCGGTCGACACCGGGGATCAGACCCCGGCCCCTTGATCGGCCCCCGGCCCGCGGGCAGGCTGTGACCCACAACACACGCCGGGTCAGTCGCCGGGAGGTCGCCGTGGAAGCACGCGTCGGGGACAGGATCGTCGTCCACTCCACCCACCAGGGAGAGCCGGAGCGCACCGGCAGGGTGCTCGAGGTGCGCGGTCAGGGCGGGAGTCCGCCCTACGTCATCCAGTGGGACCCCGACGGGCACACCGGGGTGTTCCACCCGGCCGCGGGCTCGTGCGCCGTCGTCCCCGAGCCGGCGAACGGCTGAGCCCGTGGCCAAGGACACCGGGCCCGCGCCGGCCCCGCGCCCCGCCGAGAGGGTGCGCAACGTGGCCCTCGTCGGCCACGCGGGCGCGGGCAAGACCACCCTCGCCGAGGCCCTGCTGGTCGCCACCGGGGCGCTCCCGCGGGCCGGGCGGGTGGAGGAGGGCACCACGTGCCTGGACAACGAGGAGGTGGAGGTCCGGCAGCAGCGGTCGGTCTCGCTCGGCGTGGCCACCGTCGAGCACGGCGACCACCGGATCACCCTGCTCGACACCCCCGGGTCCCCGGACTTCGTCGGCGAGCTGCGGGCCGGGCTGCGCGCCGCCGACGCCGCCCTGTTCGTCGTCTCCGCGGTCAACGGCGTCGACGCCGGCACCGTGCAGCTGTGGGAGGAGTGCGCGGCGATCGGCATGCCGCGCGCGGTGGTCGTCACCCAGCTCGACCGCGCCCGCGCCGACGTCGAGGAGACCGTCCGGCTGTGCCAGACGATGCTCGGCGAGGGCGTCTACCCCGTCCACCTGGTCGAGCGGGGGCCCGACGGCGCCGTCTCGGGGCTGGTCAACCTGCTGCAGCCCGGCGCGCAGGCCCCGGACGCCGACCGGCTCCGCAGCGAGCTGATCGAGGGGATCATCGGCGAGAGCGAGGACGAGGCGCTGATGGAGCGCTACCTCGCCGGCGACGAGCTGGTCCAGGGCGACCTGATGAGCGACCTGGAGACCGCGGTCGCGCGCGGCCACTTCCACCCCGTGCTCTGCGCCGCCCCGCTGCAGGGCATCGGCATCGACTCGCTCCTCTACCTCCTGGTCAACGGCTTCCCCTGCCCGATGGAGCACGGCTGTCCGCCGGTCACCCGTCCCGACGGCTCGAAGGCACCCCCGCTGTCCTGCGACCCCGACGGCCCGCTGGTGGCCGAGGTCGTCAAGACCACGACCGACCCCTACCTGGGCCGGGTCTCGCTGGTGCGGGTCTTCTCCGGCACCCTGCGGCCGGACACCCCGATCCACGTCTCCGGGCACGGCATGGCCGACCGCGGCCACCCCGACCACGACGTCGACGAGCGGATCGGCGCGGTCTCCTCCCCGCTGGGGTCGACGCTGCGCCCGGTGGCGTCCTGCCCGGCCGGTGACGTCTGCGCCGTGGCCCGCCTCACGTCGGCCGAGACCGGCGACACGCTGTCCTCGCCGGAGGACCCGCGGCTCATCCCGCCGTGGGAGCTGCCCACCCCGCAGCTGCCGGTCGCGCTGGAGGCGGCGTCCCGGGCCGACGAGGACCGGCTGGCCACCGCGCTCACCCGGCTGGTGGCCGAGGACCCCACGGTGCGCCTGGAGCGCCGGCCCGACACCGGGCAGCTGCTGCTGTGGTGCGTCGGGGAGGCGCACGCCGAGGTGCTGCTGGAACGGCTGCGGGTGCGCCACGGCGTGACGGTGCAGACCGTGCCGGTGCGGGTCCCGATGGTGGAGACCCTCGCCGGCTCGGCCCGGGTCACCGGGCGGCACGTCAAGCAGTCCGGCGGGCACGGGCAGTACGCGATCGTCGTCGTCGAGGCCGAGCCCGGGCCGCCGGGGTCGGGCGTGGTGTTCGAGCAGCGGATCGTCGGCGGCACCGTGCCCAGCCAGTTCCACGGCAGCGTGGAGAAGGGCATCCGCAGCCAGGCCGAGCGCGGCGTCTCCGGGGACCGGCCGATCGTCGACGTCCACCTCACCCTCGTCGACGGCAAGGCCCACTCGGTGGACTCCTCCGACGCGGCGTTCCAGGCGGCCGGCGCGCTGGCGCTGCGCGAGGCGGTCGCCGCCGCGGGCACCCGGGTGCTCGAGCCCTGGTGCGAGGTGGAGGTGGTCGTCCCGGGGGAGTACGTCGGCGCGGTGATGAGCGACCTGTCCTCCCGGCGGGCGCGGGTCACCGGCAGCGACGCCGACCCCGACCGCGACCGGACGACGGTGCGCGCCGAGGTGCCCGAGGTCGAGCTGCTGACCTACGCCGGCGCGCTGCGCTCGGTCTCCCACGGCACCGGCAGCTTCACCCGCCGGCCGATGGGCTACGAGCCTGCGCCGCCGTCGCTCGCGGCGGTGCCGGCATAGGAGCGGCCCCACCCAGGGGCCCGACGCGGAGGAGGGAGCCGGGGAGCACGGTCGTCTCGGTGCGCCGCCCGGAGGACCGCCGGCGGAACGCACTAGCCTCGCAGGCGGTGTTCAGCGGGGTGGAGGTCACGTGACGTCGTCCAACGGGCCGTGGGCGGCTGCCCCGGCTCCCCTCGTCGGCGGGCCCGTGCCCGACCCGCCGGTCGTCGCCGACCGCAACGAG
This sequence comes from Geodermatophilus sp. SYSU D00697, assembly GCF_054050175.1. Classification (NCBI taxonomy): domain Bacteria; kingdom Bacillati; phylum Actinomycetota; class Actinomycetes; order Geodermatophilales; family Geodermatophilaceae; genus Geodermatophilus; species Geodermatophilus sp. SYSU D00697. Next base: position 18,649 of record NZ_JBJGYV010000014.1, read on the forward strand.
CTGCCCGACCGGGTCTGGACCGTTCCCAACGCCCTGTCGGTGCTGCGCCTGCTCGGCGTGCCGCTGTTCCTCTGGCTGCTGCTGGGCCCGCACGCCGACGGCTGGGCGGTGCTCGTGCTCGCGCTCGCGGGCCTCAGCGACTGGGCCGACGGGAAGATCGCCCGCGCGCTGGGCCAGTCCAGCCGGCTGGGCGCCCTGCTCGACCCGGCCGCCGACCGGCTCTACATCGTCGCCACGCTGATCGCGTTCGTGCTGCGCGACGTCGTCCCCTTCTGGGTGGTCGCCGTCCTCCTCGGCCGCGAGGTGGTGCTCGGGCTGATGCTGCTGGTGCTGCGCCGGTACGGCTACCCGCCGCTGCAGGTGCACTACCTGGGCAAGGCGGCGACGTTCAACCTGCTCTACGCCTTCCCCCTGCTGCTGCTCGCCGACGGCGACGGGCCGGTGGTCGCAGTGGCCCAGCCGATCGCGTACGCGTTCACCATCTGGGGCGGGACGCTCTACGTCCTGGCCGGCCTGTTCTACGTCGTCCAGGTGGTCGGCATCGTGCGCGCCGAGCGGGCCGGTGCCGGAGCCGCGCCGTGACCTCCACCCTGCAGCGCGGCGGTGGGCCGCGCTCGCTGGGCGCCTCCCTGCTCGACCAGGTGCTGGCCGAGACCCTCGACCCCGCCTACCGCCAGGCCGCCGAGGCCCGGGCCGCCCGCGAGGCGGCCGAGGGCGTGCCGCCGGCGTCGCGGCGGCGCCGCGGGCAGGTGGCGGTCGCCCTCGTCCTCGCGATCGCCGGCGTCCTCGCCGCGGTCACCTACGACCAGGCCGCCGCCGGGGCGCAGGGCCGCGAGGAGGTGCGCGAGGCGCTGGTGGCCGACATCGCGCAGGAGTCGCGGACCAACGACGAGCTGACCGCGCAGCTCGAGCAGCTGCGCGCCGACCTCTCCACTGCCCGCGACGACGCGCTCGCCGCCACGACGGTCGGCCAGCGGGTGCGCGAGGAGCTGGCCGGCGCCGAGACGGCCGCCGCCGTCGTGCCGGTGACCGGCCCGGGTCTGCTGGTCACCCTGGCCGACGCCGAGCCCGACGCCGACGCCGACCCGGTGGGCGGGGCGGGGGAGGAGGACCCCCGCGGGCAGGTGCACGACGGCGACCTGCAGGTGGTGGTCAACGCCCTGTGGGCGGCCGGCGCCGAGGCGGTCAGCATCAACGACCGGCGGCTGGGCCCGGTCACCGCCATCCGGTTCGCCGGCGAGGCCGTCCTCGTCGACTTCCGTCCGGTCACCAACCCCTACCTGGTCAGCGCCATCGGCGACCCGGACACCCTGCGGTCCCGATTCCTGGCCAGCCCCGAGGTCGTGGCCCTCGCCTCGATCTCCGAGTCGTTCGGCCTGCGTTTCGAGTTCGCCCAGGAGGACGAGCTGTCCCTGCCCGCCGGGAGCTCGCCGGAGCTCCGTTCCGCCACCCCGGTGTCCGAGGAGCCCGCCGCGCCGGCTCCCGAGCCCAGCCCGGGAGGCTGACCGTGATCCCCATCCTCGGCCTCGCGGTCGGTGTCGTCCTCGGGCTGGTGTTCGACCCGACGGTCCCGCTCTGGCTGCAGCCCTACCTGCCGATCGCCGTGGTCGCCGCCCTCGACGCGGTCTTCGGCGGTGTGCGCGCCCGCTTCGACGGCATCTTCGACGCGAAGGTGTTCGTCATCTCCTTCGTCTCGAACGTGGTCGTGGCGGCGCTGATCGTCTTCCTCGGCGACCAGCTGGGCGTGGGCGCGCAGCTGTCCACCGCGGTCGTCGTGGTCCTCGGCATCCGCATCTTCGGCAACGCCGCCGCCATCCGGCGGCACGTGTTCCGGGCATGAGCGGCGACGACCGTCCGGCTCCCGAGCCGGACGCCCCGGTCCCGGACGACGCCCGGCCGCCGTCGCCGGAGGACGCTGTCGAGGGCGCTGCCGGCGGCTCGTCCGACGGCTCTCCCGGCGACGCGGAGCCGCCCGCCGACGCCGCCCCGCCGGAACCGGCCGACGCGCCCACGCCCGGTGCGACGGCCGCCGGTGCGGGCGAGCCCCCGGCCTCGGCGGACGGCGCGCCGGACGACCCGCCGGGGGAGCCCGAGCCCGCCGGTGCGGGCGCGCCGGGGGAGCCCGAGCCGGCCGGTGCGGGCGCGCCGGGGGAGCCGCAGTCGCCCGCTCCCGCTGCCGCGAGCAGGCGCCGGCGGGATCCCCTGGCGGCGCTGCTCATCGGCGTCCTGACCCTGCTGCTGGGGTTCGCCTTCGCCGTCCAGGTGCGCAACACCGGCACCGACGAGGACCTCACCGGTGCGCGTGAGGAGGACCTGGTGCGCATCCTCGACGAGCTCAACGCCAGCGAGGACCGGCTGCGCGCCCAGATCGCCGACCAGCGGGCCGCGCTGCGGGACCTGAACAACTCCGACAGCCAGTCCGAGGCCGCCCTGGAGGAGGCCCGGCAGCGGGCCGAGGCCCTCGGCATCCTCAACGGCACGGTCGCCGCACAGGGGCCCGGCCTGGTCATGGACATCCGCGACCCCGAGGGCCAGGTGCGGGTGGCCGACCTGCTCGACGCGGTCCAGGAGCTGCGCGGGGCCGGTGCGGAGACCATGGAGATCGACGGCGTCCGGGTCGGTGTGTCCACCGCGGTCACCGGCGAGCCGGGGGCGCTGCGCGTGGACGGACAGCCGGTCACCAGCCCCTACGAGGTCGTCGTCATCGGTTCCCCGCAGGACCTGGAGACCGCGATGAGCATCCCCGGCGGCGTGGTGGACCGGGTCGGCCGACAGGGCGGCTCGGTGGAGATCGCCCAGTCCGACCGGGTCGTCGTGGACGCGTTGCGGCCCCTCGACACGCCTCAATACGCTTCGCCGGACGCCGACGACGACTGACCCGGCCGGCCCACCACCCCACCCACGACTGGAGACGACGCCGCATGACCACCCCCGACGACCGCCGCTACACCGAGCAGCACGAGTGGGCCCTGCTCCAGGACGGGGAGGGCGCGGCGACCGTCGTCCGGGTGGGCATCACCGACCACGCCCAGGACGCGCTGGGCGACATCGTGTTCGTGCAGCTGCCGCAGGTGGGGGACGAGGTGGCGCCGGGCAACCCGATCGGCGAGGTGGAGTCGACCAAGTCGGTGTCGGACGTCTACTCGCCGGTCGCGGGGGTGGTCGCGGCGGTCAACGAGGTGCTGGCCGACGCGCCGGAGACCATCAACGCCGACCCCTACGGCGCCGGCTGGCTGGTGGAGATCGCCCTCCCGGAGGGGGCCGGCGACCCCACCGAGGCCCTGCTGGACGCCGCCGCCTACCAGGCGCTCGTCGACGCCTCCTGACCCCGCCCGGCGGGTCCGGCCCGGCCTCCGGCGCCGCGGCCGGCACCCGTCGGCGAGCCGGTCCCCTGACCCGCCTGCCCCCCGACGGCGATCACTATGCTTCCCGGGGGCGAGGGGCCGCGCCGCCTGCTGAGGGCGACGCCAGCCTCACCCTGGACCCTCGGTTGACCCTCGGGTCGGCCGCTGGTTCCATGACCCACGGCCCGCCGTGACCCACACGGCGGCCGACCCGCGACGGGCCGTCCGGCCCGTCGTCTGCCGGCCGCCCGACGACCCCCAGGTCCGCGGCGGTGCCACCCCCTGCACCGGAGGAGACAGACGTGCACTGCACTCGTTGTGGCCACAACAACCCCGAGGGCAGTCGCTTCTGCGCGCAGTGCGGCGCGGCGCTGTCCCAGGAGCGGATCGGCGAGTCCACCAGCGTCATCCCCAAGGTCGGTGGCGAGGACTCCGCGGAGACGCCGGAGGTCACCGAGGCCGACGCCCACGCCGGCGCCATCGAGTCGCTCCCGGCCGGGTCGGCGCTGCTGGTCGTCAAGCGCGGGCCGAACGCGGGCAGCCGCTTCCTGCTCGACCAGGACGTGACCACCGCCGGCCGGCACCCCGACAGCGACATCTTCCTCGACGACGTCACCGTCAGCCGCCGGCACGTGGAGTTCCACCGCGAGGGCGGCGGGTTCTCCGTGCACGACGTGGGCAGCCTCAACGGCACCTACGTCAACCGCGAGCCGGTCGACGTCGCGACCCTCGCCGGCGGCGACGAGGTGCAGATCGGCAAGTTCCGGCTGGTGTACCTCACCGGTCCGCGGACGGGCGAGCCCGCACCTCGCTCGTGACGGCGCCGGCGGGCTCGCTCCCGGACGGGGACCCGGTCCCCGCGGCAGCGACGGCAGGGTGACCGCGGTGACCTCGCGCGCGAGTGCGTTCGGGGACGCCGACGACCAGCACACCCCTCGCCTCACCATCGGGGAGGTGCTGACCGTCCTCCGCGACGACTTCCCCGACGTGACGATCAGCAAGATCCGGTACCTGGAGTCCGAGGACCTCGTCCACCCGCAGCGCACGCCGTCGGGTTACCGGAAGTTCTCCTCGGCCGACGTGGCCCGGCTGCGGTACGTCCTGGCCGCGCAGCGCGACCACTACCTGCCGCTGCGGGTCATCAAGGAGCACCTCGACGCCCTCGACCGCGGCGAGCCGCTGCCCGGGTCCGGGGCGCCGGCCGCCGAGGCGCCGACGGCGGGGGCCGGAGCCGGCAGCCTGCCGCCGGAGCAGTTCGCGCAGGCAGCCGGACTGGAGCCGGGACAGCTCGCGGCCTGCGTGCAGTTCGGTCTGCTCGCCCCGGACGCCGAGGGGCGCCACGCCGCGGCGGACCTGCCGATCGCCCGCGCGGCGGCGGGCCTGGCCCGGCACGGCATCGAGCCTCGCCACCTGCGCGTGTACCAGAACGGCGCCGAGCGCGAGGCCGGGCTGGTCGAGCAGCTGGTCGCGCCGGTGCTGCGCGCCCGGTCGGAGGAGGCCCGGACCCGGGCCACCGAGAAGCTGCGCGAGCTGGCCAGCCTGTCGGCGCAGTTGCACGGGGCCCTGCTGGAGGCGCGCCTGCGGGACCTCCTGCGTCCCTGACTCGGGCGTACCGTGGTCCGGGTCGGTCCCCGAGCCCCCGGGCCGGTGCGCCGATCCGTCCACCAGCCGCCAGAACCGATCCACCGCCCGTCCGGGCCGCAGCTGAGGGAGCCCTCCCGTGCAGGAACTGAGAGTCGTCGGGGTCCGGGTCGAGCTGCCCGGGAACCAGCCGATCCTGCTGCTCAAGGAGACGCAGGGGGAGCGGTACCTGCCCATCTGGATCGGCGCGGTGGAGGCCGCCGCGATCGCGTTCGAGCAGCAGGGGGTGCGGCCGGCCCGGCCGATGACCCACGACCTGCTCAAGGACGTCGTCCGCGCGCTCGGCGCGACGCTCGAGGCGGTCAACATCACCGAGATGCGCGACGGCATCTACATCGCCGAACTGGTGTTCGGCGACGAGCGGGTGGTCAGCGCCCGCCCCTCGGACGCGGTCGCCCTCGCCGTCCGGACCGGCGCGCCGATCTTCGGCGCCGAGGACCTGCTCGACGAGGTCGGGATCGAGATCCCCGACGAGCAGGAGGACGAGGTGGAGAAGTTCCGGGAGTTCCTGGACCAGATCTCCCCGGAGGACTTCGGCGCCGGATCCGGCTCCGGCGGAACTCCCTGAGGCTGCCTGTTCACCCTGCGTCTGGACTCAAGTCGAGGTCCAGACCTGCCGATACCCCTCTGATGGGTGAGTGCAGCGACACGCCGCTCGCCTCAGTTGACCGACCCCTGGCCCCGGCTTACGGTCGGCGAACAACACCGGTGTGACACGTGGGACTCGACACGGCTCGGACGTGCAGTGACGTGACAGTGTGGACCACCGGGGTCCCCGCGGTGAGGTGCTGCGGGACGCAGAGGAGGACGCTGACGTGAGCGACCAGAGCAAGGGCTCCCAGGGTCAGCTCTTCAGCGACGCCGCCGTCGGGGCACCGTCCTACGACGAGGTCGACACCGACCTCGTCGGGTACCGCGGCCCGACGGCGTGTGCCGCTGCCGGCATCACCTACCGCCAGCTGGACTACTGGGCCCGTACCGGACTGGTCGCGCCGTCGGTGCGCAGTGCCACCGGGTCCGGGACACAGCGGCTGTACTCCTTCCGCGACATCCTCGTGCTGAAGGTCGTCAAGCGGCTGCTGGACACCGGGGTGTCCCTGCAGAACATCCGCAAGGCCGTCGACCACCTGCGCAACCGCGGCATCAAGGACCTCGCCAACGTCACCCTCTTCTCCGACGGTGCGACGGTGTACGAGTGCACCTCCGCCGAGGAGGTCGTCGACCTGCTCGCCGGCGGCCAGGGTGTCTTCGGCATCGCCGTCTCCGGTGCGCTGCGCGAGCTCTCCGGTGACATCGCCGAGCTGCCCGCCGAGCGCCTCGACGGCGGCCCGGTGCACCCCGCCGACGACGAGCTCTCGCTGCGCCGTCGCCGCCGCGCCGCCGGCTGAGGGGCCGGCACCGCCCCGGGCGGTCCGGCTGACGCGGACCGCGCGCTGGTAGCGTCGTGGTAATGGCGGACCGTGCCCGTGAGCCCCTTCCCGCACTGAGCTCCCTGGACCCCGCCGGGTCCTTCGCCGGCCGGCACATCGGCCCGCGGGGGGACCAGACCGAGGCGATGCTCGCCGCCGTCGGCCACCCCTCGCTCCGGTCGCTGGTCGACGCCGCCGTGCCCGAGGGGGTGCGTGACCGGACGCCGATGGACCTGCCGCCGGCCGCCGACGAGGCCACCGTGCTGCGGCTGCTGCGCGAACGCGCCGCGGCCAACGACGTCTACACCTCGATGATCGGGCTCGGGTACTCCGGGACGGTCACGCCGGCGGTCATCTCGCGCACCATCCTGGAGAACCCCGCCTGGTACACCGCCTACACGCCCTACCAGCCCGAGATCAGCCAGGGCCGGCTCGAGGCGCTGATCAACTTCCAGACGATGGTCGCCGACCTCACCGGGCTGCCGGTGGCCGGGGCGTCCATGCTCGACGAGGCCACCGCGGCCGCCGAGGCGATGACCCTCGTCCGGCGGGCCGGGCGGGCGAAGCCGGACGCGGTGTTCGTCGTCGACGCCGACACGCTGCCGCAGACCCTCGCGGTCCTGCAGACCCGCGCCGAGCCGCTGGGCATCCGACTGCACGTCACCGACCTGTCCGCCGGGTGGCCGGCCGACCTGCCCGAGGCCGGCGCGTTCGGCGTGCTGCTCTCCCACCCGGGGGCCAGCGGCGCCGTCCGGGACCACCGGGCGCTGGCCGCCGCCGCCCACGAGGGCGGCGCGGCGGTGGTCGTGGCCGCCGACCTGCTCGCCCTCACGCTGCTGGAGGCGCCAGGGGAGTGGGGCGCCGACGTCGCCTGCGGCAGCAGCCAGCGGTTCGGCGTCCCCATGGGCTACGGCGGCCCGCACGCCGGGTACCTGTCCGTGCGCGAGGGGCTGGCCCGCCAGCTGCCCGGCCGGCTGGTCGGGGTGTCGGTGGACGCCGACGGCGACGTCGCCTACCGGCTGGCGCTGCAGACCCGCGAGCAGCACATCCGGCGGGAGAAGGCCACCAGCAACATCTGCACCGCCCAGGTGCTGCTGGCCGTCATGGCCGGCGCCTACGCCGTCTACCACGGGGCCGAGGGGCTCACCGCCATCGCCGCCCGCGTGCACCGCAGCGCGCAGGCGCTCGCGGCCTGGCTGCGTGCCGGCGGGGTGGACGTCGTGCACGAGGAGTTCTTCGACACCGTGCAGGCCCGGGTGCCCGGCCGCGCCGCCGAGGTGGTCGCCGCCGCGGCCGACCGGCGGATCAACCTGCGGCTGGTGGACGCCGACACCGTCGGGGTGGCCTGCGACGAGACGACGACGCCGGAGGTCCTGCGCGCGGTCGCCGAGGCCTTCGGCGTCCCGGCGGAGGACGCGGCGCTGGAGGACGGCGGCGCGGACGCGCTGCCCGCGGAGCTGCGCCGCCGCACGCCGTTCCTCACCCACCCGGTGTTCTCCGCGCACCGGTCGGAGACCGCGCTCATGCGGTACCTGCGGTCGCTGTCGGACAAGGACCTCGCGCTGGACCGCACGATGATCCCGCTGGGCTCGTGCACGATGAAGCTGAACTCCGCGGTCGAGATGGCGGCGATCAGCTGGCCGGAGTTCGCCCAGCTGCACCCCTTCGCCCCGGCCGGGCAGGCGCGCGGCTTCCGGCAGCTGATCGACGAGCTGTGCACCGCGCTGGCCGAGATCACCGGCTACGCCGCGGTCAGCGTGCAGCCCAACGCGGGCTCGCAGGGGGAGTTCGCCGGGCTGATGGCCATCCGCGGGTACCACCGCTCCCGCGGGGAGGAGCACCGCGACGTCTGCCTCATCCCGTCGTCGGCGCACGGCACGAACGCCGCCAGCGCGGTCATGGCCGGCATGCGGGTGGTCGTGGTGGCCTGCGACGAGGCCGGCAACGTCGACGTCGCCGACCTGCGGGGCAAGATCGGCCAGCACGCCGACCGGCTGGCCGCGATCATGATCACGTACCCGTCGACGCACGGGGTGTTCGAGACCGAGATCCAGGAGATCTGCGCCGCGGTGCACGACGCCGGCGGCCAGGTCTACGTCGACGGGGCCAACCTCAACGCGATGGTCGGGCTGGCCCGGCCGGGCCGGTTCGGCTCCGACGTCAGCCACCTCAACCTGCACAAGACCTTCTGCATCCCGCACGGCGGCGGCGGGCCGGGGGTGGGGCCGATCGGCGTCCGCGACCACCTGGTGCCGTTCCTGCCCGGGCACCCGCTCGTGGACACCGGCTCGGACGGCCCGACGGTGTCGGCCGCGCCGTGGGGGTCGGCCGGCATCCTGCCGATCTCCTGGGCCTACCTGCGGCTCATGGGCCCCGACGGGCTGACCCGCGCCACGGAGCACGCCATCCTGGGGGCCAACTACCTGGCCGCCCGGCTGCGCGAGCACTACCCGGTGCTCTACACCGGGGCCGGCGGGCTGGTGGCCCACGAGTGCATCCTCGACATCCGGCCGCTCACCAAGGCCACCGGGATCACCAACGACGACATCGCCAAGCGGCTGGTGGACTTCGGGTTCCACGCCCCGACGATGAGCTTCCCCGTGGCCGGGACGCTGATGGTGGAGCCGACCGAGAGCGAGGACCAGGACGAGCTCGACCGGTTCGTCGAGGCGATGGTCACCATCCGCCGGGAGATCGAGAGGGTCGCCTCGGGCGAGTACGACCGGACCGACAACCCGCTGCGCAACGCGCCGCACACGCTGCGCATGGTGGCGGGGGAGTGGGCCCGGCCCTACCCCCGCGAGGTCGCCGTCTTCCCGGTCCCGGCGCTGCGCGACCGCGGGTACCTGAGCCCGGTCCGCCGGATCGACCAGGCCTACGGCGACCGCAACCTGGTGTGCTCCTGCCCACCGCCGGAGGCGTTCGCCGAACCCGAGCCGGCACCGGGCCCGGCCGCGCGGGTGCCCGACCGCGGCGAGGGCGCCCCGGACGACCTGGGCACGGCGGCCGACGCCGTGCCGGCGGGTGCCCAGGCCTGAGCGCCGTCCGACCGCGTGTGGCGCCCGGTCACCGAGGCCGGGCGCCACGCGCGACCGTCGTCCTCCAGTTCTACCGTTATCCCCAACACAGCCGCCGCGTCAGCGGCGCGCCCAGGACCCGCGACGAGGGGGGAGCCGGCGGCTCAGGAGACGGCGAGCCGCGGTGCCCGCCAGGCGCGGTGCGCGACGACCGTGCGGCCGTCGGGCAGCAGTTCACCGTCGTCGTCGAAGAGGACGACGCCGTTGCACAGCAGGCTCCAGCCCTGCTCGGGGTGGCTGCTGACGACGGTGGCGAGGTCGCGCAGGTCGCTGGTGGAGTCCGGGCAGGTCGGTACGTGGGAGCACATGGGATCTCTCCGCTCGGCCCGGCGGGCATCGCCGGGATCACTCAGGGTGTGTGTCCGGTCACTGGACGACGCCGAGTGTGCGCGCGCCACGGACCCCTGTCAGGTGAGACACCTCACGAGGTCACCCGTCCGGATGGGCAACTCTCGCCCGGCCGGGCACGGGCGCCGGGGTGGGGGAGGAGCCGGCTCAGATCTTGCGCAGCAGCACCCGCCGCACCGCGTGGTCGGCCGACTTCTGCAGCACCAGCCGGGCCCGCGAGCGCGTCGGGACGATGTTGCTGCGCAGGTTGGGTCCGTTCACCGCCGCCCAGATCCCCAGCGCGGTCTCCCGGGCCTGCTCGTCGGTGAGGTCGGCGAACCGGTGGAAGTAGGCCGAGCTGTCCTGGAACGCCGTCCGGCGCAGGGCCAGGAACCGGTCCACGTACCAGCGCTGGATGTCGGCCTCGGCGGCGTCGACGTAGACCGAGAAGTCGAAGTAGTCGGAGAGGAAGACCTCGGGCGCGCTGCCGTCGGCCCGCCGTCCGGCCTGCAGGACGTTGAGCCCCTCCAGGACGAGGATGTCGGGCCGGTCGACGACCTGGCGCGCTCCCGGGACGACGTCGTAGGACTGGTGGTCGTAGAGCGGGGCGCTGACCTCGCCGCGCCCGGACTTCACGTCGGCCAGGAAGCGCAGCAGCGCCCGCCGGTCGTAGCTCTCGGGGAAGCCCTTGCGGCCCAGCAGCCCGCGGGCCTCGAGCGCGGCGTTGGGCAGCAGGAACCCGTCGGTGGTGACCAGGTCCACCCGCGGCGCCCCGGGCCCGGCGGCGAGCAGCGTCTGGAGCAGGCGGGAGGTGGTGCTCTTGCCGACGGCGACGCTCCCGGCCACCGCGATGACGTAGGGGACCTTGGCCGTGGCGTCGCCGAGGAACTCGCTGCGCGCCGCCCACAGCCGCCGGCTGGCCTCCACGTGCAGCCGCAGCAACCCGGCCAGCGGCAGGTAGACCGTGGCCACCTCGTCGAGGTCGATGCGGTCGCCGAGTGAGGCCAGCGCGCGCAGCTGCTCCTCGTCCAGCGGCAGCCGGGTGCCCGCCGCGAGGGCTCGCCACGAGTCGCGGTCGAACACCGCGTAGGGCGAGACCTGGTGTCGTGTCCCTGCCGTCACGGTGCCCATCGTGCCGTCCGGCTCCGTGCGCTCACCCGCCCGGGTGGCCCGCGGGGGCCGGCGCACCGCCGTCGCGGCACCGCCCGGCTGCCCCCGTCTAGGGTGCGCGTGTGCCCACCTCACCGGGGCTGCTCGAGTGCATCGAGCGGTACTTCGCCGCCGCGCCGCTCCCGGATGCCCGGATCGAGGCCGCCGGGGCCTTCGACGTGCCGGTGGGCGACCCGGACTGGCCCCACCCGGCCCGGCCGCGGGCGGGGGAGCCGGTCACGGCCGAGGACGTCGGTGCCGCGGTCGCGCTGCAGCAGCGGTCCGGGCTGCCGGTGGCGCTCGAGTGGGTCTGCGAGTGCACGCCGTCGGCCGCGGCGGCCGTGCGGGCGGCCGGCCTCGTCGTGGAGGAGTCCCCGCTGCTGGTCGCCGCCGACCCGGTCGAGCTGCTGCTCCCGCACGGCGTGCGGCTCTACCTCGTGGGCGCCGACGACCCCGAGCTGCCGCGTTACCAGCGGCTCGCGTCGATCGCCTTCGCCCACCCCGGGCCGCGCGCCGACGTGGGGGAGGAGCCGGCGGTGGCGGCGCCGCAGTCGCCCCGGACGGCGGTGCTGCGGGAGCGGATCGCCAGCGGGCGCACGGTGATGTTGGTGGCCGTCGAGGACGGCGACCCGGTCGCCGTCGGCGCCCACCACCCGGTCGACATCGGGGGCTCCGAGGTCAGCGAGATCACCGGGGTGGCGACGCTGCCCCGGTTCCGCGGCCGCGGCCTGGGCGCGGCGGTGGCATCCGCCCTGGCCGCGCACGCCCGGGAGACGGCCGACCTGGTCTTCCTCGTCGCCGGGGACGACGACGTGGCCCGCGTGTACGAGCGGGTGGGGTTCGCCCGGCTGGCCACCGTCGGGGTGGCCGGGCCGGCCGCGGCCGGGGACTGACCGGGCTCAGGACCCCGGCGGGAGTGCGGCGAGGGCCGCGGCGGCCGCCGTCAGCGCCGCCCGGCCGGCGTTCCAGCCGACCGAGCGCGGCACCTCGCTGAGCAGCACGACGACCTGCCCGTCGCGGACGGCGACCGAGTGCAGGTGCCGCTGGCCGCCGACGCAGCACATCCAGCCCTGCTTGACCGCCGGCGTCCCGGGCAGGGTCCCGAAGGTCCCGAACCGCTGGTCGAAACCGTCCGCGGCGACCGGGGTCGCCTCCCGCATCCAGCCGGTGAGGGTCGCGGCGTCGTCCGGGTGCGGGACGACGGGCAGCAGGGCGAGGAACCGGGCGAGGTCGCGCGCGGTCGTGGTCGCCTCGCCCCACTCGCCGAGGACGCGGGGTGGCGCGGTGCGGGTCAGTCCGTAGCGGGCCGCGACGTCCCGCACGAGCCCGGGGCCGTCGAAGCGCGTCCACACCGCGGACGCGGCGGGGTCCGAGGACCGGGCGATCATCCGCTGGAGCGTGCCGAGGTCGTCGGGCGTGAGGGCCACCTGTCCCGCGCGGGCCCGGGCCAGGACGCCCTCGGCGAGGAACAGCTTGACCAGCGACGCGGTGGGGAAGACCCGGTCGCCCTGCCCGTTGTCCGCGCTGGCGGCGGCCAGCCGGGTGGTGCGCGCCTCGATCGCCCGGGCGGTCAGGCCGGTCAGCGGGGTCTGCTGCGGGGCGACGACGACGGCCAGCGTGCCGGTGTCGCCGAAGGCGGCCGCGGCGGCCGCGACCGCGTCCGCCGACGACACCGCCGTCGCCGCCGCGGGCGGAGCGGGCCAGGCGGCCACGAGCAGGACGCCCACCAGCGCGACGACCAGCGCGGACGCGCCACGGGCACGCCGGGAGCCGGATCGGTGTGACGCGACCGCCGGCATGCCGTCATCGTGCGCCCGCTACGTGAGAGAAGCTTCAGTTCTCAATGAAGTGCTGCGTGTTCCTCACCCGGTGGAGTCAGTCTTGTACGTAGGTGGCCACCAGGGTCGCCCGTCCGAGTGTGTGGCCGAACAGGTTGAAGCCGAGGACGGCGGGCGTGGTGTCGGGCGTGACGTCCAGGGTCTCGGTGTCCACGGCGTGCACGGTGATGAAGTAGCGGTGCGGGCCGTGCCCGGCCGGGGGAGCGGCGCCCACGTAGCCGGGGAACCCGGCGTCGTTGCGCAGCTGCACCGCTCCCTCGGGCAATCCGGAGCCGTCCCGGGCGCCGGCGCCGCTGGGCAGCTCGGTGACCGTGGCCGGGATGTTCGCCACCGCCCAGTGCCAGAAGCCGCTCTGGGTGGGCGCGTCGGGGTCGTAGACGGTGACCGCGAAGCTCCGCGTCCCCTCCGGGAAGCCCGACCAGGACAGCTGCGGCGAGCGGTCCTCACCTCCGGCCCCCATGACCCCGCTGACGTGCGGCATGGGCAGCGGCTGCCCGTCGCTGCAGTCGCTGCTGGTCACCTCGAAGCCGGGCACCTGCGGCAGGAAGTCGAAGGGGTCGGGCGGCGTCGGGCGGTCGGCCATGGGGTCCTCTCCTCGGTCCTCCGCGGGGCGGGTGCCCCGCGTCCGCCGCCGACCTTAGGAGGACCCCGCCCTCCCCGCCCCTCGCCCGTCACCGGCCCCCTGCCTCCGGCCACGCGCGGGCGCGCGGTGGACCCGGCGGGGGCCGGGGCGGGGCCGTCCGCCGGTGAGCAGGGGTTTCCCGTCCGACGCGCGACCCCGGGCGCCGGTAGCGTCGGGCCGTGCTCGGACTCCCGGACTCCATCCGCGCCTGCCTGTTCGACCTCGACGGCGTCCTGACCCGGACCGCGACGGTCCACATGGCGGCCTGGAAGCGCACGTTCGACGAGTTCCTGCGCCGGCGGGACCCGTCGGCACCGGAGTTCACCCAGGACGACTACAACCGCTACGTCGACGGCAAGCCCCGCCTCGACGGGGTCCGCGACTTCCTGGCCAGCCGTGGCATCACGCTGCCGGAGGGCACGTCGGACGACCCGCCCGACGCCGAGACGGTGCACGGTGTCGGCCTGCGCAAGAACGACCTGGTGCTGGCCGAACTGGCCGAGCACGGCGTCGAGGTCTACCCCGGGTCGGTGCGCTACCTGCGGGCGGTCAAGGACGCGGGGCTGCTCACCGCCGTGGTGACCGCATCCCGCAACGGCGGGGACGTGGTGTCGGCCGGCGGGTTCGCCGACCTGGTCGACACCCGGGTCGACGGCGTCGTCGCCGCCGACCAGCAGCTGCGCGGCAAGCCCGCGCCGGACACCTTCCTCGCCGCCGCCCGGGAGCTCGGGGTCGACCCGGCCGCCGCCGCGGTGTTCGAGGACGCCCTGGCGGGTGTGGCGGCCGGCCGTGCGGGGCAGTTCGGCCACGTCGTCGGTGTCGACCGGGTGGGCCAGGCCGAGGCGCTCCGGGCGAACGGCGCGGACGTCGTCGTCACCGACCTGGCGCAGCTGCTGGAGGGCGGGTCATGACCGAGGGACGGCCGAGCTTCCCCGTCGAGCCGTGGGCGCTCACCGAGATCGGCCTCGACCACGCGTCGCTGGCCGTGCACGAGTCGGTGTTCGCCCTGGCCAACGGGCACATCGGCATGCGCGGCTCGTTCGAGGAGGGGGAGCCGGTCGTCGTGCCGGGCACCTACCTCAACGGCTTCTTCGAGGAGCGGCCGCTGCCCTACGCCGAGGCCGGCTACGGCTTCCCCGAGCAGGGGCAGACCGTGGTCAACGTGACCGACGGCAAGCTGATCCGGCTGCTGGTCGGCGACACCCCGCTCGACCTGGACTACGGCGAGATCATCGACCACCGCCGCACCCTCGACCTGCGCCGCGGGCTGCTGCGCCGCACCACCGAGTGGCGCTCCCCGAACGGGCGCACGGTCCGCGTCACGAGCACCCGACTGGTCTCGCTGCGTCGCCGGTCCATCGCCGCCATCGAGTACCGCGTCGAGTGCACCGACGGCCGCGGCGACCTCTACGTCGCGCTGCAGTCGGACCTGCTGGCCAACGAGCCGATCGACAGCGGCAGCGAGGCCGACGACCCGCGGGCGGCCGCCGCACTGGCCCATCCGCTGGTCAGCGAGATGGCGGTGGCCCGCGGCCAGCGGGCCGTGCTCGTGCACCGCACCCGTCGCAGCAAGCTGCGCCTGGCCGCCGGGATGGACCACGTCGTCGAGGTGCCCGACAGCTCCACCGAGGACATCGAGGCGGGGGAGGACCTCGCCCGGTTCACCCTGGCCGCGCGGTTGCCGCAGGGGTCGGCGGTCACGATGGTCAAGTACCTGGCCTACGGGTGGTCCTCCCGCCGGTCGGCGGCGGCCCTGCGCGACCAGGTCGAGGGTGCGCTGGCGACGGCCAAGCTCGCCGGGTTCGAGCGGCTGGTGCGCGAGCAGCGTGAGGTGCTCGACGCGCACTGGGCGCACGCCGACGTGGAGGTCGAGGGGGACGACGAGCTGCAGCAGGCGGTGCGGGTCGGCGTCTTCCACGTGCTGCAGGCCGGGCTGCGCGCCGAGCGGCAGCCGATCCCGGCCAAGGGGCTGACCGGCCCGGGCTACGACGGGCACACCTTCTGGGACACCGAGACCTACGTGCTGCCGGTGCTCACCTACATCGCGCCCGAGGCGGCCCGCGACGCGCTGCGCTGGCGGCACTCCACCCTGGACCTCGCGCGTGAGCGGGCCCGGGTTCTCGGCCTGCACGGGGCGGCCTTCCCCTGGCGGACCATCCGTGGCGAGGAGACCTCGGGCTACTGGCCGGCGGGGACGGCGGCCTTCCACATCAACGCCGACATCGCCGATGCCGTCGTCCGCTACCACAACGCCACGGAGGACGAGGAGTTCGACCGGGACCACGGCGCCGAGCTGCTCATCGAGACCGCGCGGCTGTGGGCGTCCCTGGGGCACTTCGACGACGAGCACGGGTTCCGCATCGACGGCGTCACCGGTCCCGACGAGTACACCGCCGTGGTCGACAACAACGTCTTCACCAACCTGATGGCCCAGCGCAACCTGCGGGAGGCGGCGGCGGCGGTCAAGCGCCAGCCCGACGTCGCCGGGCGGCTGGACGTGACCGACGCCGAGCTCGACACCTGGCTGCGGGCGGCCTCCCTGATGGCCGTGCCCTACGACACCCGGCACGGCGTGCACATGCAGTCCGACGCCTTCACCCACCACGAGGAGTGGGACTTCGAGAGCACGCCCCCGGACTGCTACCCGCTGCTGCTGCACTACCCGTACTTCGACATCTACCGCAAGCAGGTGGTCAAGCAGGCCGACCTGGTCATGGCCCTGCACCTGCGCGGCGACGCGTTCACCCACGAGGAGAAGGTCGCCGACTTCGCGTACTACGAGGCGCGCACGGTGCGCGACTCCTCCCTGTCGGCTGCGCCGCAGGCCGTCGTCGCGGCCGAGACCGGGCACCTCGAGCTCGCCCACGACTACTGGGGCGAGGCGGCCCTCACCGACCTGCAGAACCTGCACGGCAACTCCGGGCACGGCCTGCACATCGCCGCGCTGGCCGGCGGCTGGACCGTCGCGGTGGCCGGCTTCGGCGGCATGCGCGACCACGACGGGCACCTGACCTTCGCGCCGCGGCTGCCCGAGGGGATCTCCCGGCTGCGCTTCCGGCTCAACTACCAGGGCCGCTGCCTGACGGTGACGGTCACCCCGACCGAGGCCGGCTACCGGGTGTCGGAGGGGGAGCCGCTCGACGTCCACCACCACGGCCGGCGGCTGACCGTGGCCGAGGACGAGGTGGTCGCCGAGATCCCGCCGGCACCGCCGGTCGAGCCGGTGCGCCAGCCGGCGGGTGCGGCGCCCCGGCGGCGCGGGCGGGAGTGAGCCGGCTCAGCCGGCCCAGCGCTCGCCGAGCAGCCACCAGCCGCCCAGCAGCAGGGCGCCGACGTCGACCAGCAGGAACACCCCCACCCACAGCAGGGCCGGGAGGCGGGTGAGCCGGGCCAGCTGGTCGGCGTCGGAGTCGGGTGCACCGCGGCGGCGCCGCGCGCGCTGCAGCTCCAGCACCGTCCGCGGGGCGGCGAGCAGCAGGAACCAGGTCCCGGCGGCGGCGAACGCGGCCTGTCCGCCCGGCGGCAGCCACGCGGTCACGGCGAGCAGCACGCCGCCGGTGACCAGCACCGCCCACAGCCCGAACCAGTTGCGGATCTGCACCAGCAGCAGCGCCAGCAGGGCCAGGAGCGCCCACAGCAGCCCGACCGCGTGCCCGGACGCCAGCAGCGCGGCCGCGCCCAGGCCGAACAGCGCCGGCCCCGTGTAGCCGGCCGCGCAGGTCAGCACCATCCCGAGGCCGGTGGGCCGGCCGGCCGAGACGGTCAGGCCGGAGGTGTCCGAGTGCAGCCGGATCCCCGACAGGCGGCGGCCGGCGGCGAGGGCGACCAGGCCGTGCGCGCCCTCGTGGGCGATCGTCACGACGGTGCGGGCGGGGCGCCACAGGGCGGGGGAGAGGACGACGACGGCGGCCGCGGCCAGGGTGGCCAGCAGTACCGCCGTGGGCAGGTCGGGGACCGGGGTGGTGATCCGGGTCCAGAAGCGCTCGACGACGTCCACGGCGGCGAGTCAACCGCAGCCACCTGTGAGCGGACCCCCGCGGGCCATTGAACCGTTATCCCCAACTAAGGCCCGGTCAACGGCCGACGACCACCACGAACAGCAGCGAGAACCCCTCTCCGGGCGCGACGCCGGAACAGGCTGCCGGCGAGGGCGGCGAACACGACGACCCGCGCCGTCTCCCGGCGCTCGGCCGGGTGGTCGCCGCCGGCGTCTTCGGACCGTCGGCGCCGGACGGGGGAGAGGTCGCCGCGGAGGGCTACCACGACGTCGGCCCCGAGCTCGCCTTCGCGCTGGGCTGCCACCTCGACGGGGTGCCACAGCTCATGGCCCGCTCGGCGGCGGAAAGCCGTCGACCGGCCGAGGCCGGGGCTGTCACCATCCGGCCGTGGACGTGGTCTCCTCGCTGCCGGCCTTCGTGCTGGCGGTGCTGCTCATCTCGGCCTCACCCGGGCCGGCGATGGCGCTGGTCTTCCGGCGGGCCGCCCTGCGCGGGCTCGTCGGCGCGGTGCCCACCGTCCTCGGCCTCGAGGCGGGCCTGTACCTGTGGGCCCTGTTCGCCGGCGCCGGGTTCGCCGCGCTGGTCGCCGCGTCCGAGGTCGCCTACCTGGTGCTCCGGGTGGTCGGCGCCGCCGTCCTGCTGGTGCTCGGTGTCCGCGCCTGGCGGGCGGCGTGGCGGGAGCGCGGCCGGCCGGACGTGCCCGGCCCCGCGGTCGCCCCGGTCGGCCGCCGGCGCTGGTGGACGGCGGTCGGCGAGGGCCTGCTCGTGCAACTGGCCAACCCCAAGGCGGCCGTGTTCATGATCGCCTTCTATCCGCAGTTCGTCCCCGCCGACGGCCCGGTGTTCGCGACGACGGCGCTGCTGGGCCTGCTGCAGATCACTCTGGAGACGGGGCTCTACCTGGGCCTGGCAGCCGGCGTCGCGCGGGCCGGGACGTGGTTCCGCCGCCCGCGGATCCGCCGGTGGCTCGAGGCGGTCAGCGGCACGGTCCTGGTCGCCCTCGGCGTCCGGGTCGCGGTCTCCAGCCGCTGACGCGGCGCGGGTCAGGGGCGCCAGCCGGGGTCGCGGCCGGACAGCCGCAGCGCCCGCTCGAACGTCGGCGTCGCCTCGTCGACGGCCAGCGCGTCGGCGAAGCCGCCGTACTGGCGGAACAGCTCCCCGTGCTCCACCACCAGGTCGAGGACGAGGCGGGCGGTCTCCTCGCCCACCCGGACCTGCTGGCCGGTCGCCCGGGCGACGTCCCAGCCGTGGACGACGAGCTCCTTGACCAGCATCCCGGCGACCGTCTCCGCGGGGACGGGCGTGCCACCGATGTCGACGGTGCCCTGCCACGCGGCCGGTTCCCGCCAGGCGGCCAGCGCCCGGTCCAGCTGGGCGGCGTAGCGCTGCGGCCAGCCGGCGTCCGCGGTGAAGTCGCGGGTGGTCAGCTCCTCGGGGATCGGCTCCCGCCGGGCGCGGCACTCCAGGCCGTGGGCGCTGTAGAGCACCCAGTGGCCCAGCAGGGCGCGCAGGTCCCACTCGGCGTCCGGGGTGGGGGAGTCCAGGGGGGCACCGGCGGCACCGGCGGCGATCCGGCGGGCCTCGCCGGCCGCCTCCTCGAGCCGGTCGTACAGGGCGGGCAGCGTGGTGGGCGTCGAGGTCATGTCCGGACGCTAGGCAGCCGGCCGCCGTCCGTCTTGGAGGAACGCGACACCGCTGCGCCGGCGGCCTCGCGCGCGTAGCGGGCCGGGGGAGTGCCGACGGCGGCGGTGAAGTCGCGCACCAGGTGGGCCTGGTCGCTGTAGCCCAGCTCGGCCGCGACGGCGGCCCAGTCCACGTCCCCGACGAGGGCCCGCTCGGCGACCTCGCGCAGCCGGGCGGCCCGGATGAGCTGCTTGACCGGCAGGCCGACGGCGTCGGCGAAGGCCCGCTGGAGCCGGCGGACGCCGTAGCCGGTGCGCTCGGCGAGGTGGTCGACGCGGGTGATGGACCGGTCGGCCTCGATGAGCGCGACGGCGGCGTCCAGCGCGGCGCGGTCGGCGACGGGGGAGCGCGCCAGGGTCGCCAGCCACGGCTCGAGGACCCCGCGGACCGCCGCGAGGTCCGCGGCGGCGCGGACCCGCTCGGCCAGGTCCGCCGGCAGGGGGAGCAGGTCCTCGGCGGGCACGACACGGTCGCGCAGCTCGCTGACCGGCCGGTCGACCAGGCACCGGAAGGACGCCGGCCGGAACCGCACCGCGGAGACGGTGGCGGCGCCGGTGAGCGGTCGCCGGTAGGTGCCCGAGACCGGCCCGGTCACCCAGGCGCCGTCGGGCTCGAAGGACAGGTTGACCGCGGGGTAGGACAGCACGAGGGACTCGTGGCTCGTCCCGGGCGGCAGCTCCCATGACACCCGCCAGTACAGCGCGACCAGGTCGGCCAGGGCCTCCGACGGCGCCAGCCGCTCCAGCCGAAAGACGTCGGGGATCGCCGACGGACGCACGATGCCCCGGGTGCTGCTCACCCCGGGACCCTACGAGCGGCTCAGCGCGTCTGGGTCAGGTTGACGACGTTGCCGTCGGGGTCCTTGACGTGTGCGACCCGCTGACCCCAGGGCATGTCGTTGGCCGGGCCGGGCGCCTGCCCGCCCAGTTCCGTCACGCGCGGCAACAGCGCGTCGACGTCGTCCACCTCGATGCTCAGCAGCATCCGGCCGGGGTCGCCGGGGACGACGGAACCGTCGGAGGACAGGCCCAGTTCCGAGCTGCCGACCTGCAGGCCGACGTAGAAGACCGGACCGTCGTCGGGGTAGCGCATCGTCTCGGTGGCGCCCAGGACGCCGGTGTAGAAGGCGTGCAGCCGGTCGACGTCCGGGGTGACGATGATCGGTCGGATGGTGCTCGGCACGGGACCTCCTGTGCTGGGGTGTCGTCGGAGGGGAGACCGTCGCACACCGGTCGACTCATCGGTGGCCCGATTGACTTAGTCCGGCTTAGCCAAGGATCATGGTCGTCATGGAGCGCACGGTCAACGTCCACGAGGCGAAGACCCACCTCTCCCGCCTCCTGGAGGCGGTCGAGCGGGGGGAGGACGTCGTCATCGCCCGGGCCGGGAAGCCCGTCGCGCGGCTGGTGGCCGTTGTGCCGGCGCGGCGGCGGCGGGAGCCCGGCGCGTGGCGGGGACGGGTGGTGATCGCCGACGACTTCGACGAGACGCCGCAGAGCGTGATCGCTGCCTTCCACGGCGACACGGCCCCGTGACGTTGCTGCTCGACACGCACGTGCTGCTGTGGTGGCTGGCTGACGACCACCGGCTGACCCCGGCCATGCGGGAGGCGATCTCCGACCCGGCGACGTCGGTGGCGGTGTCGGCAGCGTCGGCGTGGGAGATGTCGATCAAGGCAGCGCTCGGCAAGCTCTCCGTCCCGGAGGACCTGGCTGACGAGGTCGAGCGTCACGGGTTCGACGTGCTGCCGATCACCGTGGAGGACGGCCTGGCCGCCGGCGCGCTGCCGAGACACCACGACGACCCGTTCGACCGCATGCTCATCGCGCAGGCGGTGCGGCGCAGATTCGTGCTCGTCACCGCCGACCGGAGGTTCAGCGACTACGACGTCCTGGTCCTGAGCTGACCGCCCGGGTAGCCGGTGGCCGCGGCCTGAGTTGACATAATGTGCATTATCGGCACCGCGGGGCCGTGCAGTCGGCCGAGGCGCGACGGCCCGGATCGACGCGGTCCTGGGCCGGCCGGCGGGATGCCGTCCGCCACGGCGCGTTCCCGCGATGTCGTCGTCGCGGATCCGCTGCGTCCGAGGTCCGCGCCCAGGACCCGCCGTCGTTCGCGCGATGTCGTCCGCGCCCAGGACCCGCTGTCGTTCGGGCCGTGTGCCGAGGATCCCGCGGCGAACGGCGCGAGCTGGCGGTGTCCGGCTCAGCCGGCCGGGCCGGACACCGCCGGCCGCCGCCCGTCGTCCCGCCGGGTCGTGGCTCCCGGCTCCCCGTCGCTGACCCGCTCCACGACGAACCCCGATCGGAACACCCGGCCCGCCACCTGCCCCCGCCCCGCTGGCGCCTCGACTGTCCGGCCGGGCGGTGTCGGCACCCCTTCCCCGGTCCGCCGACACACCCGCATTCCGTCACGGTGACGAAAGATGGGGCGGCTCCGACCCCTCGACGGGCGGACATCCCGCGGGCTGCCTAGGGTCGGGGGCATGCAACTCCGACGCCCGATCGCCGCACTGATGACCGCCCTGGCGCTGTTCGGAGGCGGCGCGACGATGACCGCCTGCTCGGCGTCCGGGCAGGACCAGCGGGACGGCACGACCGACGACGAGAGCGTCAACACCGACACCAACGAGGAGAACGACCCCTCGCAGGACAACCTGCCGAACAACTCCGACCAGGACGACGGCGTCGAGCAGGGCGAGGGTGAGGAAGAGGAGGACGGCTGAGCCGTCCCGGCTGCCGCTCCTCCCGGATGGTCCCGAGCCGGTCTCCCCTGTCCGGGTGGGCGGCGGGTCACCCTGATTTCGTCATGGTGACGGAATCAGGGTGACTGCGGCGGTACCGAGGAGCGCGCACCGGTCAGCTCGCGCGTTCGGAGATCCAGAGTTTGTCGAGCCGCCCGGTGGAGCGCACCAGGTCGGCGAGCGTCCGCTCCAGCTCGGCCTTGGTGTGTCGCTCGCTGAGCAGGGTCTGCACGTCCTCGAGTGCGCAGCGGAGCTGGTAGAGCCGGTCCTGCAGCCCGTCGAGCTCGGAGCGGGTCACCAGCACGACGTCGCCGGAGAGGCCGGCCTTCGCCGTCGCCGACCGCTGCTCGTAGGCCCGCTGCCGGCACGCCTGACCGCAGTACTGACGAGGCCGGCCCACCGACCCCTGTTGCGGCAGCACCCGGCGGCACCACCCGCAGCGTCGCTCGGTGCCGCTCTCCCGGCGGGGGCCGGGCAGCGCGGGATCGGTCGATGCCTCCTCGTCGGTCACCTGCGTCCTGTCCTGCTTGGCCACGCTGGGCACGGTAGACGTGACCACCGACAGGACCGAGGGACACGCCCGACACGCGCAGCGCGGCGGGACGGGAGGACGACGTGGACGAGCCGACAACGGAGTTCGACGCACTCACCGAGGAGGCGCTGCGCGCGGCCGGCAGCCTCAAGTGGACCCGGTACGGACCGGCGATCGGCGCGTTCGTCGCCGAGATGGACTTCGGCACCGCCCCGGAGGTCCAGCGGGTGCTGCACGAGGCGGTCGACCGGGCCGCGTTCGGCTACCTGACCACCGAGGCCGCCGCGGCGATGGCCCGCGCGTGCGCCGACTGGTACGGGTCCCGGTACGGCTGGGCGGTGCCCGCGGAGTGGGTCTCACCGCTGGCCGACGTCCTCGCCGGGCTGCAGGTGGCGATCGAGCAGTTCACCCCGCCGGGCAGCCCCGTCGTGCTGCCGACACCGGCGTACATGCCCTTCCTCACCCTGCCGGGCATGCTCGGCCGGCAGCTGATCGAGGTCCCGATGGTCGAGCGGGACGGCCGGATGACCTACGACCTCGACGGCATCTCCCGCGCGTTCGCCGCCGGCGGCGCGCTGCTGGTGCACACCAACCCGCACAACCCCCTGGGCCGGGTGTTCACCGAGGAGGAGCAGCTGGCCCTGGCCGACGTCGTCGAGCGGGCCGGGGTGCGGGTGTTCGCCGACGAGATCCACGCGCCCCTGGTGTACCCGGGAGCCCGACACCGTCCCTACGCCGCGCTCTCCCCCGCGACCGCGCGGCACACCGTCACCGCGACGTCGGCGTCCAAGGCGTGGAACCTGCCCGGCCTCAAGGCCGCCCAGCTGCTGCTGTCCAACGAGGCCGACGCCGCCACGTGGTCGGGCACCGGGTACCGGTACACGCACGCCGCCTCCTCCCTCGGCGTGCTCGCCAACACGACCGCCTACACCGAGGGTGGACCGTGGCTGGCCCGGGTCCTGGACTACCTCGACGGCAACCGCCGGCTGCTCGGGGAGCTGCTGGCCGAGCACCTGCCGGGTGTCCGCTGGACGCCGCCGGAGGGCACCTACCTGGCCTGGCTCGACTGCCGCGGCCTGGACCTGCCCACCTCGGCCGGGGCGTTCTTCCTCGACCGGGCGGGCGTGGCCCTGGTCGACGGCCCGGAGTGCGGCGCTCCGGGAGCCGGGCACGTCCGGCTCAACCTCGCCACGCCGCGGCCGGTGCTGGTGAGGATCGTCGCGCAGCTGGCCGGCGCCGCCGCGGCCGGCACGGACGGTGCCGGAGGGACGCCAGGGGCTCGGATGACGAGGCCCTGACCGGCGTCGCGGGGACCGGCGTTAGCGTGTCGGCGTGGTCCCGGTCCGGTACGCCTTCCTCGACGGGCCGACCCCGATCGCCATGGCGCACCGCGGGGGTGCCATCGAGCACCTCGAGAACACCATGCCGGCGTTCGAGGCCTGCGTGGCGCTGGGGTACCGGTACCTGGAGACCGACGTCCAGGTCAGCGCCGACGGGGTGCCCATCGTCTTCCACGACCCCACGCTGGACCGGGTCACCGACCGCACGGGCCGGGTCGACCAGCTGCCGTGGTCGGAGATCGCCACGGCCCGCATCGGCGGGCGGGAGCCGATCCTGCGGCTGGAGGACCTGCTGGGTGCCTGGCCCGACGTCCGTTTCAACCTCGACATCAAGGCCGCCGGCGTCCTCGCCCCGCTGGTGCGGACGGTGCGCCGGCTGGGGGTCGCCGACCGCATCTGCCTGGGCTCGTTCTCCGACGCGCGCATCGCCGCCGCGCGCCGGCTGTTCGGGCCCACGGTCTGCACCTCGCTGGGCCCGCGCGGTGTCGCGGCGCTGCGCCTGTCCTCCTACTCCCCCCGCGCGGCCGGCCTGGTCCGCATCCAGGCCGGGTGCGCGCAGGTGCCGCTGCAGCTGGGCGGCCGGGCGCTGGTCGACGAGCGGTTCCTCGCCGCGGCGCACGCCCGCGGCCTGCAGGTCCACGTCTGGACGGTGAACACCGAGGAGGAGACGACCGGGATGCTCGACCTCGGCGTGGACGGGGTCATGACCGACCGGCCGGCGATGCTGCGCGAGCTGCTGGAGAAGCGCGGCCAGTGGGTGCCGCGGTGAGTCTCGGGGAGCGCATCCGGGAGTGGCGGCCGCGGACGCCGCCGCTGCCCGCCGACGTCGCGGACCTGGTCGGCCCCGACGACCCGGAGTGGTTCGCCCGCGAGCTGGCCATCGCCGCGACCCCGCCCTGGTGGTTCTGGCGGTTCGCGCTGCGGTGGCTCTCGTGGCTGCCGAGCGTCTTCGGCCGGCTGCAGGTGACCGGCTCGATCCCCGAGGAGTGGCGGCGGGGACCGCTGCTGCTGGCGGTCAACCACATCGGGGACTTCGACACCTTCGTGGTGGCCGTCGCGCTGCACAGGGCCGGCGTCACCCCGCGGTTCATGGCCACCGGCGGCATCATGCGCGCGCCGGTCGCGGGCCCGTTGCTGGAGCGGTCCGGCGGCATCCGGGTGGAGCGCGGCACCGACGTCGCCGCCCACGCGCTGACGGTGACCCGCGTGGCGCTGTCCCACGGCGGCCACGTCGTCGCCTATCCCGAGGGCCGCGTCGGCCTGACGCCGGACGGCTGGCCCGAGCGCGGCCGGACGGGGCTCGGCCGGATGGCGCTGGCCGCCGGCGTCCCGGTCATCCCGGTCAGCCAGTGGGGCGCCCACGAGGTGCTGCAGTACGCCAACGACTGGGGCAAGCTGCGGACCCTGCTGCGGGCGTTCTGGCGGCAGCCGGCGCTGAAGGTGCACATCGGGCCCGCCGTCTTCTTCGAGGACCTGCAGCCGGGCCGGGTGGGCGACGCCAACCGGGCCCGCGTCCGCATCGCCGCGGCGATCACCCGGGGCCTGGCGCCGCTGCGTGCCGGGGAGCCGGCCGACCGCCCTGCCTACGTGGACCCGACCCGGCCGACGACGGCGACCGCAGCGTTCCCCGGCGGCGTCGTCCCCGACGACATCCCGTGAGCGGC
Organism: Geodermatophilus sp. SYSU D00697; assembly: GCF_054050175.1. Lineage (NCBI taxonomy): Bacteria > Bacillati > Actinomycetota > Actinomycetes > Geodermatophilales > Geodermatophilaceae > Geodermatophilus > Geodermatophilus sp. SYSU D00697. Next base: position 44,016 of record NZ_JBJGYV010000014.1, read on the forward strand.
TCGTGACGCAGTTCGCCCTGCGGTGCTGGACCGGCCCCGTCCCGGCTGACACCCTGCGCCCGTGACGACGGCCGCCACCCCGACCGCCCCCTCCGCCGACCGGGCCCTGCGCCGCGAGCGGTTCGGCTGGTACTCCTACGACTGGGCGATGTCGGTGTTCAACACCAGCGTCACCACGGTCTTCCTGGGGCCCTACCTGACCTCGGTCGCCGAGGAGGCCGCCGGGCCCGACGGGCGGCTGGCCGTCCTGGGCCTGTCCATCCCGCCCGGCAGCTGGTTCTCCTACGTGCTGTCGCTCTCGGTGGTGCTGCAGGTGCTGGTCCTGCCGCTCACCGGCGCGGTGGCCGACCGCACCGGCCGCAAGCGCCACCTGCTGGGCGGGTTCGCCGTGCTGGGGGCGCTGGCGACCACGGGGCTGTTCTTCGTCGCCGACGGCCGCTACCTGCTCGGCGCGGTGCTGTTCGTGGTGGCCAACATCAGCTTCGGCGCGGCCACGGTCGTCTACTACTCCTGGCTGCCGGACCTGGCCGGCCCCGACGAGCGGGACGCCGTCTCCAGCCGCGGCTGGGCGTTCGGGTACGTCGGCGGGGCGCTGCTGCTCGCGGTGCACCTGGGCCTGGTCCTGGGCGCCGAGGGACTGGGGCTGACCACGGGCGAGGCGGTGCGGATCTGCCTGGCCACCGCAGGCCTGTGGTGGGGGGCGTTCACCGTGTTCACCCTCTCCCGGCTGCGGGACCGGCCGGTGCGCGCGTCCCAGGGCCGCCCGGCCAGCGGCTTCCGGCAGCTGGCGGCCACCCTGCGGGAGATGCGGGCGTTCCCGCTGACGCTGTGGTTCCTCGGCGCCTACCTGCTGTTCAACGACGGCGTCCAGACCGTCATCTCGCTGTCGGCCACCTACGCCACCGAGGAGCTGGGCCTGGAGCAGTCGGTGCTCACCGGCGCCATCCTCATGGTCCAGGTGGTGGCGATCGCCGGGGCGCTGGGCCTGGGCCGGCTGGCCGCCCGGTACGGCGCCAAGCGGGTCGTGCTGGGCAGCCTGGTGGCCTGGATCGCCGTCCTGGTGGCCGCCTACTTCCTGCAGGCCGGCGCGGTCGGCCAGTTCTACGCGCTGGCCGCCGTCATCGGGCTGGTGCAGGGCGGCACCCAGGCGCTGTCCCGGTCGCTGTTCAGCCAGCTCATCCCGGCCGGCAAGGAGGCCGAGTACTACGGCTTCTACGAGATCAGCGACCGCGGCACCAGCTGGCTCGGGCCGCTGGCGTTCGGGCTCACCTACCAGCTGACCGGCTCCTACCGGCTGGCGATCGTGAGCCTCGTCGTCTTCTTCGTGGCAGGCTTCGTGGCGCTGGCCGCGCTGCCGATCCGCCGCGCCGTCGTCGCGGCGGGCAACGCCCCCCCGGAGCGCCTGTGACGTCCCCGTCCCCCGCCGGTGCCGCCGCCCCGCTGTCCGCCGTCCCCGCGGCCGGTGACCGCCGGCGGCACCCGGCGCCGGCGCACCTGCGGTTCTTCCACGGGCCGATGGACTGCGGGAAGTCGACCCTCGCGCTGCAGGTGGACCACAACCAGAGCCGCCAGGGACGACGCGGCCTGCTGCTCACCCAGGGCGACCGGTCCGACCGGCCGCAGATCAGCTCCCGGGTCGGGCTGTGCCGGGAGGCGATCGAGGTCGACGCCGGCACCGACCTGCGGCTGCTGGTCCGCGACTCCTGGGCGGCCGGCGACCGGGTGGACTACCTGATCGTCGACGAGGCCCAGTTCCTCACCGGCCGGCAGGTCGACCAGCTCGCCGAGCTCGTCGACGAGTCGCACGTGGACGTCTACGCCTTCGGCCTGACCACCGACTTCCGCACCCGGCTGTTCCCGGGCACCCAGCGGCTGCTGGAGGTCGCCGACGACGTCCAGCGGGTGCAGGTGGAGGTGCTGTGCTGGTGCGGGCTGCCCGGCCTGCTCAACGCCCGCGTGGTGGACGGCGCCATGGTGCGGCAGGGCGCGACGGTGGTCGTCGCCGACACCGCGCCCACCCCCGCACCGGACGAGACCGGGCCCGACGAGACCGGGCCGGAACCCGAGGTGCACTACCAGGTGCTGTGCCGGCGGCACCACGTCCTGGGCCAGCTGGGGCCGACGGCGGCCGGCCCCGGGCAGCTCGCCCTGCGCTGACCTCACCCCGTCGGGGGGTCGGCGCGGGCTCCTATACCACCCCATGCGATGATTTCGAACCGACTCTGCGGAATCTCTCCGCGAAATCTGTCGTTGGTCCTTTCGACTCCCTCGCCGGGTGGGTAACCCCCCGTCCAGCGACGTCGAGAACCGACCGACACCACCAGCACGAGAGGACGGTGTGCCATGGGCGAGCGTTCCCTGCGGGGCAGCCGACTGGGCAGCGTGAGCTACGAGACCGAGCGGAACACCGCGCCGATCGAGCGGCAGTACGTGGAGTACCGGTGCCCCTCGGGTCACCTGTTCACCGTGCCCTTCGCGGACGACGCCGAGGTCCCGGACACCTGGGAGTGCAAGTTCGACGGCTCCGCCGCCAAGCTCGTCGGCGGTGCCGAGCCGGCTCCCAAGAAGGTCAAGCCCCCGCGGACGCACTGGGACATGCTCCTGGAGCGCCGCTCGGTCGAGGACCTCGAGGAGGTCCTGGCCGAGCGCCTGGAGGTGCTCCGCGGCCGGCGGACCCGCGCCAGCTGAGCTCCGCGCAGATCGCCGTACACGGCCCCGGTGGGATCCCCCACCGGGGCCGTGTCGCGTCCGGGTGCCGGGGGTCCGGCTCCCCCGGCCGGTCCCCAACCGATCAGGGACGTCGCTGCCCCCCACCGCTGGCGGGCGCGCGGTGGGAACCCCCGGGGTGCCTCCCGTCGACGACCTCGCCCTCGATGACCAGCGGCCGGCCCGGGGTCGGTGCGGGGCGCACGCCGGAGACACGGCGGCTGCGGACGTGCACCGGGCCGCGCAGATCGACCGGCAGGCGGTTCGCCAGCACCCGCGCCAGCAGCCCGCGCACCAGGAAGCGGGTGGGCGGGAGCAGGCACAGCAGGCCGACCAGGTCGCCGAGGAAGCCCGGCAGCACCATGAGCAACCCACCGACGGCGACCAGGCCCGCGTCGCCCAGGGCGCGGCCCGACGGGCGGCGCTCGCGCGCCTGGTCCCGCAGCTCGGCCAGCGCCCGGGTGCCCTGCCGTGCCAGCAGCGCCCAGCCCAGCGCGCTGGTGGCCAGCACCGCCAGGAGGGTCCAGCCCACCCCGATCCAGCCCGCGACGAGGACGAAGACGACGACCTCGGCCAGGGCGAGCAACCCGGCTGCGATGCGCACGCGGCGACCCACGGCTCTCCTGCGCCCGCCTCCGGCCCGGCGGCCCCGGCCCGCCTACCGGACCGCGCTCGACCGCCCGCCGTCGCGGACCCGTCCCGGCACGGGGCGGCGGACCCGGCCCGGCAGCCAGTCGGCCAGCCGGTCCTGCAGGCCCCACCAGGTGACCCGTACCAATGCCTCTCCAACGATCGAACCGCTCATCTTGCTCCTGCCGTACGTCCGTTCGGTGAAGGTGATCGGCACCTCCACCACGCGGGCGCCGGCGCGGACGGCCCGCCAGGCCCAGTCCACCTGGAAGCAGTAGCCCTGGCTGGCGACGTCGTCGAAGGGCAGCCGGTCGACCAGGTCCGCCCGCACGGCGCGGAAACCGCCCGTGGCGTCTGCGAGCGGCAGCCGCAGCGCCCACCGCGTCCACACGTTCCCCGCCCGGGACAGCAGCAGCCGGTGCACCGGCCAGTCCTCCACCCGGCCGCCGGGCACGTACCGCGAACCGAGCACCAGGTCGGCGTCGTCCAGGCCCGCCAGCAGGGCGGGTAGCTGCTCGGGGTGGTGCGAGCCGTCGGCGTCCATCTCGACCAGGACGTCGTAGCCGCGGGACCGGCCCCAGCGGAAGCCGGCCACGTAGGCCGGGCCCAGCCCGGCCTTCGCCGTGCGGCGCAGCACGTGCACCCGGGGGTCGCGGGCGGCGAGCTTCTCGGCGAGGTCCCCGGTGCCGTCGGGCGACCCGTCGTCCACCACCAGGGCGTGCGCGTCGGGGACGGCGGTGTGCAGCCGGTCGAGGATCGGCTCGAGGTTCTCCACCTCGTCGTAGGTGGGGACGACGACGAGCACCCGTGACCCGGTCACGCCGCGCTCTCCCGTGCCCGGCGGCGGCGCGCACCGCCGGGGACGGCGACCGCGAGCAGCGCGCCGACCCCGAGTGCGGTGAGGGTCCACTCCGGCGCGGCGCCGAGCCGCTCGGCGAGGGTGGTGGAGTCGCGCTGGGCGACGTCCTCGACGAAGACCGCCGGCTCGAACAGCTCCGAGCGGGCCGCCAGCGAACCGTCGGGCGCGACGATCGCCGAGATGCCGCTGGTGGCGGCGACGACGACGGTGCGGCCGAACTCGACGGCGCGCAGCCGGCTGGCCGCCAGCTGCTGCTCGCTCTCGTCGGTGTAGCCGAAGGTGGCGTTGTTGGTCTGGACGACGAGCATCCCGGCGCCGGCCCGCACCGTGTCGGCCACCAGCTCGTCGTAGACGACCTCGAAGCAGATGACGTCGCCGACCCGCGCACCGCCCATGGGCAGCACCCCGACGTCGGTCCCGTGCACGAAGTCGCGCCGCACCAGGTCGACCTTGTCGCTGAAGAAGCGGAAGAACCCGCGGGCGGGCACGTACTCGGCCAGCGGCACCGGGTGGCGCTTGACGTAGGTGTCGCCCGGCCCGGTCTCGGGGTCCCAGACGATGCCGGTGTTGCTGATGAACCGGCCCGGCCCGTCCACGACCGCGCCGACCAGGATCGGCGCGCCGATCGCCTGTGCGGCGCGGTCGATGGCGCGGGCGGCGTCCTCGTTGGTGTAGGGGTCGATGTCGGAGCTGTTCTCCGGCCAGACGACCAGGTCCGGCTGCGCCCGCTCTCCGGCGGCCACCGCCTCGGCCAGCTCGACGGTGCGGGTGACGTGGTTGTCGAGGACGGCGCGCCGGCGCTCGTTGAACTCCAGGCCCGGCTGGGGGACGTCGCCCTGGATGACCGCGACGGTGCGGGTCGGCCCGCCCGCGGTGAGCGAGGGACCGGGCAGCGGCAGCCAGGCCAGCCAGCCCAGCAGCGGCACGGCGACCGCGCCGGCGAGGAGGGCGGTCGTGGCGCGCCGGCCCGTCCGGCGGCGCCGGGTCAGCCGGAGCACGGCGGCGGCCAGCAGCGTGCCGGTGAGCGCGACGGCGAAGCCGACCAGCGGCACGCCGCCGTAGGCGGCCAGGGCGAGGAACGGGCCCTCGGTCTGGCTCAGGCCCAGCCGGCCCCAGGGGAAGCCGCCCAGCGGCAGCCGGCCGCGCACCGCCTCGTCGGCCACCCACAGCGCCGCGGCCCACAGCGGCCACAGGGGCAGGCGGGAGGTCGCTGCGGTGGCTGCACCGAGCAGCGCCAGGAACAACGCCTGTGACACCGCCAGGGCCAGCCACGGGAAGGCGCCCACGTAGATGCCGCTCCACGACAGCAGCGGCACGAAGAACGCCAGACCCGACACCAGGCCCAGCCACGCCCCGGAGCGGGCGCGCTGCCCGTGCGCGGCGAGCGCGAGGGCGGCCGGTCCGAGGGGCGCCAGCGGCCACAGGCCCCAGCCGGGGAAGGCGAGCAGGAGCAGTCCCCCGCCGGCGGCGGCCAGCAGCGAGCGCCACGGCCATCGCGGGCGGCGGGCCGGGGACGCCGCCCGCGGCGCCTCGGCGGGGCGCTCCACCGTGCCGGGAGCGACTGTTGCCACCGTCGCCTCCCGTGCTCCGTGCGCTCCTGTCCCCCGGGCCGGTCGCACCGGGGCCGCGACCGCCGGCGCCGTTGCCGCGGTGCGCGCCCCAGCATCCCATCCCGGCGAGGCCGGCCGGCGATCCCGCCGACCGGGTGCGTCGTGCGCGCCGGCGCTCCGGGCCGCGCCGGCGGCTGCCGCGCTCGGGGAGCCGCCCCTCCGGGCCGGCCGGCCGGTCGCTGGCGGCGACCTGCGGGCCGTTGTCCGGTGGCGCGGACCCGGGTGGGGCCCGCCGGGTGCCCGGCGCGCGATCCCCCGGGCAGCCGCCGGCGCTCCCGGCCCGGACTGCGGGCGGCGGCGCCGTCCACGCGGCCGGAGGGCCCGCACGACTGGTCCGGGGAGGCGCGTGCCGGTGCTCCCGGAGTGGAACTGCAGGCACTGTAAGAAGTGCGCCGACGGGCGCGCCGCCCTCCGAGCGGTCCGTGGCGAACTGTGACCTCTTCGTTACGGCGTGGCGCCTGGACAGCGCCCCGTGATCACGCCGGGCCCGGGACGACGAGGGTCGCGGTCGCCTCCACCACCGGCTGCGGCGGATCGAGGACGGTGGCCGCCGACGGGCCCCGCTCGGGCCGGGCGCGGGCCACCACGCGGGCGGTGCAGCGCAGCTCCCGGCTGCGCCGGCCGACCCGCACCACCTCCGCGGTCGCCTCGAGCACGTCGCCGGCCTGCACCGGGGCGAGGAAGCGCACCTCGGTGTACCCGGCGAGCAGGCCCTCGTCGCCGTCCATGACGATCGCGACCTCGGTGGCCACGTCCCCGAACAGGCCGAGGGTGTACGCGCCGTCCACCAGGTTCCCGCCGTAGTGGGCGTGCGCGTGGGGCACGTACCGGCGGTGGGTGACGGTGAGCCCGAGGCGGGGGTCGCCGGTCAGGTCGGGAGGGACGTGGAGCGCTGGCGGGGCGTCGTCGCGGGGTGTGCTCATGCGGGGGCCTCCGAGGGGACCAGGGCGGACACGAGGTAGCTGGCGACCTCGCCGGGCGTGGTGCCCCGGCCGAAGACCTTGTCGACACCGAGGTCGCCGGCCATGGCCGGGTCGAACCGGGGGCCACCGACCACGACCAGCGGGCGGTCCTCCCCCATCGCCTCGCGGAACGCGGCGGCGAGCTCGCGGGTGTTGCGCAGATGGGCGTCCCGCTGGGTGACCACCTGGGAGACCAGGACGGCGTCGGCGCGGACCGCCCGCGCCCGCGTGACCAGCTCCGACACGCTGACCTGCGCGCCGAGGTTGGCCACCTCCATCTCCCGGTAGTACTCCAGGCCCTTCTCCCCCGCGAAGCCCTTGAGGTTGAGGATCGCGTCGATGCCGACGGTGTGCGCGTCGGTGCCGATGCACGCGCCGAGCACGACCAGCTTGCGGCGCAGCCCGGAGCGGATGGCGGCGTTGACCTCCGCCGGGGACAGCAGCGGGTAGGCCCGCTCCTCCACGGCCACCGCGTCGAGGTCGACGAGGTGGCGCACGCTGCCGTAGACGACGAAGAAGGTGAAGCCCTCCCCCACCCCGTGGCTGTGCACCACCATCGCCGGCTCGATGCCCATCTTCTGCGCGAGCTGGAGCGCGGCACCGTCCGCCCGCGGGCCAGGGGGTACCGGCAAGGTGAACGACAGCTGCACCATCCCGTCGCCGGTGGTGTCGCCGTACGGGCGCACGATCCCCTCAGGCCCTGCCCGACGGCCTGACTCCGCGCCGCGATCCGTTCCTCGCTCGCCGGCGCTCGCTGCGATGCTCCCGCGGCTGTCCTCAGGCATGCACCCGCTCCAACAGCTCCAGCGCCGGGTTGTACGCGTCGGGGCCGAGCCGGACCACGCCGTCGAGGCCCTTGCCGCGGTCCGGTGGCCGTTTGGTGATGCCGAAGGTGCCGTCGGCGATCGCCTGCAGCAGGCCCTCGTCGGCGATCCGCTCCAGCAGCTGCACCGCCTCGGTGAGCACCGTGTGCGCGCGGCGGTCGATGAACCCGCCCTTCGGGGGCGCGAAGTCCTCGACCAGGCCGCCGGCGGCGTCCAGGACGTAGCGCACGTTCCGCAGCGCGAGGTCCCGGTCGGACAGCCACGGGGTGACCACGGCCTCGGTCATCATCCCGACCAGCAGGATGCCCTGGCCGGTCAGCGCCCCGGCCAGGTTGAAGAACCCGTCGAGCAGGTAGCCGCGGAACACGTCGCCGGTCATGTGCTTGGTCGGCGGCATCCACTTCAGCGGCGCGTCCGGGAACAGCGCGCGGGCGAGCATCGCGTGCGCCAGCTCGAGGCGGAACGACTCGCGCCGGTCCGGGTCGATCTCGAAGGCGTGGCCCAGACCCAGCTGCCCGTCCTCGAGGCCGGCCTCGTGGGCGAGGGTCTCGTTGAGCAGCTGGCTGACGGTGACGGTGTGCGCCTCGTCGACGGCGTCGGCGGTGGTCAGGTAGTTGTCCTCACCGGTGTTGATCACGATGCCGGCGCGGGCGTGCACCATCCGGCTGAAGCGCTGGTCGACGAAGGTGCGCTGCGGGTTGATGTCGCGGAAGAGGATCCCGTACATCGCGTCGTTGAGCATCATGTCCAGCCGCTCCAGCCCGGCCAGCACGGCGATCTCGGGCATGCACAGGCCGCTGGCGTAGTTGGTCAGCCGGACGTAGCGGCCCAGCTCCGCGCCGACGTCGTCGAGGGCGGCCCGCATCAGCCGGAAGTTCTCCTGGGTGGCGTAGGTGCCGGCGTACCCGGTGCGGGTGGCGCCCTCGGGCACGTAGTCCAGCAGCGACTGGCCGGTGGAACGGATGACCGCGATGACGTCGGCCCCGGCCCGGGCGGCGGCCTGGGCCTGCGGGATGTCCTCGTGGATGTCCCCGGTGGCCACGATCAGGTAGATCCAGGGCCGCCGGGGCGGGTCGCCCAGGGTGGCCACCAGCTCCTCCCGGCGGGCGCGGTTGGCGTCGATGCGGGCCAGGCCGGTGGCGACGGCGCCGCGGGCGGCGTCCCGGGCCCGCTCGGCGTCGGCGCCGGTGGGCAGGTCGAACCGCGCCGTCCCGGCACCCACCTGCTCGGCGAGGGCCTGCAGGTCCGGCGCCGTCCCGGAGGCGATCGCGTGCCACACCGGCAGCGCGACGCCGGACTCCAGCCCGACCTGCTCGCGGACGGCGTCCACCACGCGGTTCACCCACGGCACCCGGTCGGTGACCGCGCCCTCGCCGGTCACCGGGTCGGTGCCGGTGAGCCCGGCCAGGCGCAGCACCGCCCGCTCCACGGAGACGGTGGTGTGCCGCCGGGCCAGGTCCACCACGGGTGCGGCCGCGCGGACGGCGAGCTCGCGCGCCCGCGCCACCAGCACCGGGTCCAGCTGCAGGGTCGTCACGGGACCTCCTGACCGTCGACGAGGAGTGCGCGGCAGGCGGGCCGTGCCCGCTCGGCGAGGACGGCGGAGAGGGGCTGCGCCGTCTCCCACAGCGCGAGGTCCGCGGGCGCGCCGACCGCCAGCGGGCCGCCGGGGTGCTCGGCCCGCACCGCGTACCAGCCGCCGTGGGTGGCCGCGTCGAAGGCGTCGAACGGCCGCAGCCCCGACGACGGCGTGCGGTGGTCGACCGCGGCGTGCACCCCGCCCCACGGGTCCAGCGGCGTCACCGGGGCGTCGCTGCCCAGTGCGAGCGCCACCCCGGCGTCGGACAGGTCGGCGAAGGGGTTGCAGTCCCGCGCCCGCCCGTCCCCGAGCCGCTCGGCGTACATGCCGGAGGGGCCGCCCCAGGCCGCGTCGAAGGCCGGCTGGACGCTGGCGACCATCCCCCAGTCCCGCATCCGCTCCACCGCCGAGGGGCCGGCCATCTCCACGTGCTCCAGCCGGTGCCGGCAGGCCCGGACGGCGGCCCGGCCCAGCTCCTCGACGACGGCGCCGACGGCGGCCAGCACCTGCTCGACGGCGGCGTCGCCGATGCAGTGGAACCCCGCCTGCACCCCGGCGCGGGTGCAGGCGCGCACGTGGTCGGCGAGGGAGGCGGTCGCGAAGCGCAGGTGGCCGGCGGTGCCGGGCCGGTCGGTGTAGGGGGCGCTGAGCGCCGCGGTGTGCGAGCCGAAGGCGCCGTCGCAGAACAGGTCACCCCCGGCGCCGGCCAGGTCCAGCTCGGCGACGACGTCGAGGCCGCCGCGCTCGGCCAGCTCGCCCCAGTAGCCCCGCACCCGCGGGCCGGGGGCCTCGGCGGCCAGCGCCAGGAGGCCGGCCAGGTCCGCCGCGCTCGACACCTCAGGGCCGGCCATCTCGTGCACGCTGCCGACGCCCAGCGAAGCGGCCGCCGCCAGCGTGGCCCGCTGGGCGGCCCGGCGCTGGCCGGCGTCCACGGCGCCGTAGGCGGCCTGCCGGGCGGCGTGGTGGGCGTCCAGGCGCAGCCGGCCGTCGGGCGCGAAGCCGGGCAGCTGCGCGATCCCCGGCACCCGGTCGAGCAGGCCGGTGGACACCGTGGCCGAGTGGACGTCGACCCGCGCGAGGTACGCCGGCCGGTCGCCGACCACGGCGTCCAGGTCGTGCCGGGTCAGTGCGCGGCCCTCCGGCCACGACGTCTCGTCCCAGCCCGTGCCCAGCAGGATCCCGCCGGGCGCGGTGGCCGCGTGCGCGGCGAGCGACGCGACGGCCTCCCGCAGGCTCAGGCTCGAGTGGAGGTCGAGCCCGGTGAGCGCCAGCCCGGTCGCGGTGGCGTGCACGTGGGCGTCGACGAAGGCCGGCGTGAGCAGCGCCCCCTCCCCCGCCACGACCCGGTCGGCGGCCGCGGCCTCGCCGGCGTCGCCGAGCCAGGCGATCCGGCCGTCCTCCACCCGCACCGCCCGCCCGGACCGGTCCCCGACGGTCACGTCGGTGAGCACCAGGCTCACGGGTGCACCCGGGGGTCGACGAGGGCCCGGACGCCGGGGCTGGACCGGTAGAGGTCCAGCGCCAGGGCCGCGTGCCCCGGCGTGTAGCCGTTCCCGATCAGCATGGTCACGTCCGCCGCCATCCCCTCCGCCCCGAGCGCCGCCCGCGCGAACGACGTCGCCATGGAGAAGAAGACCACGGTGCCGCCGTCGACCGTCGCGAGGACCGCGCCGTGCTCGGCGCCGGGCGCGTCGACGCAGACCACGGTGACCTCCGCCGGGTCGCCGACGGCCGCGGCGACGGCGAGCGGGTCGGTGGCGTCGGCGACCACGACGCGGTCGGCCAGGCCGGCGGCGGTCAGGGCCGCGGCCTCGCGCTCGTCGCGCACCAGGCCGGTGAGCTCGGTGGCCCCCGCGGCCCGGGCGGCGGCCAGGCTCAGGCAGCCGGACTTGCCCGCCGCGCCCAGGACGGCGACCGACCGCGCCGCGCTCCGCCGGACCACCCGGGCGGTGGCCGCCGGCGCCCCGCACACGTCCAGGAGGGCGAGGGAGACCGCGTCGGGCAGGTCGTCGGGCAGGACGGCGGCGATGGATCGGGCGAACAGGATCGCCGTCCCCGCCGCCGGGACCTGCTCGGAGCGCCCGTCCCAACCGGCCAGGCCGTCGGTGATCGCCAGCGGTGTGAGGGTCAGCGAGACCAGCGTGGCCACCCGCTGGCCCACGGTGAGCCCCAGGGGTGACTCCTCCCCCACCGCGTCGACGACCCCGATGAGCATGCCGCCCGAGCCGGTGACCGGGTTCTGCACCTTGCCGCGGGCGGCGACGATCTCCAGCACCGCGGCCCGGACGGCCGCGCCGTCCCCGCCGCAGGCCTCGGTCAGCTGCCGGAAGGACGCCGCGTCGAGGTTCAGTCGCTGTACCGCGATGCGGACCTCGTCGGGGCCGATCGCCGGGTCGGGGTCCAGGCGTGCGGCGGCCTGGGGCAGCACGCCGGGCGGCTCCAGCACCCGGTGCACCCCGAGGGCGCGTTCCACCGTTCCCACGCAATACTCCCGTCTCACCCGATCGAGGGAGGAAGACCCATCGTATCCATGCCTGTAGACAGAACATCTTCCGGTTAGAGTCGCTGGTGTCGCGAGGACCCCCACCCGGAAGAGGTGCCCGTCGTGCTGGAACAGCCCTACGAGTACGCCGCCCGGCCACTGGCCGAGCCCGACTGGCGGCGGCTGCCCGGTTTCGCCGAGGTCACCGAGGCCGAGTGGCGCAGCGCCCAGTGGCAGCGGGCGCACTGCGTGAAGAACGTGCGGCAGCTGCGCGGCGTGTACGGCGACCTGCTCGACGAGGGCTTCTACGCCGACGTCGAGGCCGACCAGGCCGGGCGGGCGACGATGTCGCTGCTGCTGCCGCCGCAGATGCTCAACACGATCGTGCCGGACGCGGTCCCCACCACCGCGGCGGTCCTGACCGACCCGGTGCGGCGCTACATGCTCCCGGTGGCCTCCGACCGGATGCCCGGCGCGGCGGCCAGCCACCCCTACGCGGCCCGCGACTCGCTGCACGAGCACGAGATGTGGGCGGTGGAGGGGCTCACCCACCGCTACCCGACCAAGGTGCTCGCCGAGCTGCTGCCGACCTGCCCGCAGTACTGCGGGCACTGCACGCGGATGGACCTGGTGGGCAACTCCACGCCCGCCGTCGCCAAGCTCCGGTTCGCCCTCAAGCCGGTCGACCGGCACGCGGCGATGCTCGAGTACCTGCGGGCCACCCCCGGCGTGCGGGACGTGGTGGTCTCCGGCGGGGACGTCGCCAACCTGCCGTTCCGGAACCTCGAGGCGTTCGTCTCCGGGCTGCTGGAGATCGAGTCGATCCGGGACATCCGGCTGGCGTCCAAGGCGCTCATGGGCCTGCCGCAGCACTGGCTGCAGGACGACGTGGTCGAGGGGATGGGCCGCCTGGCCCGGCGGGCGCGGGAGCGGGGCGTGTCCCTGGCGGTGCACACCCACGTCAACGCCGCGCAGCAGGTCACCCCGCTGGTGGCCGAGGCGGCGCGGGCGGTGCTGGACGCCGGGGTCCGCGACGTCCGCAACCAGGGGGTGCTGCTGCGCGGCGTGAACGCCACCGCACCGGCGCTGCTGGACCTGTGCTTCGCGCTGCTCGACGGCGCCGGCATCACGCCCTACTACTTCTACATGTGCGACATGGTCCCCAGCGCCGAGCACTGGCGGGTGTCGCTGGCCGAGGCGCAGACCCTGCAGCACGACGTCATGGGCTACCTGCCCGGCTTCGCGACGCCGCGGATCGTCTGCGACGTGCCCTACGTCGGCAAGCGCTGGGTGCACCAGGTCGCCGAGTACGACCGCGAGCGCGGCATCAGCTACTGGACGAAGAACTACCGCACCGGCATCGAGCGGACCGACGAGGACGCCCTCGACCGCCGCTACACCTACTACGACCCGATCTCCACCCTCCCGGAGAGCGGGCAGGCCTGGTGGCGGGCCCGGGACGTCGACCCGGTCGCCGCCGACGTCGCCGCGGCGGCCTCCCGGGCGGCGTCCCTGACCGACTGAGGAGGGGGGCGCGGCGGTGATCAGGAGACCTGATCCCGCGGCGTCCTCCCCCACCGTCCGCGGCGAGGGAGGACGCTCGACGATCAGGTCCCCTGATCACGGCGCCGGGTGGCTGGTGCCCGTCCTCGGGGGTAGGCAGGGCGGATGGAGGCCGCCGGCGGGGAGTTGCGCACCCCCCGCCTGCGGCTGCGCCGGTGGACCACCCGCCGCGACGACCTCGCCCGGCTGACCGACCTCTACGGCCGCGACGAGGTGACCCGCTGGCTGGGCGGGCCGCCGTCGCTGACCCCGGTCGAGCTCGTGGCGCGCTGGGCGGCGGTCTGCGCCGACGAGCGGTTCGGGGTGTGGGCGGCCGAGGTGGCCGGGACCGGAGAAGTGGCCGGCACCGTGCTGCTCAAGCCGCTGCCCGACGGCGTGGGCGAGGTGGAGGTGGGATGGCACCTGCACCCCGACAGCTGGGGTCACGGCTACGCCACCGAGGCGGCGCGGGCGGTCATCGGCCGGGCCTTCGCCGCCGGCCTGCCGGAGGTCTACGCGGTCGTGCGGCCGGGCAACGCCCCGTCCCTGGCGGTCTGCCGCCGGCTGGGCATGGAGCCGCTGGGCCGGATGCGCCGCTGGTACGACGTCGAGCTGGAGGTGTTCCGGCTGATGGCGCCCGCGATCGTCGAGTGACGGCCGCGGGAGCACCGCAGCGAGCTCAGCGGGGGCGGCGCCGGCGCGCGAACAGGGCCCTCAGGCGGGCGACGGGGTGCGGGTGGGGCAGCTTCGTGCGGGTCCCGTGGACGTCGTGGTGGTCGAGCGCCTCGGCCTCCTCCGGCGTGGGCGCGGTGCCCCCGAGGTGGGCGGGGACCCACCACCGGTCGTCGGGGCCGGTCGGTTGCTGGGGATAGCTGCGCTGCGCCTGGTCGACGAGCTCCTCCATGGCCGTCCGGATCCGGCGCAGCAGCGCCTGGGGCCGTTCCCCCGGTGCCGGGACGAGCGGCTCGCCGAGGACGACGGTGACCCCGATGTGGCGCTGCAGGTTCACGGGGCGGTGCTTGGTGGCGATCCGCTGGCCGCCCCAGACCGCGGCGGGCACGACCGGCACGCCGGCGTCGATGGCCATCCGGGCGACGCCGGCCTTGAGCTCCTTCACCCGGAAGCTGCTGCTGATCGTCGCCTCCGGGAAGATGCCGACCACCTCCCCGTCCTTGAGCGCCCGGACCGCGGACTCGAACGCGGCCGCGCCGGCCCGGCGGTCGACCGGGATGTGGTGCATGGCCCGCATGAACGGCCCGGACAGCCGGGAGGAGAACACCGACGCCTTGGCCATGAAGCGGACCAGCCGGCGCTGCGGGAGGGCGGCCAGGCCGAGGAAGGTGAAGTCCAGGTAGCTGACGTGGTTGCTGCAGACGATCGCCCCGCCGGAGGTCGGGATGTGCTCGGAGCCGCGCACGTCGAAGCCCAGCCGCAGCAACCGGAAGACGAGCAGGGCCAGCCGGATCACCCACCGGTAGGCCCGGTCCCGCCGCCCCGGGTGCGGTCCGAGCAGGTCGGTGCGGACGACGTCGCGCCAGCGGGCGGTGTCCATGGAGCGGGACGATAACGGGCGGTCCTGGCAGCCGGTCGGGAGGCGGCGCGTCAGCCGCCGGCGACGTCGATGAAGGCGAACTCGTCGCCGTCGGGGTCGGTCACGACCGCCTCGCGCGCCGTCGCCCTCCGGGTGACGGCGCCGCCGGCGATGCCCCGGGCCCCCAGGTCGGCCACGGTCTCCTCCACACCCTGATGGCGAGCAGGCCGCGACCGGCGCGCACGGCGTCCTCGACGACCTGAGCCAACCGTCCCGGCGACGCGCCACAGGACCTCCCGGTCGTGCGCGACGACGTCGACGTCCCGGCCGAACAGCCGGCCCCACCACTCGCGCGCCCGCGGGCAGTCGGCGACCGCCAGCCCGGCGACGAGCTCCTCCATCGCCATGTGCACACGGTGGCACGGGCCGGCGTCGACGGTCACGCGGAGGTGACCTCGACCGCGGTGCGCACCACGGCGGTGAGGTCCCCGGTCTCCCGGTACACCCGGCGCTGCAGGTCGGCCCCGGTGCCGCGGGACAGCAGGGCGGCGACGCCGGCCTCCACCCGGTCGAGGTCGCCGGCCGCGGCGAGAGCGGGTCGGACGTGGTCGACCAGGGCGCGCAGCACGTCCGCGGCGGGCGCCGGGCGACCGGTGACCGGGTGCACGAGGTCCTCGCCCAGCCCCGAGCGGCCCGCCCGCCAGGCGGCGACCCGGATCAGCTCGCTGCGGACCGCGGGCGCGGGGACGCCGGCCCGCCACTCCCCGGCGGCCGTCTCCACCAGGCCCCGCACCAGCCCGGCCAGCGTGACGGTGTCCTCGGCCCGGAGCGGGACGTCGGCGATGCGCACCTCGACCGTCGGCCAGCGCTCGGAGAGCCGGGCGTCGAAGTACACCATCCCGGTGTCGACGATCGTCTCGGTCGCGACGAGCCGCTCGATGAGGCGGTGGTAGTCGGCGGCGTCGGCGAACAGCTCGTTGGGTCCCGAGGACGGCCAGCGGTTCCACGCCTGGGAACGGAAGCTGGCGTGGCCGCTGTCGCGGCCCAGCCAGAACGGCGAGTTGGCGCTCAGCGCCGTCAGCACCGGCAGCCAACTGCGGATCCGGTTGAGGACGGCGACGCCCTCCGCGTCGCCGTCCACCGAGACGTGCACGTGGCAGCCGCAGGTCAGCTGCTCGACGGCGGTCAGCCCGAAGGTGTCGGTCATCTCCCCGTAACGCTGCCCGGGCGTGGTCACCGGCTCGACGTCCACCGGGGAGCTGGCCAGCGCCGCCACCCGCGCCCCGACCTCGCGCGCGGCGGCGTCGGCCCGGCCGCGCCAGTACCGCAGGTCGGTGGTGACGTCGGCCAGCTCGGCGCAGACGCGTGTGGCGAACTCCAGTTGCTGTGCCTTGAGTTCGGGCACCAGCCGTCCCCGCGGGTCGCCGCCCCCCGTGGCGTCGGGTGCGGCATCATCGCGGGGCTGGTCGTCACCTCCCCGGTCGGCCCGGTCGTGCTCGGCCACGGTCTCGCCCTCGCCACGGCGGGCGGCGACCTCGAGCGCGGCGGGGCCCAGCGGCACCGGCCGCCCCGCCGGGTCGACGACCAGCAGCTCTTCCTCCACGCCCACGGTGCGCACCCGACCATGATCACCACCGGTCGTCCGTCACGCGCGCCGAGCGGCCGGGCAAGCCGGTGACTCCCCCGTTATGCCCAAGAGCTCAAGCAGGTTCTGGAGACCCCTGCCGGGGCTCCTCCTCCCCGTGCACACCGGACCTGGGCTCGCGCGATCGCTGCCCCGGCGCCGGAGGCGCCGCGCCGTGCCTGCTGGCAGGAGCCGACGAAATGGGATCGCCATTTTGTTCGGGATAACGGTAGAATTGGAGAATGAGTGGTGCTTGGCAGCCGCCGCTGCCGGAGATGCCGGCCCCTCCCCCGGTGCGGGCCTGGCGCCGGCTGACCCCGCCCGAGGGCTACGAGGTGCAGTGGCGCCGGCTGTCCGAGGCGGCGCTCGAGCTCGGCCTCGGGCCCGACCAGCTGGCGGAGGAGGGGCTGGACCCGATCACGGCGGCGCGGGGCTGGAAGCCCGCCACCGTGGCCCTGTACAGCAAGGTCGCCCGCTACGGCGGGATCGCGCTGCCCTCGGTGCCCACACCGGAACCCGAGCCGCCGGTCCTGGAGCTGCGGCCGCTCACCGAGGTCCGCAGCGAGGACCCCGAGCACCTGCGCACCGTCGCCTGGTGCGCCCTGGCCCTGCACTGGCCCGCCACGGTCGGCCAGTTCCGCGCCCTGCGCCGCGAGCAGGTGCGCCCGACGGCGCGACGCCTGGTGGTGCGCACCGAGGACGGCGAGTGGTCGGTGCCCGGCGCGCTCACCGCCTGGCACGCCTGGGAGGCCCGCCGGTCCCGCTTCCCCGCCCTCGCCGACAGCCCCTGGGTGCTGCCCGCGCTGCGCCGCGGCCCCGGTCTGGCCTCGGCGGTCGGCGGGCAGCTGTCCAGCCAGGCGCTGCAGGTGACCTTCGCCAAGCACGCGGTCCGCACTGCGCACGCCCTGCGGCTGACCGCACCGCCGTCGCGGCGGGCCGCGGCCGAGGAGCTGGCCGCCGCGTACCTCACCCTCTCCTACGACTCCTACCGGC
The DNA here is from genome assembly GCF_054050175.1 of Geodermatophilus sp. SYSU D00697. NCBI lineage: Bacteria > Bacillati > Actinomycetota > Actinomycetes > Geodermatophilales > Geodermatophilaceae > Geodermatophilus > Geodermatophilus sp. SYSU D00697. The sequence continues at coordinate 61,358 of NZ_JBJGYV010000014.1, forward strand.
GGCTGGCGCTCGCCGCCGGCGCCGCCCCGGTGAGCCCGCGCGGCGCGGTCCGCGCGCTGCGCAGCGTCTCCCGGGCCGCCCGGCTGGCCGGCTGACCGGCGTCAGATCAGCGCGAGCTGCTCGGGAGCCGCACGGGGCGGGGCCCCCGGCCGCGGCGGAGCGGTCCCCGGCAGGCTGCCGGCCGGGAAGTCGCTGTCCGCGTCCCCGGGGATCCCGCCGGGGTCACCGTCCACCCCTCGCGCCGCTCCCCCGGCCTGCCGGTCCAGCCCGTACCGGGCCAGCAGCGGCGCCACCCGCCCGGCCAGCCAGCGGCGGTACTCCGGGTCCACCGAGGCCCCGCGCCGGTAGAGCTGCTGGTAACGCGGCACCAGCTGCGGGTGCTCCCGCGCCAGCCAGGCCGAGAACCACTCCCGAGCTCCGGGGCGCAGGTGCAGCGGGACGACGGTGACCCCCGACGCACCGGCCTCGGCGATCGCCCGCAGCGCCGCGTCGAGGTCGGAGAGCCGGTCGGTGAGCCCGGGCAGCACCGGCGCGAGGAACACGCCGCAGGACAGCCCCGCGTCGGCGACCGCCCGCACGAGCTCCAGGCGGGCACGCGGGCTGGGCACCCCCGGTTCCAGCGAGGCGTGCAGCTCGTCGTCCCAGATGGCCATCGACACCCCCAGGCCGATCGGGACGTCGCGGGCCGCAGCGCCGAGCAGCGGGAGGTCCCGCCGCAGCAGGGTGCCCTTGGTCAGGATGGAGAACGGCGTCCCCGAACCGGCCAGGGCGGCGATCACGCCGGGCATGAGCCGGTAGCGGCCCTCGGCGCGCTGGTAGGGGTCGGTGTTGGTGCCCAGCGCCACGTGTTCCCGGCGCCAGGAGGGCCGGGCCAGCTCGCGGCGCAGCACCTCGACCAGGTTGGCCTTGACCACCACCTGGGTGTCGAAGTCCTGCCCGGTGTCCAGCTCGAGCCACTGGTGGGTGCCCCGGGCGAAGCAGTTGTGGCTGACGACGCCGTTGGCGACGAAGTCACCGGTGCCCGTGGTGATGTCGTACATCGGCAGCTCGGCACCCAGGTCCTCGACCGCCGTGACACGCAGCTCCGGCCCCGTCGGCACCGCCGTGCCCACCAGGCCGGACGCCGACGACCGCCCCGCGCCGACGTGCCGCGCCGCGGCCCCGACCAGGTCGAGGGCCCGCCCGGGGCCCTGCAGCTGGTCGTCGGTCGTGAGGGACGGCCGCCGGTCCCCGCCCGCGGCGACGTGCCGCCACCCGCGTGCGGTGAGGAAGCGGTGGTCGCCACTGGCGACCAGCTCGGTGCCGTCGGCCAGGCACACCCGGTGCGCCGGCTCCGCCGTCGGCCAGTGCGCCAGGACCTCCGTCGCCACGAACCGTCGGACGCCGTTCCGCGGCTCCGTGCCGACGACCCGGTCGCCCACCCGCAGGTCGGCGATCGGCAGCCGACTGCCGTCGGCCATCAGGACGAGCGTGTCACCGGCCAGGCAGTAGACGCACGCGTGCGAGCACCCGCGGTAGGGGTTGATCGTCCAGCGGAACGGCAAGGCCGAGGGGCCGGGCACCTGGTTGAGCGCGCTCTTGCTGCGGACCTCGTGGAAGGTCACCCCCGGGAACTCCGGCACCTGCACGCTGCGCAGCAGGCCCCGCGTGGTGGGCATCCCGGGCAGCGCGCCCGGCTCCTGGGCATCGAGCCGCTGGGCGTCCCACCGCATGACCCCATCCGAACACGCGTTCGAAGTCCTGTCCAGCGGGCGCGCGGGGCCCTAGAGCGGGGGGCGGTCCTCGTAGAACGTGGAGAGCACCACGGTGGTCCGCGTGGTCACGTTCGCCGCCAGCCGGATCTTCTGCAGCAGCGCCTCCAGGCCGTCCGGGGAGGGCACCCGGACCTTGAGGATGTAGCTCTCCACCCCCGCCACCGAGTGGCAGGCCTCGATCTCGGTCAGGTGGGCCAGCCGGCTGGGCGCGTCGTCGGGCTGGGCGACGTCGATCGGCGTGATGGACACGAAGGCGGTGAGTCCCATGCCCAGCGACTTCGCGTCGAGCTTGGCGTGGTAGCCGGTGATCAGCCCGCGCTGCTCGAGGCGGCGCACCCGCTGGTGCACCGCGGACACCGAGAGCCCCACCCGCTCGGCCAGCTCGGTGTAGCTGGCCCGCCCGTCCCGGGCCAGGGCGGCCAGCAGCGCACGGTCGACGTCGGTGGACTGGCTGGGCGGGCCGGCGGACGCGCCCCCGCTCTCAGCCGGCGACGGTGACGAGCTCACGGGGACCGTCGTTGAGGGTGACGACGCCGTCGTCGGTGCACACGACGATGTCCTCGATCCGGGCACCGGCCCGGCCGGCGAGGTAGATCCCCGGCTCGACGGAGAACGCCATGCCCGCGACCAGCGGCAGGTCGTTGCCGGCGACGATGTAGGGCGCCTCGTGGGTGTCCAGGCCGATGCCGTGGCCGGTCCGGTGGATGAAGTGCTCCCCCCAGCCGGCGGCGGCGATGACGTCGCGGGCGGCGGCGTCGACCTGCTCGGCGGTCACCCCCGGGCGGACGGCGGCGGTCGCGGCGGCCTGGGCCTGCTGGAGGACCCCGTACCACTCGGAGACCTCGGCGTCGGGAGTGCGGCCGACCGCGTAGGTGCGGGTGCAGTCCGACCGGTAGCCCGTGGCGGTCTCCCCGCCGATGTCGACCACGACCAGGTCGCCCTCGCGCACCACCCGGTCGGAGACCTCGTGGTGCGGGCTGGCGCCGTTGGGGCCCGAGCCCACGATGGTGAAGTCCACGCCCACGTGCCCCTCGGCCAGGATCGCCGCGGCGATGTCGGCGCCGACCTCCGCCTCGGTGCGCCCGACCCGCAGCCACTCCCCCACCCGCGCGTGCACCCGGTCGATTGCGGCACCGGCCGCGGCGAGCTCGGCCACCTCGGCCGGCGTCTTCACCATGCGCAGCCGGTCCACGACGGGGCCGGCCAGCTCGAGGACCGCGCCGGGCAGGGCCCGCTGGACACCGAGGGCGTGCTCGGCCCAGGTGCGCGCGCCGACCGCGACGCGCGTGGGCGGCGCGCCCAGCCGGGCGGTGGCGGCGCGCGCCAGCAGGGCGAAGGGGTCGTCGGTCTCGTCCCAGGCCAGCACCTCCAGGCCCAGGCCGCCGGCGGGACTGACGTCGACCATCGGCGCCTCCAGCCGGGGGACGACGAGGAAGGGCTCGTCGGACCGGGGCACCACGAGGGCGGTGAGCCGCTCCATCGCGTGGGCGTGGTAGCCGCACAGGTAGCGCAGGTCCGAGCCGGGGGTGAGCACCAGCAGGTCGATCCCGAGCTCGTCGGCGACGTCGCGGGCGGTCCGCACGCGGTCGACGGTCACCAGCGGCCCGGGCGGGTTCGAGGTGGGCACGGTCGGGAGACTATCCACGAGTCCCGGGGTCGTTCCTGACGGTTACCGTGCCGGGTCGTGACGACCATGCTGCTCGACGCAGCCAGCCTCTACTTCCGGGCCTTCTACGGGGTGCCGACCAGCGTGACCAGCCCGGACGGGCGCCCGGTGAACGCCGTCCGCGGGTTCCTGGACATGACCGCCCGGCTGGTCACCGCCCACGCGCCCGAGCGGCTGGTGGCCTGCTGGGACGACGACTGGCGGCCGGCGTTCCGCACCGAGGCGCTGCCCTCCTACAAGGCCCACCGGCTGGCCGCGGACGGCGGCGAGGAGACCCCCGACGAGCTGGGGCCGCAGGTGCCGGTGCTGGTCGAGGTGCTGGCCGCGGCCGGCATCGCGCGGGTCGGGGCGCCCGGCTACGAGGCCGACGACGTCATCGGCACGCTGGCCACCCGCGCGGCGGGCCCGGTGGACGTGGTCACCGGCGACCGCGACCTGTTCCAGCTGGTGGACGACGCCCGGCGGGTGCGGGTCCTCTACACCGCCCGTGGCATCAGCGACATCGAGTGCGTCGACGAGGCGGCGGTGACCGCGAAGTACGGCATCCCCGGCCGGGCCTACGCCGACTTCGCCGTCCTGCGGGGCGACCCCAGCGACGGGCTGCCCGGCGTGGCCGGCATCGGCGCCAAGACCGCGGCGACGCTGATCTGCCAGTTCGGCGACCTGGCCGGCATCCGGGCTGCGGCCGCGCGGACCGTCGTCCCCACGGCGCCGCTCACCGCCGCGGTGCTCAAGCGGCTGCACGCCGGGTCGGCCTACCTCGACGCCGCCCCGGTCGTGGTGGCGGTGGCCCGCGACATCGACCTGCCGCCGGTGCGGGACGCGCTGCCCCGGCGTCCGGCCGACCCCGAGGCGCTGGCGGCCCTCGCCGAGGCCCACGGGATCGGCTCGTCGGTGAAGCGGCTGGGCGCCGCGCTGGGCTGGCCGGCCGACGTCCTCGGCTGACTCGCGGTCGGGGGCGCCTACTTCAGGGCGGCGATCTGGATCAGGTTGCCGCAGGTGTCGTCGAAGACGGCGGTGACCACCGGCCCCAGGTCGGTCGCCTCCTGGGTGAACGCGACGCCCAGCCCCTTGAGCCGCTCCACCTCGGCGTACACGTCGTCGACGGCGAACTGGGTGAACGGGATGCCGTCGGCGACCAGGGCGTCCTTGAACGGGCGCGCCGCCGGGTGGCCGTCGGGCTCGAGCAGCAGCTCGACGCCGTCGGGGTCGGCGGGAGAGACGACGGTGAGCCAGCGGGCCTCGCCGGCGGGCACGTCGGTCTTCTTGGTGAACCCCAGCTTCTCGGTGTAGAAGGCCAGCGCCTTGGCCTGGTCGTCGACGAAGACGCTGGTGAGGTTGATGCGCATCACGGGGTCGGTCCCTCTCGGTCGATGGGCCACCGCTCGACGATCGACCGCAGCGGGCCCGTGTCGAGGTGGTGGAACTTGTACCGGCCCTGCCGCCGGGTGTGCACGAGGCCGGCCTGTTCGAGCACCGCGAGGTGCTGGGAGATCGCCTGGCGCGAGGAGGCCAGGCCGTGCTTCATGGTGAGCCGGCCGCAGATCTCGAACAGCGTCTGACCGTCCTGGTCGGTCAGCTCGTCGAGGATGGCGCGTCGCGTGGCGTCGCCGAGGGCCCGGAACAGGTCGGCCTCGGCGTCCACGGGGACCGTTATAGGCAAGCAGCTACTTGCCTGTCAAGCGGCGGCCGCACCGCCCGCGCCGGTCAGCGGCCGGCCGGGGCCAGCGGTCAGACGTCGGCCCACTCGTACTCGGCGTCCTCGGGGTCGGTGATGCGGATCTCGACGGTGACCTCCTCGCCGTCGGCGGTGACCCCGGTGCACCGGTAGACGGCGTCGTTCTCGACGACCATCTCCTGCGGGCAGCTCAGCTGCACCCCCACGCCGTAGTTCTCCTGGAACTGCTCGGCGACGTCGCGCTCGACGGCCGAGCGGTCCAGCACCCGGTCGCCGAGCAGCCGGGAGAGGACCACGGCGAGGACCAGCAGGACGGCGAGGGCGACCAGGCCACTGACCAGGCCGGTCCGGGACCTCCCCGGCTGACCGGCGGGCTCGGCCGGCGGCCCGTACGGCTGGCCGGGCGGGCCGTAGGGCTGCTGGCCGTAGGGCTGCTGCTGCCCGTACTGCGGAGCCCCGTAGGCGGGCTGCCCGTAGCCGGGCGGGCCGTAGCCGGGCTGCCCGTACGGCTGGCCGCCGGGGGGCGGGCTCCCGGCGGGCGGGCCGTACTGCCCGGGCGGCGGCTGACCCCACGGCTGACCCGGCTGCCCGGGCTGACCCCACGGCTGACCCGGCTGCCCGGGCTGACCCCACGGCTGGCCGGGCTGGTCGGGCTGACCCCACGGCTGGCCGGGCTGGTCGGGCGGCGGGGGCTGCTGACCGCCGTGGCCGCCGGGCGGGGGCGGGCCGTACCCGCCGGGCCGGCCGTACGGACCCGGCTGCTGCGACCCGGAGGGGCCGGGTTGGCCGTACTGCCCCGGCTGGCCACCCTGCGGTGGGTCGGTCATCGTCGCTCCTGCTCTCAGGTCGCCGGTCGGGCGGGACAGCGGGTCCCGGGGCGGGGAGATTGTGCACCACGGCGCGCCGCCGGGCGGTGGCCTCGCCGCAGGGCCCGCCGCGAGCCCGCGAGCGGTGGGCGGGCGGGGTCCTCCCTCAGCCGCCCACCGCCACCGCGACAACCCCGCGCCGGACCCGCTCCACCGCCCGGCGCGCGGTGGCGGCCACCGGGTCCTCGGCGCTCTTGGCCAGCTGGTCGAGCAGGTCGATCAGCTGCCGGGCCCAGCGCACGAAGTCCCCGCCGGAGAGCTCGGTGCCGGCCTGCTCCGCGCCGGCGAGCACGCGGTCGAGGTTCTGCCCGTCGGCCCACCGGTAGGCCGCCCAGGCGAAGCCGAGGTCGAGGTCCCGGGTGGCCGGCACGCCGTGGTCGAGCTCGACGTCCTGCAGCCGCGACCGGATCTGGCGCATCTCGCCGATCGCCGAGGCGACCTTGCCGGCCGGGATCGCCGGCTGCCCGGGGGTGTCCCGCCGCGCCTCGAACACCAGCGTGGAGACGGCGGCCGCCAGCTCCGCCGGGGTGAGGCCGCGCCACACCCCGGCGCGCACGCACTCGGCGACCAGCAGGTCGGCCTCCGACCAGATGCGGGCCAGCCGCCTGCCGTCGTCGGTGACCCGCGGGACGTCGTCCACCGCCGGGACCGCCTCGGTGTCGGCCGGGACCAGCGGGGCCACCTCCGGCACCAGGTACCCCAGCTCCTCGAGGACGTCGCAGGTGCGGTCGAACTGCCGGGTCAGGGAGCCGGTCCGCTCGGCCATCCTGCGGTGGGTGGCCTCGGCCTCCCGCACGGCGCGCAGCCAGCGCTCGGCCGCCCGCACCCGCTCCTCGCGGTCGGGCAGGGCGTGCACGGGGTGGTGGCGCAGCGCGCGGCGCAGGTCGTGCAGCACCGGGTCGTCGGCGGCCGCGGAGCGCTGCTTGACCCGCCGCGCGCCGAGGTCGTTCTCCACGCGGGCGTGACGCAGGGTCGCGGCGAGGTCCCGGCGCGCGTGCGGGCTGCGGTGGTTGAAGTTCTTCGGCACCCGGACCCGGGCCAGCGCGGTGACCGGGGTCGGGAAGTCGACGGTGCCCAGCCGCCCGGCCCACTTGTCCTCGGTGAGCACCAGCGGGCGCGGCTCGGCGAGGTCGGTGACGCCGGGGTCCAGGACCACGGCCAGGCCCTGGCGCCGCCCCGACGGGACCCGGATGACGTCGCCGGGCCGCAGCGCGGCCAGCGCGTCGCTGGCCTCCATCCGGCGCTTGGCCTGGGAGTCGCGGGAGAGCTCCTTCTCCCGGTCGGCGATCTGCTGGCGCAGCGCGGCGTACTCGCCGACGTCGCCCCCCTCGCTGCGCATCTCCGCCGCCCACCGCTCGGCGTCCCGCTCGTGCCGGGCCGCCGCCCGGGCCAGGCCGACCACCGAGCGGTCGGCCTGGAACTGGGCGAAGGAGGAGGCCAGCAGCTCGCGGGCCCGGGCCCGGCCGAAGGAGCCGACCAGGTTGACGGCCATGTTGTAGCTGGGCCGGAACGAGGACCTCAGCGGGTAGGTGCGGGTGCTGGCCAGCCCGGCGACCACCGAGGGGTCCATGCCCGGGGCCCACACGACGACGGCGTGGCCCTCGACGTCGATGCCGCGGCGACCCGCGCGGCCGGTGAGCTGGGTGTACTCCCCCGGCGTGACGTCGACGTGGGCCTCGCCGTTCCACTTGACCAGCCGCTCCAGGACGACGGTGCGCGCGGGCATGTTGATGCCCAGCGCGAGGGTCTCGGTGGCGAAGACGGCCTTGACCAGGCCGCGGACGAAGCACTCCTCGACGGTCTCCTTGAACGCCGGGACCAGGCCGGCGTGGTGGGCGGCCAGGCCCGCCAGCAGGCCCTCGCGCCACTCCCAGAAGCCGAGGACGTGCAGGTCCTCCTCCGGCAGCGAGCCGGTGCGCTCGTCGATGACCTGCGCGATCTCCGACCGCTCCCGCTCGTCGGTGAGCCGCAGCCCGGCACGCAGGCACTGGTCGACGGCGGCGTCGCAGCCGTTGCGGCTGAAGACGAAGGTGATCGCCGGCAGCAGGCCGGCGCGGTCGAGCCGCTCGATCACGTCCGGGCGGGCCGGCGGCCGGTAGCGGGGCTTGTGCCAGTCGCGGTCGCGGTCCCGGCGGGAGCCGCCGTTGCCGCCGCCCCAGCTGTCCAGCCGCCGCTCGTGCTCGCGCACGTAGCGGACCAGCTCGGGGTCGACGACGCTGGCGCCGCGCTCGCGGGTGGACTGCCCGCGCGGGTTCTCCCCCTGCTCGGCGGCGTGCGCGGCCGGGCGCAGGCTGAACAGGTCGAACACCCGGTTGCCGACCAGCATGTGCTGCCACAGCGGGATCGGCCGGACCTCGCTGACCACGACCTTCGTGTGGCCGCGGACGGTGACCAGCCAGTCGGCGAACTCCTCGGCGTTGCTCACCGTCGCCGACAGCGACACCAGGGTCACCGACTGCGGGAGGTGGATGATCACCTCCTCCCAGACCGCGCCGCGGAAGCGGTCGGCCAGGTAGTGCACCTCGTCCATGACGACGTAGCCGAGGCCGTCGATCGCCGGGGACTCCGCGTAGAGCATGTTGCGCAGCACCTCGGTGGTCATCACGACCACCGGGGCGTCGCCGTTGATGGCGTTGTCGCCGGTGAGCAGGCCGACCTTCGCCTCGCCGTAGCGCTCGACCAGGTCGTTGTACTTCTGGTTGGACAGCGCCTTGATCGGCGTCGTGTAGAAGGCCTTGCGCCCCTCGGCCAGCGCCTTGTGGACGGCGAACTCCCCGACGACGGTCTTGCCCGCACCGGTCGGCGCGCAGACCAGCACGCCCGCGCCCTGGTCGAGCGCCTCGCACGCCTCCACCTGGAACGGGTCGAGGGAGAACCCCAGGTCGGCGGTGAAGTCGGCCAGCGTGGGGTGGGCGCTGCGCCGCCGGGCAGCCGCGTACCGCTCAGCGGGGCTGGACATGGCTCCACGTTAGGCCGACGGAACGGCATCGGCTCGGCCGCCCCGGCGATGGCCGGGGGACCTGATGACGGCGCGGTCAGGCGCGGCCGGTACCCACCACCCGCAGCGCCCCGGGCACGCACACGCTGGCCGCGGGCAACGGGGCGACCGGCTCCCCGTCGGCGTAGGTGGTCGGCCCCTCCCCCGCCAGCTCCACCCGGGCGGCCCGGTGCACGGTGACGGCCGGGTGCTCGACGTGGGTGCCGGCGGTCAGCCGCGGCCGGGTGGCCACCAGTTCGCGGCGGCCGACCGGACCGACGACGGTGACGTCGAACCGCCCGTCGGCGGGGTCGGCGGCCGGGCACACCCGCATCCCCCCCGCCGTAGCAGGGCGTGTTGCCGACGGCGACCAGGGTGACCGGCAGGGTGCGCGCGGTGCCGTCGAGGGTGAGGGTCAGCGCGAGCGGCCGCAGCCGGGCCAGCTCGGCGAGGATGGCCACGTCGTAGCGGCGCGGACCGCGCGGCCACCGCAGCCGGTTGGCCCGGTCGGTGACCGCGGAGTCGAACCCGCAGCACAGCACGGTGGCCCACCAGCGCCCGCCGGTGCGGCCGGCGTCGACGGTGCGCACCCGCCCGGCGCGCAGGTCCTCGGCGGCGGCCCGCGCGGCGGCGACCGGCTCGCGGGGCGTGCCGAGGGCCAGGGCGAGGTCGTTGCCGGTCCCGGCCGGGAGCACCGCCAGCGGGACGGCGGTGCCCGCGACCGCCTGCAGGCCCGCGTGCGCGGCGCCGTCCCCGCCGACGGCCACGACCGCGGCGGCGCCCTCGGCGACCGCCGCGGCGGCCTGCTCCTCGGCGGCAGCCCGGGTGGTCGCGGGCAGCACGGACGGCTGCAGTCCGGCCGCGCGCAGCTCGGCGAGCACGGCGGTGGCTGCCTTCCGGGCCCGGCCCCGGCCGGCCGCGGGGCTCACCAGGACGGCGACCTGCCTGCCGGCCGCCCCGCGGAGGTCCGGGACGGGGCCCTTCCCGGGCAGGGGGACCTCGCTCAGCCGCGGGTACGGGCGGCCGGGCCGTCGGCCGGCGCGGGGACGTCGTCCTCCCGGCCCGGGCCGTCGTAGGGCGTCGGCGTGGCGTCCAGCTGCGAGGGCGTCGCGTCCAGCGGGGAGGCCTCGTCGTCGCCGAGGTCGTGGAAGTGTTCGACGGCCGCCCGCTTGGCCCGCCGCCGGTCGACGAAGCGGGCGATCTGGATGGCCAGCTCGAACAGCACGATCATCGGGCCGGCCATCAGGAGCATCGTGAACGGGTCCTGCGTGGGGGTGATGAACGCGGCGAAGACGACGGTGAGGAAGAAGATCCAGCGCCGGCTCTTGCGCAGCACCTCGTAGCTGAGGACGCCGACCAGGTTGAGGGCGACGGCGACCAGCGGCACCTCGAAGCTGACGCCGAAGGCGACCAGCAGGGAGAGCACGAACCCGATGTAGTCCTGGGCGGTCAGCGCGACCACCACGCCGTCGCCGGCCAGGCTCAGCAGCAGCTCCAGGCCCGCCGACAGCGAGATGTAGGCCAGCACCGCGCCCAGGGCGAACAGCGCCGTCGAGACCGTGACGAAGGTGATCCCGTACCGCTTCTCGTTGCGCTTGAGACCCGGGGTGATGAACGCCCACAGCTGGTAGAGCCACACCGGCGCCGACAGCACCGCGCCGGCCAGCAGGCTCACCTTGAGCCGGATGAAGACGCCGCCGAAGACGTCGGTGATCAGCAGGCCGCAGGTGTCGTCGGCCCCCTGCCCGAAGCGCAGCTCGCCGGGGAGTCCGCAGTACGGCGCGCGGATGAACTCACCGAGGCCGTGGGAGTACCACCAGAAGGCGAACCCGGCGGCCAGCAGCAGCGCCAGCAGCGCCTTGGCGACCCGGTTGCGCAGCTCGGTGAGGTGCGCGATGAGCGACATGGTCGCCTGGGGGTCCCGCGGGCGACGGCGTCGCCGCAGACGGGACCGGCGCGGGCCCTGCTCGCTCATCGTGGTGCCGGAGGTCGGGTCAGCGGCTGCTGTCGGCCGAGCCGCTCTGCTGGGCGGCGCGGGCCCGCAGCTCGGCGGCCCGGGCCTCCGCGGCCCGCGCCTCGGCCTCGAGGGCGGTGGCGTCGGGGCCGGCCGGGGGCAGCACCTCGCCGCGCACGGGGGTGGTCTTGGCGGCGTCCTTGGTGCGGACGTCGTCGTCCTTCATGCCCTTCATCTCGCCCTTGAAGATGCGCAGCGAGCGGCCCAGCGAGCGCGAGGCGTCCGGCAGCTTCTTGTAGCCGAAGAGCAGCAGGATGGCCAGGATGATCAGGCCGATCTCCAACGGGCCGAGTCCGGCCATGACGGTCCTCCTGGGGATGCGGTGGCGTCCACGATGCTACGTGGCGAACCCTGCTGCGTGGTCCCCCGAAGCGGGGGGGCGCGTCCGGCCGGTCAGCGGCCGGTGCCGCCGACCTCCGCGGCGCGCGCCGCGGTGGCCTGCGCGTCGGTGAGGACCGGCCGCAGGTCCCGCTCCAACGCCGCGACCTCACGGCGCAGCCGCGAGATCGCGCCGAACAGGCCGTGGGCCAGCGCGCCGAGGACCACGAGGGCCAGGACGGCGACGGCGATCCAGACGAACAGCAGCAGCACGCCTGCGACCCTAGTCCCCGGACCTGTCCGGGGACTGTCCGTCGGATGGATAGTGGGCGAGCGCGGCGCGGGCGTCGGCGGCCACCTCCGCGGCCAGCTCGGCCGGCTCGTCGACGGTGGCGGCGCCGCCGAGGGAGGCCACGAGCCGGCGCGCCCAGGCCACGTCCGCGGTGCGGACGGCGACGGCCAGCCCGCCGGGCGGGTCGTCGACCTCCCGCACGTCCTCGACCGGGTAGTACTCGGCCACCCAGCGGGCGGTGCGGGCCAGCCGCAGCCGCACCACCGGCGACCCGGGCTCGGGTTGGTACAGGCCCGCGTCGAGGTCGCGCAGGTGCACCCCCGGCGGCGGCGCGGCGGGCTCGTCGAGGACCCGGACGTCGTCGATCCGGTCCAGCCGGAACAGCCGGACCCCGGCGACCTCGCGCGACCAGGCCTCGAGGTACCAGCGGCCGTCGACCAGCAGCAGCCGCAGCGGGTCGACGGTGCGCTCGGTCCGTTCGTCGCGGGTGGGCACGTAGTAGTGCAGGTGCAGGGCGCGCCTGCGTTCGAGCCCCTCCCGGACGACGGCCAGGGCCTGCTCCCGGGCGTCGACCGACAGCGCCACGGGGGTGACCCGCTCGCCGGCGTGCCCGGCGGCCGCCGACACCTTGGCCAGCGCCCGGCTGACCGCCTCCTGCTCGGCCAGGCCCGGCAGCTCGAGCAGCGTCTTCAGGGCGACCACCAGGGCGACCGCCTCGTCGGTGGTCAGCCGCAGCGGGCGGACCATCCCCGCGGTGAAGGTGACCCGCACCCGGTCGCCCTCGAAGGCCAGGTCGATGAGGTCACCGGGGCCGTAGCCGGGCAGCCCGCACATCCACAGCAGCTCGAGGTCGCGGCGCAGCTGCCGCTCGGGGACGCCGAAGTCGCGGGCCACCTCGGCCAGCGGCACGCCCTCGGGGCGCGCCGTGAGGTACGGGACCAGCGACAGCAGCCGCGTCATCCGCTCGGTCGTGGTGGGGGCGCTGGTCATGCCGCCGCCCTCATGCCGCCGCCCTCATGCCGTCGCCCTCGTGCCGCCGCCCTCGTGCCGCCGCCCTCATGCCGCCGCCCTCATGCCGCCGCCCTCATGCCATCGCCGCCAGCCGGGTCAACCGCTCGACGACGGCCCGGCGCACCTCGGCCGGCGCCTCCACCACCACGTCGGCCCCGTAGGCGGCCAGCTGGTCGGCCAGCCGCATCGGCTCGGTGGTGCGGAGCTGCAGCAGGTCCCAGTCCTCGCCGTCGTCGCCGCGGGCCGGGCCGAGGGGCACCGCGTGCCGGCGCAGGCCGATCGCCGCGCCGGGCCGGGCGCGGACCACCACCAGCTGCTCCTCCCCACCGAACTGACCGGCGACCATCGCCGCCAGGTCGACGTCCTCGGGCGGCTCGAAGGCGCCGGCCGGGCCGACCGCGCGCGGTGTGCCCACGACCCGGGAGAGCCGGAACACCCGCGGCGCCCGCCGGTCGAGGTCCAGGCCGCCGAGGTACCAGCGGCCGTGCCAGGCCACCACCCCCCAGGGCTGCACGTGCCGGCGGGCCGGCGTGTCCTCGTCGGGGCGGCGGTAGTCGAACTCCAGCGCCCGGCGGTCGCGGGCCGCGGCGTAGCAGGGCTCGAAGGCCGGCTCGTCGGAGTCCAGCCGCGGGCGCAGCGGCAGCGCCCGGCCGGTGTCGACGTCCACCCCGGCGGCCTTGAGCTTGACCAGCGCGCTCTGCGCCGCACCGGCCAGCTGCGCGGACTCCCACAGCCGCAGCGCCAGGCCGACCGCGGCGGCCTCCTCGCCGGTCAGGGTGATCTCCGGCAGCTCGTAGTCGGCGCGCGCGATGCGGTAGCCGTCCTCGGTGTCGAAGGCGCTGGTGCGGCCGGTCTCGAGCGGCACGCCCATCTCGCGCAGCTCGGCCTTGTCCCGCTCGAACATCCGCTTGAACGCCTCGTCGGCGCGCGCGGTGCCGTCGTCGGGCTCGTAGCCGGGCACCGTGGCCCGGATCTTCGCCGCGGTCACGTACTGCCTGGTCCCGAGCAGGGCGATGACCAGGTTCACCAGCCGCTCCGCCCGCTTCGCCGCCACGCGCCCAGGCTAGTCATTCGCCGGGGCGTCGGGGTGGGTCGACCAGCAGGGCGACCGGCGAGCGGTCTGGCTAGCCTGCCCGCGTGGGGGAAGCGACTTCGACGCAGCAGCGGATCCGGTGGCGACGCGGGACGGTGACCGCCCTGGGCCGGTCCTGGCGGGACGCCCAGGAACTGACCGTCCAGGTCACCGACGACGGCGAGGTGCGGGCGCTGGCGCACCCGTCGCTGGTCGGGGTCCCCGAGGTCGGGGACACGGTGCTGCTCAACACCACCGCGTGGGCACAGCGCCTGGGCACCGGCGGGTACGCCCTCGTCGTCGCCGTCCCCGACCGGCTGCCGCCGGACCCCGTGGGCCCCGGGCACCTGGTCAAGGCCCGCTACACGCCGCTGCAGGTCACGGTGCAGGGCGTCGACGAGCAGGAGACCGAGCACCACGTGACCATCGCCGAGGCCGAGGACCTCGGCGGCATGCCCGTCGTCGTCGCGGACCTGCACTCGGCGCTGCCGGCGGTGCTGATCGGCGTCCTGGCCACCGATCCGGACCTCAAGGTCGCCTACGTCATGACCGACGGCGGGGCGCTGGTCGCCGGGTTCTCCCGGACGCTCTCGGCGCTGGCGCCGTCGCTGGCCGGGGTGGTCACGGTGGGCCAGGCCTTCGGCGGCGACGTCGAGGCGGTCACCCTGCACACCGGGCTGCTCGCGGCCCGGCACGTGCTCGGCGCCGACGTGGCGATCGTGACCCAGGGGCCGGGCAACCTCGGCACCGGCACGCCGTGGGGGTTCTCGGGGGTGGCCGCCGGTGAGGCATGCAACGCGGTGTCGGTGCTCGGGGGCCTCCCGGTCGGTGCGCTGCGGATCTCCGACGCCGACCTGCGGCCGCGCCACCGAGGGGTCTCCCACCACTCGCTCACCGCGTTCGGGCGGGTGGCCCTGGCCGGGGTGACGTTGGTGGCGCCGCGGGGGCTCGGGTCCGAGCTCGGGGGCCAGGTCGAGGAGGACCTCGCCGGTCAGCCCGAGCGCAACCCGGTGGTGTGGATGGACGTCGAGGGCCTGGAGGACGCGCTGGGGCTGTCCCCCGTGCCGCTGTCGACGATGGGCCGCGGGTGGCCCGAGGAGCGCGCCTACTTCCTCGCCGCGGCCGCCGCGGGCCGGTACGCCGCGCTGCAGGTGCCGCTGCCCGACGACGCATGAGCGGAGGGTGGGAGACGAGGTCTGCTCGTCTCCCACCCCGCCGGTGCTCACATGCTGGCGATGAGCTTGTCGACCCGCTCGTCGACGGCCTTGAACGGGTCCTTGCACAGCACGGTGCGCTGGGCCTGGTCGTTGAGCTTGAGGTGCACCCAGTCGACGGTGAAGTCGCGGCGCTTCTCCTGGGCCCGCCGGATGAACTCACCGCGCAGCCGGGCACGGGTGGTCTGCGGCGGCACGTTCTTGGCCTCGAACACCCGCGGCTCGTGGGCCACCCGGTCGACGGCGTTGTTGCGCTCGAGCAGGTAGTACAGGCCCCGCCGGCGGCTGATGTCGTGGTAGGCGAGGTCCATCTGCGCGATCCGCGGGTGCGACAGCGGGAGGTCCCGCTTGGCCCGGTAGCGCTCGATCATCGTATACTTGGTGGCCCAGTCGATCTCGCGGTCGATCAGCGAGAGGTCGCCGGAGTCGACGGCCTTGAGCACCCGGCCCCACAGCTCGAGCATCTGCCGGTGCACCGGGCCGAAGCCCTCGCGGTCGACGAACTCCGCGGCGCGGCTGTGGTACTCGGACTGGATCTCCAGCGCCGACATCTCCTTGCCGTTGGCCAGCCGGACCTTGCGCCGTCCGGTCATGTCGTGGCTGATCTCCCGGATGGCGCGGATGGGGTTCTCCAGCGCCATGTCCTTGATCGGGACGCCGGCCTCGATCATCCGCAGCACCAGGTCGGTGACGGCGACCTTGAGCAGCGTCGTCGTCTCGTTCATGTTGGAGTCGCCGACGATGACGTGCAGCCGCCGGTAGCGCTCGGCGTCGGCGTGCGGCTCGTCGCGGGTGTTGATGATCGGCCGGGAGCGGGTGGTCGCCGAGGAGACGCCCTCCCAGATGTGCTCGGCGCGCTGGCTGACGCAGTAGATCGCGCCGCGCGGGGTCTGCAGCACCTTGCCGGCGCCGACGACGATCTGCCGGCTGACGAGGAACGGGATCAGGACGTCGGCCAGCCGGCTGAACTCCCCGTGCCGGCCGACCAGGTAGTTCTCGTGGCAGCCGTAGCTGTTGCCGGCCGAGTCGGTGTTGTTCTTGAACAGGTAGATGTCGCCGGTGACGCCCTCCTCGGCCAGCCGCTGCTCGGCGTCGACCAGCAGCCCCTCGAGGATCCGCTCGCCGGCCTTGTCGTGCACGACCAACTCGGTGAGGTCGTCGCACTCGGCGGTGGCGTACTCGGGGTGGCTGCCGACGTCGAGGTAGAGCCGGGAGCCGTTGCGCAGGAACACGTTGGAGCTGCGCCCCCACGACACCACGCGGCGGAACAGGTAGCGCGCCACCTCGTCCGGGGACAGCCGACGCTGCCCGCGGAAGGTGCACGTGACGCCGTACTCGGTCTCGATGCCGAAGATCCGTCGTTCCACGATCCGACTCTAGGCGCCGACACCGACACTGGCCCGGTCGCCGCGCGCGGCTACTCCCGCCGCTCGTCCAGCCGGCGCAACAGGTCGTCGGCGGCCTCGGCGATCGCCGCGTGGTCGTTCTGCGTCGCCCGCTGCTTCGCGTGGACGAGCGCGGCCCGGTTGACCCGCGAGAAGTCGCCGTAGGGGAACGCGTAGCGCTTCTTGGTGTCCGCGGAGGCGTCCGGGTCGACGGCCAGGTGCCAGGTCCCGTAGCCGTCGTGCCCGTGGGCCCCGATCTCGTCGTTCTCCTCGGCCGCCGAGGGCGCCGCGTCCGACCACTCGGTGTCGGCATCGACGGTGCCGGCGTCGATGAGCCGGCGGGCCTGGTCCACGCCGGCCCGGTGCACCCGGTACTCGGGCACCTGGCCTCCCCTGTCAGGTGGTGGGCGACTGTCCTCCGCTGCCCGCGGTGCCGCCGGTGTCGGGGGCGGTCGGCTCGCCGAGGCCGGCCGGCGCGCCGGGGGCCGGCGTGCTGGGCGTGTGCGCGGCGGTGTGCGGCTCCTCGACGGTCTCGGCGGCGGTCTGGGCCGCCGCGCTGTCGCCGCGGTCCAGCAGCGTGTGCAGCGCGGCGCCGACCACCCGGCGGAAGGCCCGCTTGGGCCGGCGGCGGTCGAGGACGGCGACCTCGAGCTGCTCGGCGGTCAGCAGCGACGGGCCGCTGCCGTTGCCGCCGCTGGTGGCCGGGCTGACCGCCGACAGGGCCTGGACGCCGACCTTGAGCGCCTCGGCGAGGGTCATGCCGGGCAGGTAGTGCTCCCGCAGGTTCGCGCTGACGGCCTCGGCCTGGCCGCCCATGACCACGAAGTCCGGCTCGTCGACGACCGAGCCGTCGAAGGTCAGCCGGAAGAGCTGGTCGGACTCCGGCGTGTCGCCCACCTCGGCGACGCACAGCTCCACCTCGTAGGGCTTCATCTGCTGGGTGAAGATCTCGCCGAGGGTCTGCGCGTAGGCGTTGGCGATCACCCGGCCGGTGACGTCGCGCCGGTTGTAGGAGTAGCCGCGGACGTCGGCCAGCCGCACGCCGGCGACCCGCAGGCTCTCGAACTCGCTGTACCGGCCGACGGCGGCGAAGCCGATGCGGTCGTAGAGCTCGCCGACCTTGTGCAGCGTGGAGCTGGGGTTCTCGGCGATGAACAGCACACCGTCGGCGTAGGTCACCACGGCGACGCTGCGACCGCGGGAGATGCCCTTGCGGGCGTACTCCGAGCGGTCGCGCATCAGCTGCTCGGGCGAGGCGTAGTACGGCATGGTCATGGCGATCAGCCCTGCCCCTCGGCGGCGGCCCGCTCGTCGGTGATGGTCTTCGCGACGGCGGCGACCTCGTCGTCGCTGAGCCGGATCGCGCCCTCGGCGTCGACCCGGTAGACGATCGGGTACAGCCGGCGCACCGGGTCGGGACCACCGGTCGCGGAGTCGTCGTCGGCCGCGTCGTACAGCGCCTCGACGAGGGAGCGTGTGGCGGCGTCCCCGTCGAGCCCCGGCCGCCAGGTCTTCTTCAGCGAGTTGCGGGCGAACAGCGAGCCCGAGCCCACCGCGGCATAGCCGCGCTCCTCGTAGTTCCCACCGGTGACGTCGTAGCTGAAGATGCGCCCCGGGGTGGTGTCGGGCGCGGCGTCGAGGTCGAAGCCCGCGAACAGCGGGACGACGGCCAGGCCCTGCAGCGCGGCGCCGAGGTTGCCGCGGATCATCTGCGCCAGCCGGTTGGCCTTGCCGTCGAGGGACAGCGTCAGGCCCTCGATCTTCTCGTAGTGCTCGAGCTCGACCTGGTAGAGCTTCACCATCTCGATGGCGATGCCCGCGGCCCCGGCGATGCCGATGACCGACCAGGCGTCGGCCGGGTAGACCTTCTCGATGTCCCGGCTGGAGATCAGGTTGCCCATGGTGGCGCGCCGGTCGCCTCCCATGAGGACGCCGCCGGCGTAGGTGACCGCGACGATCGTCGTCCCGTGCGGGGTGATGTCACCGACCGGGATCTGGGGCACCGGACGGCGACCGGGCAGCAGGTCGGGCGCGGTGACCGCGAGGAAGTCGGTGAACGAGGAGCCCACCCGGTCCAGGTAGGCGGGCGGGAACCCGCTCCGACCAGCTGACGACTCGTTCACCCATCCGCCTCTCCCGCCGCACGTTGACGGCGTTCCCCGCTGCTCCGCGATCCCAGCGACGACCTGCCGGCAGGCCGCCCGTGCGGCGTCACTGCGACCCTACCGGCGGTCCCCGACGTCAGCCGTCGGTGCCGCCGGGCCGGACGACGAAGGTCTCCTGGAGCCGCCTCAGTGCCTGTACCTCGCGGTGTCCTCGGATGTGGAAGGCGGCAGTGTGGAGGAGCGCCGGGTCGTCTCGGGACGAGCCCAGTCCGTGGTTGCACCGCTGGCAGAGGAGCTGGCGCGTCACGCCCGACCCGTGGTCGTGGTCCAGGTGCCGCGGTTCCTGGTCGCCACAGATGGCGCACCGGTCACCCTGCGACGCCCGCATCTGGGCGACGTCGACCTCGGAGATGCCGTGCGTGCGCAACCAGTGTGCGGTGCTGTTGGCCTCGTTGTGGCAGGCCTTGCACCTACTGCCGAAGCCGGAAGGCGTGCAGGCGCTCTGGACGTGGTCCTCGACGGGGACCGCCTGCTTGCACCTCGGACACCAGCGAGAGCCCTCGGGCACCCAGGAGTGGTCGCGAACGTCCTCGCCCGGCGCCTGTCCCGGTACCAGCGGTCGCTGCGTTCCCCGGTTGCAGTTCAGGCAGTGGAACGACAACCCGTCGGGCAGGGATCGATCACGACCGAAGGCGGCGACGGGCCTTGTCTCGCCGCACCGCGGGCACCTCTGACTGCCCGTCCGTTGCGGAGAGTCAGGAGGTGGTCACTCCCCGCCCTTCTGCACGTAGGACCGAACGAACTCCTCGGCGTTCTCCTCGAGCACCTCGTCGATCTCGTCCAGGATCGAGTCGACGTCCTCGGTCATCTCCTTGTGGCGCTCGGCGACCTCGGTGTCGACCGAGGCCTCGACGTCCTCGGTCTCCTCGCGGGTGCGCGTGGTGCGCTGCTGACCGCCGGTGTCCCTCGTGGCCATGGGTGCCTCCAGGTCGCTGTGTGGCAGGTGCCGTGAGCAGAAGTTACCCGCGAGGGGTGACGAACGGGTGTCGACGGGCAGGCGCCAACGACGACGCGGGAGGGGCTCAGCCGCCGGTGATCGTGTCGACCAGCTCCTGCGCCGAGGACGTCGACTCGAACAGCGCACCCACGTGGTCGCGGGTCCCGCGCAGGGGTTCCATGGTCGGGATCCGCACCAGGTTCTCCCGCCCGAGGTCGAACACCACCGAGTCCCACGAGGCGGCCGCCACCTGGGCCGGGTAGCGGCGCAGGCACTCGCCCCGGAAGAAGGCGCGGGTGTCGGTGGGCGGGCGCACCATGGCCCGCGTCACCTCCTCGTCGCTGAGCATCCGCTGCATCGACCCGCGGGCCACCAGCCGGTGGTAGAGCCCCTTCTCCGGCCGCACGTCGGAGTACTGCAGGTCGACCAGGTGCAGCCGGGAGTCGCCCCAGCCCAGCCCGTCGCGGGTGCGGTAGCCCTCCAGCAGCCGCAGCTTGGCCGGCCAGTCGAGCCGGTCGGCGCAGCGCATCGGGTCGGCGGCGAGGTCCTCGAGCACCTCGGCCCACCGGCGCAGCACGTCGGCGGTCTGCTCGTCGCCGTCCTCGCGGCGGTCGACGTGCCGCTGCGCCATCTCCAGGTAGGCCTGCTGGACCTCCAGCGCGGTCATCCGCCGTCCGTCGCGCAGCCGTACCTGCTGGGTCAGCGACGGGTCGTGGCTGATCGCCTGCAGCGCCTCCACCGGCTCCTCGAGGGAGAGGTCCTGGGTCAGCGTCCGCGCCTCGATCATGGCCAGCACCAGCGACGTCGTCCCCACCTTGAGGTAGGTCGACAGCTCGGCGAGGTTGGCGTCGCCGATGATCACGTGCAGCCGGCGGTACTTGTCGGCGTCCGCGTGCGGCTCGTCCCGGGTGTTGATGATCGGCCGCTTGAGCGTCGTCTCCAGCCCCACCTCGACCTCGAAGAAGTCCGCGCGCTGCGAGAGCTGGAAGCCCTGGGTGCGGCCCTCGGTGCCGATGCCGACCCGGCCGGAGCCGGCGAAGACCTGGCGGGTGACGAAGAACGGGATCAGCCCGCGGATGATGTCGAGGAACGGCGTCCGCCGGTCCATCAGGTAGTTCTCGTGGGCGCCGTACGAGGCGCCCTTGCCGTCGGTGTTGTTCTTGTACAGCTGGATCGGCTGGGTGCCCGGGACGCGCGCGGCCCGCCGGGCGGCCTCGGCCATCACCTGCTCCCCCGCCTTGTCCCAGAGGACGACGTCGCGCGGGTTGGTGACCTCCGGCGTCGAGTACTCCGGGTGGGCGTGGTCGACGTAGAGCCGCGCGCCGTTGGTGAGGATGACGTTGGCCATCCCGGAGTCCTCGTCGAGGTCGTTGTGGTCGAGGGCCTGGGCCGGCGACAGGTCGAACCCGCGGGCGTCGCGCAGCGGGGACTCCTCCTCGAAGTCCCACCGCGGCCGGCGCGGCGTCGGCGCCTCGGCCACCGCCCAGGCGTTCACCACCTGGCTGGACAGGGTGGTCGGGTTCGCCGTCGGCTGCCCGGGCACCGAGATGCCGTACTCGACCTCGGTGCCCATGACCCGCCGCACGCTCATGCGCCAACCCTAGGCCGCCTCGCCGACGGGCGTCCGGGGCCGCCCCCGTGCCCCCGGACGGCGGCGGCCCGGCCCCCGCCGGGACGGGGACCGGGCCTGGTGACGTGCTGGAACGGCCCTGCTGCACGGCCCGCCCCCCGCAGGGGCCCGCCGCGAGCTTGCGAGCGGCGGGGGCAGGTGGTGTTCTCCGAGGCGCGGGGGCAGCAGGTCCTTCTGCTACAGGTACTGGCCGGTGTTGGTCGCGGTGTCGATGGCGCGGCCGGACTCGGTGCCCTTGCCGCTGATGAGCGTGCGGATGTAGACGATCCGCTCGCCCTTCTTGCCCGAGATCCGCGCCCAGTCGTCGGGGTTGGTGGTGTTGGGCAGGTCCTCGTTCTCCTTGAACTCGTCCAGGCACGCCGCCATCAGGTGGCCGACCCGCAGCCCACCGCCGGGCCCGGCCTCCAGCCGCTCCTTGATGGCCATCTTCTTGGCGCGGTCGACGATGTTCTGCAGCATCGCGCCGGAGTTGAAGTCCTTGAAGTACAGGACCTCCTTGTCGCCGTTGGCGTAGGTCACCTCGAGGAAGCGGTTCTCCTCGCTCTCGGTGTACATGCGCTCGACGGTGCGCTGGATCATCCCGGCGATCGTGGCCTCGCGGCTGCCGCCGTGCTCGGCGAGGTCGTCGGGGTGGATCGGCAGCGAGGTGGTCAGGTACTTGCTGAAGATGTCGCGGGCGGCCTCCGCGTCCGGCCGCTCGATCTTGATCTTCACGTCCAGCCGGCCCGGCCGCAGGATCGCCGGGTCGATCATGTCCTCGCGGTTGGAGGCGCCGATGACGATGACGTTCTCCAGGCCCTCGACGCCGTCGATCTCGCTGAGCAGCTGCGGGACGATCGTGCTCTCCACGTCGGAGGACACCCCCGACCCGCGGGTGCGGAAGATCGAGTCCATCTCGTCGAAGAAGACGATGACCGGCGTGCCCTCGCTGGCCTTCTCCCGGGCCCGCTGGAACACCAGCCGGATGTGCCGCTCGGTCTCCCCGACGTACTTGTTGAGCAGCTCGGGGCCCTTGATGTTGAGGAAGTAGGACTTGGCCGCGTTCTCGCCGCGGACCGCCGCCACCTTCTTGGCCAGGGAGTTGGCGACCGCCTTGGCGATCAGCGTCTTGCCGCAGCCGGGCGGGCCGTAGAGCAGGATGCCCTTGGGCGGGCGCAGCTCGTACTCGCGGAACAGGTCGGCGTGCAGGAACGGCAGCTCGACGGCGTCCCGGATCTGCTCGATCTGCCGGGCGAGGCCACCGATGTCGCCGTAGTCGATGTCGGGGACCTCCTCGAGGATGAGCTCCTCGACCTCGCTCTTGGGGATCCGCTCGTAGACGTAGCCCGAGCGGGTCTCCAGCAGCAGCGAGTCACCGCTGCGCAGCGGCTGACCGGTCAGCGAGTCGGCCAGGTAGACGACCCGCTCCTCGTCGGTGTGGCCGATCACCAGCGCGCGCGGCGTCACGCCGTCGATCGGCTCCAGGAGCTCCTTGAGCATGACGATGTCGCCGGCGCGCTCGAAGCCGCACGCCTCGACGACGTTCATCGCCTCGTTGAGCATGACCTCCTGGCCGTGCTGCAGCGCCTCGACGTCCACCGCCGGGGAGACCGACACGCGCAGCTTGCGGCCGCCGGTGAAGACGTCGACCGTGCCGTCCTCGTGGCGGGTCAGGAAGACGCCGTAGCCCGACGGGGGCTGGCCGAGCCGGTCCACCTCCTCCTTGAGCGTCACCAGCTGCTCGCGCGCCTCGCGCAGCGTGGCGGCGAGCTTGTCGTTGCGCTCGGAGAGGAACGCGGCGCGGCCCTCCGCCTCGGCGATCCGCTCCTCCAGCGCCCGCACCTGGCGGGGGCTGTCGGCGACCTTGCGACGCAGGAGACCGATCTCCTCCTCGAGGTAGGAGATCTGGCTGAGCAGAGCAGAGACGTCGCGTTCACGCCGCGCTCGGAACTCGTCGGGACCCAGGCCCATCGCGCACCTCCGCACACATCGGGAGAGCCAGGAGGCAAATCTATACACGCCCGGGGACAGCGTGCCGGGGGCTCGCTGGCGGTCCGGTCACGGGGAGGGAACGGCTTGGTGTCGATCCGCCCCTGGCGCCCCTGGAGCGGTCAGCCCTTCTGCGCCCGCCGCTGCCGCAGCGGGGCCACGACGCCCTCCGCCAGCCGCCGCGCCGTGACCAGGAACGCCGTGTGGGCGACCATCCGGTGCTCCGGGCGCACCGCCAGCCCGACGGCGTGCCACGGGCGCAGCAGGGACTCCCACGCGTGCGGCTCGGTCCAGACCCCCTGCGCCCGCAGCGCCTCGACGTAGGTGGACAGCTGGGTCGTCGTCGCGACGTAGCCGACCAGGACCCCGCCGGGCCGCAGCGCGGCCGCCACGGTCGGCAGCACCGCCCAGGGCTCCAGCATGTCGAGGACGACGCGGTCCACCACCTCCTCGGCCGGGTGGTCGGCCAGGTCGCCGAGCCGCAGCGACCAGTTCGGCGGCACCGCGCCGAAGAACGCGCCGACGTTGGCCCGGGCGACGTCGGCGAAGTCCTCCCGCCGCTCGTAGCTGGTGAGGCTCCCCCGCTCCCCCACCGCACGCAGCAGCGAGCAGCTCAGCGCCCCCGACCCGGCCCCGGCCTCCAGCACCCGCATGCCCGGCCCGATGTCGCCGAAGCCGACGATCTGGGCGGCGTCCTTGGGGTAGATGACCTGCGCGCCGCGCGGCATGGAGAGCACGAAGTCGGCCAGCAGCGGCCGGAAGGCCAGGTAGCCGGTGTTGGCGGTGGAGTGGACGACGGAGCCCTCCGGGGCGCCGATGAGGTCGTCGTGCGCGATCGCGCCCCGGTGGGTGTGGAACTGCCTGCCCGGCTCCAGGACGACGGTGTGCAGCCGGCCCTTGGGGTCGGTGAGCTGGACCCGGTCGCCGGCGACGAAGGCCCCGGGGACCGGCTCCCCGCGGCGGGGCTCCGGCTGGTCGGCGGTCGGGTCGTCGGCGTGCTGCTGGTCGTCCACGGGCGGCCAGCCTACGGAGTGCGTGGCGCGCCTCTCGGCGCGCGCACTCGGAACTGTCGGTGGGCCGACCTAGCCTCGAACCCATGACGGCGATGGTCACCGGGCAGCCGACCGATGGTGCTGCCTCTTCCCCGGACTCGCCCGTCGACCCGACGGCGACCCCGCGCCGGCCCTCGCTCTCCCCGAGCCGGGCGGCGGACTTCAAGACCTGTCCCCTGCTCTACCGGTTCCGCACGATCGACCGGCTCCCCGAGCGCAAGAGCCTGGCCGCCGTGCGCGGCACGCTGGTCCACGCGGTGCTGGAGAAGCTCTACGACCTGCCCGCGCGGCAGCGGACGCTCGAGGCCGCCCGCGACCTGGTCGGGCCGGCCTGGGAGGAACTGCGGGCCGACCCCGAGGTGGCGGAGCTCTTCACCGAGGGCGGCGCCGCCGACGACGCGCCGGCCGGGCAGTCCCTGGAGGCGTGGCTGGCCTCGGCCGGCACGCTGGTGGAGACCTACTTCTCGCTGGAGGACCCGTCGCGCATCGAGCCGCACGGGCGGGAACAGCTGGTCGAGGTCACCCTCCCCGACGGGTTGCTGCTGCGCGGCTACGTCGACCGCCTCGACGTCGCGCCCAACGGGGCGTTGCGGGTGGTCGACTACAAGACCGGGTCGATGCCCCGCGAGGCGTTCGAGGCCAAGGCGCTGTTCCAGATGAAGTTCTACGCCCTGGTGCTGTGGCGCACCCGCGGCGTGGTGGCCAGCCAGCTCAAGCTGCTCTACCTCGGCGACGGCGACGCGCTGACCTACGCGCCGGAGGAGGGCGAGCTGGTGCGCTTCGAGCGCACCCTGCAGGCGATCTGGGCGGCGATCGAGCGGGCGGTGGCCACCGGCGACTTCCGGCCCAACCGCACGCGGCTGTGCGACTGGTGCGACCACCAGGCACTGTGCCCGTCGTTCGGTGGCACTCCCCCGCCGTTCCCGGCCGAGGCGGCGGCTGCGGCCGGCTGGCAGTCCCTGCCGATCGTCGAGCGGGACTGACCGAGGCGCGGGCGGCCGAGGACCCCTTCCGCTGACCGCTCCGCGGGTCGACAGTGACCCCGTGCGGGGATACCGGGCCGCGCGGGCCTTCGACGGCGAACGGGTGCTGCCGGGCGGCGCGCTCGTCCTCGTCGAGGGCGGCACGATCGTCGCCGTCGAGGCCGGGTCGGCGCCCGCACCGGCCGGCTGCCCGGTCACCGAGCTGCCGGACACCACGCTGCTCCCCGGCCTGGTCGACACCCACGTGCACCTGTGCGGGGACAGCAGCCCTCGGGCCCTCGACCAGCTCCCGGAGCTGTCGGCCGACGAGCTCGACGCGATCATCACCGAGGCCGGACGGCAGCACCTGCGCGCCGGGGTCACCGCCGTCCGGGACCTCGGCGACCACCGGTGGGCCGTCCTCGAGCGCGCGGGGCGCGGCGACGGCGGGCCGACGATCGTCGCGGCCGGGCCGCCGATCACCTCCCCCGGCGGGCACTGCTGGTCCATGGGCGGCGAGGCCACCGGCGTCGACGCGCTGCGCCGGGCCGTGCGGGAGCGCGCCGAGCGGGGCGCCGGCGTGGTCAAGGTGATGGCCAGCGGCGGGCTGATGACCCCGGGGACCGACCTCACCGCCGCCCAGTTCTCGCCGGCCGAGCTGCGCGCGGTGGTCGACGAGGCCCACCGCCACGGGCTCCCGGTCACCGCCCACGCCCACGCGCTGGCGGCCGTGGAGCAGGCCCTGACCGCCGGGGTCGAGGGCATCGAGCACTGCAGCTGCCTGACCGCGGACGGCGTCCGGACGCCACCCGGGCTCGCCGCCGGCCTGGCCGCGGCGGGCACCCTCGTGTGCCCGACGCTCGGGTGGCAGCCCGGCATCGAGCCACCGCCGCACGTCCAGGCGAGGATGGCCGCCACCGGGGCCACCGTCGAGGCGCAGCTGGGGAACGTGGCGGCGCTGCAGCGGGCCGGGGTGGCCCTGCTGGCCGGCACCGACGCCGGGATCTCGCCGCCGAAGGCGCACGGGCTGGTCCCGATGGCGGTGGCCGACCTGGTGGGCGAGTGCGGCGTGCCGGTGACCGAGGCGCTGGCGGCGGCCACCGGGCGGGCGGCCCGCGCCTGCGGGCTGGAGGACCGGACCGGCCGGCTGGCGCCCGGCCTGGACGCCGACCTGCTGCTGGGCGACGGGGACCTGACCCGCGACGTCACCGGGTTGCAGCGCCTCCGGCTGGTGCTCTCCCGCGGCCGCGAGGTACCGCTGGACGGCGGAGCGCCACGGGACAGCGGAGCGCCACGGGACGGCGGAGCGCCACGGGACGGCGCAGTGCCGCCCGGTGGCGCGGTCGGGTCCTAGACCCGGACGGCGTCGGCGTCCCGCGCGGTCAGGACGTCGGCGAGGTCGGCGAGCCCCACGCCCTCCAGCGTGTCCCGCAGCACCAGGCCGGGCGCCGGAGGCAGCGGCTGCAGCGACGGCACGCCGAGCACCGCGGCGCCCGCGGCCAGGCCGGCGGTGGCGCCGGCGACGGAGTCCTCCAGCACCACGCAGCCGTCCGGGGCCACGCCCAGAGCGGTCATGGCCTGCAGGTAGGGCGCCGGGTCGGGCTTGCGCGCGGGGACCTCGTCGCCGCAGACGGTGACGTCGAACGGCGGCACGTCGGGGAACGCGCGGCCGATCGACTCCAGGACGATGTCGGCCAGCCGGCGCGGCGTGGTGGTCACCAGCGCGGTCGGCGTCGCGGCGGAGCGCACCTCCGCGATCAGCTCCCGGGCTCCGGGCCGCCAGTGGATCGCCCCGCCCAGCAACCCGGCCACCCGGTCCTCGATCCACCGGCAGTCGGCCCGGAACTGCTCCTCGCTGCGCACCACGCCCAGGTCGGCGTACAGGATGTCCATCGCCACCCGCATGCTGGTGCCGACGGTCCGCTCGCGCGCCGCCGAGGACATGCGGCCGCCCAGCTCGCCTGCCAGGGCGAACATCGCCTCGCCCCAGTACTGCTCGGTCTCCACCAGCGTGCCGTCCATGTCGAACAGCACCGCCTGCACCGGGCCGGCGAGAGGGAGGGCCGCGTCGCTCAGGGATCGGGTCTCAGGGGTGCGCACTGACACCACGGTACGGCGCGCACCGGCACCGGGCCGGGGGTCGGGCACCCCGCCCGGCGTGATGGTGGCCGCACCCGCGGCCCCGCCGGCGCGCCGTCAGTCGTCGTCGGTGCGGTAGCCCAGGTTGGGCGCGAGCCAGCGCTCCGCCTCGGCGACCGTCCAGCCCTTGCGCCGCGCGTAGTCCTCGACCTGGTCCCGGCCGATGCGGCCGAGCACGAAGTACCGCGACTGCGGGTGGGAGAAGTACAGGCCGCTGACCGCAGCACCCGGCCACATGGCCATGCTCTCGGTCAGCTGGATGCCGGTGGCGGCCTCGACGTCGAGCAGTTCCCAGATGGTCCGCTTCTCGGTGTGCTCGGGACAGGCCGGGTACCCCGGCGCCGGCCGGATGCCGGTGTACCGCTCGGCGATCAGCGCGTCGTTGCCCAGCCGCTCGTCGGCCGCGTAGCCCCAGAACTCCGTGCGCACCCGCTGGTGCAGGCGCTCGGCGAAGGCCTCGGCCAGCCGGTCGGCCAGGGCCTCGAGCATGATCGCGCTGTAGTCGTCGTTGGCCTTCTTGAACTCCGCCACCCGCTCGGCCAGGCCGATCCCGGCGGTCACGGCGAAGGCGCCGACGAAGTCGGGCAGGCCGCTGTCGGCGGGGGCGACGAAGTCGGCCAGGGACCTGCGCGGTGCGCCGTCCCGGCCCTCGGTCTGCTGCCGCAGCTGGTGCAGGGTGGCCCGCACGGCGCGGCGGGACTCATCGGTGTAGACCGCGATGTCCTCGCCGTCCACCCGGTTGGCCGGGAAGAGGCCGAACACCCCGGTGGCCCGCAGCCACCGCTCCCGGACGATCCGGTCGAGCATCGCCTGGGCGTCCTCGTAGAGCCGCCGGGCGGCCTCGCCGGTCGCCGGGTTGTGCAGGATGTCGGGGAACCGGCCGCGCATCTCCCAGGCGTTGAAGAACGGCTGCCAGTCGATGTAGCGGCGCAGCTCCTCGATCGGCTGGTCGGCCATCGTCCGCACGAACTGGGTGGCCACGCCGTGCCGGTGCTCCGGGCCGGCGTCCCGGGCCTGCTGCAGCAGCATCCGCGGCCGCGGGGGGTGGTAGCCGCTCCAGTCGAACTCGGGCGCCGCCGCGCGGGCGGCGGCCAGCGACAGCATCGACCGGGTGTCCTGCCGGGCGGCGTGCCGCTCGCGCAGCGCCGCGTAGTCGCTCTCGGTCTCGGCCAGCAGCCGCGGGCGCTGCTCGTCCGACAGCAGGGCCGCGACCACGGGCACCGACCGCGAGGCGTCCTTCACCCAGATGACCGGGCCGTGGTAGCGCGGCGCGACCTTGACCGCGGTGTGCGCCCGGGAGGTGGTCGCCCCGCCGATCAGCAGCGGGACGTCGAAGCCCTGGCGCTCCATCTCGGCCGCCAGGTGGGCCATCTCGTCGAGGGAGGGCGTGATCAGGCCGGAGAGGCCGATGATGTCGGCGCCCTCCTCCTTGGCCGCGTCGAGCACCCGCTGTGCGGGGACCATGACCCCGAGGTCGACGACGTCGTAGTTGTTGCACTGCAGGACGACGCCGACGATGTTCTTGCCGATGTCGTGGACGTCGCCCTTGACGGTGGCCATGACGACCTTGCCGTTGCTGCGCTCGGCGTCCCCGGGCTGCTTCTCCGCCTCGATGAACGGGATCAGGTAGGCGACGGCCTTCTTCATGACCCGCGCGGACTTCACCACCTGCGGCAGGAACATCTTGCCGGCGCCGAACAGGTCGCCGACCACGTTCATGCCCGCCATCAGCGGGCCCTCGATGACCTCGATGGGGCGGCCGCCGCGCGCGCTGATCTGCGCCCGCAGCTCCTCGGTGTCGGCCTCGACGAACTCGTCGATGCCCTTCACCAGCGCGTGGGTGATCCGCTCCCCCACCGGCAGGGACCGCCACTCGTCCGTGGCGACCTCGCGGGCCGCGCCGTCCCCGGCGTAGTCGCCGGCGATCTCCAGCAGCCGCTCGGTCGCGTCCGGCCGCCGGTTGAGGACGACGTCCTCGATGCGCTCCCGGAGCTGCGCCGGGACCTCGTCGTAGACCTCCAGGGCGCCGGCGTTGACGATGCCCATGTCCAGGCCGGCCGCGATCGCGTGGTACAGGAAGACGGCGTGGATCGCCTCCCGCACGCGGTTGTTGCCGCGGAAGGAGAACGAGACGTTGGAGATCCCGCCGGAGACCAGTGCGCCGGGCAGGTGCTGCTTGATCCAGCGGGTGGCCTCGATGAAGTCGCGCCCGTAGTCGGCGTGCTCCTCGATGCCCGTGGCGACGGCGAACACGTTGGGGTCGAAGATGACGTCCTCGGCGGGGAACCCGACCCGCTCGGTGAGGACGTCGTAGGCGCGCCGGCAGACCTGGGTGCGCCGCTCGAGGCTGTCGGCCTGGCCGGCCTCGTCGAAGGCCATCACCACCACCGCCGCGCCGTACTTGCGGCACAGCCGGGCCTGCCGGACGAAGTCCTCCTCCCCCGCCTTGAGGGAGATGGAGTTGACGATCGCCTTGCCCTGGACGTTCTTCAGCCCGGCCTCGATGACCTCCCACTTCGAGGAGTCGATCATGATCGGGACGCGGGAGATGTCCGGCTCGGCGGCGATCAGCTTCGTGAAGCGGTCCATCGCCTCGACGCCGTCGATCATCCCCTCGTCCATGTTGACGTCGATGACCTGCGCGCCGGCCTCGACCTGCTGCCGGGCGACGGCCAGCGCGGTGGTGTAGTCGCCGGCCTTGATCAGGTTCCGGAAGCGGGCCGAGCCGGTGATGTTGGTGCGCTCGCCGACGTTCACGAACAGGCTCTCGCCGGTGACGGTGAGCGGCTCGAGGCCCGACAGCCGCAGCGCCGGGGGCGCCTGCGGCGGGGTGCGGGGGGTGGTGCCCTCGACCGCCGCGGCCAGGACGGCGATGTGTTCGGGGGTGGTGCCGCAGCAGCCGCCCACGAGGTTGACCAGGCCGCTGGCGGCGAACTCACCGACCAGCGCGGCGGTCTCCTCCGGCGACTCGTCGTACTCGCCGAAGGCGTTGGGCAGGCCGGCGTTGGGATAGCAGGAGACGAACGTGTCCGCGACCCGCGCGATCTCGGCGAGGTAGGGCCGCATCTCCCGGGCGCCCAGCGCGCAGTTGAGGCCGACCAGCAGCGGGTCGACGTGCCGCACCGAGTACCAGAACGCCTCGGTCACCTGCCCCGACAGCGTCCGCCCGGAGGCGTCGGTGATCGTCCCGGAGATCATCACCGGCCAGCGGCGCCCCCGCTGCTCGAACAGGGTCTCCAGCGCGAAGACCGCCGCCTTGGCGTTGAGCGTGTCGAAGATCGTCTCGACGATCAGCACGTCGCAGCCGCCGTCGACCAGGCCGCCGGCCTGCTCGAGGTAGGCCTCCACCAGCTCGTCGTAGGTGACGTTGCGCGCGCCGGGGTCGTTGACGTCGGGCGAGATGGACGCCGTGCGGCTGGTCGGGCCCAGCGCGCCGACGACGAAGCGCGGCTTGCCGGGGGTGCGCCGGGTCATCGCGTCGCTCTCCCGACGGGCGAGCCGGGCGGCGGCGACGTTGATCTCGCGGGCCAGGTCGCCCATGCCGTAGTCGCGCAGCGAGATCCGGTTGGCGTTGAACGTGTTGGTCTCGACCAGGTCCGCGCCGGCCTCGAGGTACTCGCGGTGGATGCCGGCGACCAGCTCGGGCTGCGTCAGGCAGAGCAGGTCGTTGTTGCCCTGCACGTCGGTGGGCCAGTCGGCGAAGCGCGCGCCGCGGTAGCCGGCCTCGTCGGGCCGGTCGCGCTGGATCGCCGTCCCCATGGCCCCGTCGAGCACCAGGACGCGCTCACGGAGCAGGGCCGTGAGCGCCGCCGTCGCGTCGGGGCGGAGGGACGGGGCCCCCTCGGCGGCGACCGTCGTCCCCTTCGGAGGGGCGGAAGACGTGTTGCGGGACGGCACCGAGTCAGGGTAGCCGCCCGGCCCCGCGGCGAGTCGCTCCTCCGGGGGACGGCGGCCACACGCACGGGTCGGCGCACACGCGGCGTGTCCTCCCCCGCGACGTAGGCTTCCAGGGGTGATCGACCCGAAGTCCACCCCTGAGGACCTGCCCCGGCTGAGCGACCCCATGGTGGTCGTCGCCTTCGAGGGCTGGAACGACGCCGGGGACGCCGCCACCGGGGCGCTGGAGCACCTCGAGCTCATCTGGGACGCCACCCCGCTCGCCGCGCTCGATCCCGAGGACTACTACGACTTCCAGGTCAACCGGCCCACCGTCTCGCTCATCGGCGGGGTGAGCCGGCGGATCGAGTGGCCCACCACGCGCATCTCCGTCGCGCGACCGCCGGGCTCGGACCGCGACGTCGTCCTCATCCGGGGCATCGAGCCCAACATGCGCTGGCGCGGCTTCTGCGAGGAGCTCATCGAGCTGTGCCGGGAGCTCGGCGCGCAGACCGTCGTCGGCCTCGGCGCGCTGCTGGCCGACACGCCGCACACCCGGCCCACGCCGGTGAGCGGGTCGGCCTACGACGCGGAGTCCGCCGAGCGGTGGGGCCTGGAGACCTCCCGCTACGAGGGCCCCACCGGCATCCTCGGCGTCTTCCAGGACGCCTGCGTGCAGGCCGGGCTGCCCGCGATCAGCTTCTGGGCGGCCGTGCCGCACTACGTCTCCCAGCCGCCTTCGCCCCGGGCCACGGTGGCGCTGCTGCAGCGGGTCGAGGAGGTCCTCGAGCTCGCCGTGCCGCTGGGCGTCCTCCCGCAGCAGGCCGAGGACTGGGTGAAGACCGTCGACGAGATGGCCAACGAGGACGCCGAGGTCGTCGAGTACGTGCGCTCGCTCGAGGAGCGGGCCACGGAGAGCGACCTGTCCAACGCCAGCGGCGACGCCATCGCCCGCGAGTTCGAGAGATACCTGCGCCGCCGCGGCGGCAGCAACTGACCTCGGCCTCGTCGCTGGGTCCCGCCTCGAGCGTGCGAGAGGTGGGGGGCGACGGGTCCTTGCGCCGCGCCGGCGCGGCCCCTCCCCGGCCGGGCCCCCCGTCCCGCGGTCGGCCGGGCAGGACCGGACATCGGCGGCCGACGCTCCGCGGGCGCCCGCCGCCGCCGTCCGGTCCCCCTCGTCGCTGCTCTCCCCTGTCTCCGGTACCGCAGCCGGCCGGCGCCTGAGGGCGCGGTCGTGTTGGGGATAACGGTTGAGTGTCGTGTCGGCGCGTCCGCCGGTGCGCCCCGGGCCCGAGCCGGGTGGGCGCGGCCTACGGCAGGCGGAGCAGCGGGCGCATCGCCGACGTGGCGTCGGCGTCGAAGAGGCGGTCGTGCATCGCCAGGGCGAACCGGTCGGTCATCCCGGACACGTAGTCCACGACCTGCGTGGTGGGGTCGGCCTCGGTGTCGCGGTAGGACGCCGGGATCAGCTCCGGGTGGGCCAGGTGGTGGTCGACCAGCCGGCGGGTGACGTCGATCGCCAGCTGCTTCTGCCCCGCGGCGGTCTCGGAGGCGTAGACCCGCTCGAACATGAACGTCCGCAGCTCGTGCATCGCCGCCAGCTGCTCGGGCGCCATCACGACGGCACCGGCGGTGTTCTCCGCCGAGAGCGACCCCTCGACGACGGCGTCGATCATGGCGCCGACCATCTCGCTGCCCGGGTCGCCGAACGCGGCGCGGGCGCGGGCCGGCAGGTCGGTCACCCGCAGCACCCCGGCCCGGACGGCGTCCAGCGCGTCGTGGGACAGGTAGCCGATCCGGTCGGCGTAGCGGACGCACTCGGCCTCGCGGGTCTCCGGCGGCGGGTCGATCTTCCAGCTGTGTGCCCGGATGCCGTCGCGGACCTCCCAGGTGAGGTTGAGCCGCTCGAGCACCTCGACGATCCGCACCCCCTGGGCGGCGTGGTGCCAGCCGCCCCGGACGTAGGGCTCCAGGGCGTCTTCGCCGATGTGCCCGAACGGTGAGTGGCCGAGGTCGTGGCCCAGCGCGATCGCCTCGGCCAGGGTCTCGTTGAGGCCCAGGGCGCGGGCCAGTGACCGGGCGACCTGGGTGACCTGGAGGGTGTGGGTCAGCCGGGTGACGAAGTGGTCGCCGTCGGGGTTGAGGAAGACCTGCGTCTTGTGCTTGAGCCGGCGGAAGGCCTTGGCGTGCAGGATCCGGTCGCGGTCCCGCTCGAACGCCGTCCGCAGGAGGTCCTCGGGCTCGGTCAGCGCCCGGCCGCGGGTCGCCGCCGAGCGGGTGGCGGCCGGCGCGAGGTCCTCCTCGGCCGCCTCCCGCGCGGCCCGGTCCACCAGCCGGAAGGGCCCCCGCTCCATCAGCAGTCCTGCAGGGCCACACCGAGCAGCGCGTCGACCGCGTCACACACGACCGACGGGGCGCCGTCCTCCAGGTCGTCGCCGTCCCCGGCGGCCAGCGTCCGCGCCGCCCACGCGTCGACCAGCGCGATCGCGCCCGGGCTGTCGAGGTCGTCGCACAGCCGCTCCCGCAGGCCCTGCAGCACCGGTGCGGCGGGCGCGCCGGCGTCGCGGGCGACGGCGCGGCGCCAGGTGACCAGCCGCTGCTCGGCCTCCCGCAGCAGGTCCGGCGTCCAGGCGCGGTCGGTGCGGTAGTGCTCCGACAGCAGCGCCAGGCGGATCGCCATCGGGTCGACGCCCTCACCGCGCAGCTTGGAGACGAAGACCAGGTTGCCCCGGCTCTTGCTCATCTTCTCGCCGTCGAGGCCGATCATCGCCGCGTGCACGTAGGCCCGGGCGAAGGGCCCCTTCACCCCGGTCGCCGCGGCGGTCAGCGCCTCGGCGTGGACGGCGGAGTACTCGTGGTGCGGGAACACCAGGTCGCTGCCCCCGCCCTGCACGTCGAAGCCCATGCCGATGGTCTCCAGCGCGATCGTGGCGCACTCGATGTGCCAGCCGGGCCGGCCGGCGGTGCCGCGCGGGCCGGGCCAGGCCGGCTCCCCCGGCCGCTCGCCCCGCCAGAGCAGGGGGTCGAGCCGGTTGCGCTTGCCGGCGCGGTCGGGGTCGCCACCCCGCTCGGCGAAGAGCCGCAGCATGGTGGCCTCGTCGTAGCGGGACTCCCCGCCGAAGCCCGGCGCCTGCGCGACGTCGTGGTACACGTCGCCGGTGCCGTCGTCGAGCACGTAGGCCAGGCCCTCGTCGAGCAGGTCCTCGATGTGGGCCACGATCTGCGGGATCGACTCGACCGCGCCCACGTAGTCCTCGGGTGGGAGTACCCGCAGCGCGGTCATGTCCTCCCGGAACAGCGCCGTCTCCCGCATCCCCAGGACGACCCAGTCCTCGCCGTCGCGCTCGGCGCGCTCGAGCAGCGGGTCGTCGATGTCGGTGACGTTCTGCACGTAGTGGACCGCGTGGCCGGCGTCCCGCCACACCCGGTTGACCAGGTCGAAGGCCAGGTAGGTGGCCGCGTGGCCCAGGTGGGTGGCGTCGTACGGGGTGATGCCGCAGACGTAGATGCGAGCGGTGTCCCCGGGGGAGGTGGCGACGACCTCGCCGCGCGAGGTGTCGTACAACTCGAGCACGGGACCGGTGCCCGGGAGGGTCGGCAGGAGCGGAGCAGGCCAGGCGAGCACGCCCCGAGCCTAGATGCGGCTACCGACCGCGCCCGGCGACCCTCATCCTGTCGGTGGGGACACCGGCCCGCGCAGGAGGTGGATCGTGGAGCTCGACCAGTACCTACCGGTCCTGCAGAAGGCGAACGCGCGCTTCGCCGACGCCGCCGCGGAGGCGGTCCTGGCCCGGGGCTGGGGCGCGCCGGTGGCCGGGTGTCCCGGCTGGACGCTGGCCGACCTGGTCTGGCACCTGGCCGAGGTGCAGCACTTCTGGGCGTGGGTGGTGCGCACCCGGGCCCCCGACCCCGGCGGCTACGCCGAGCCGGTGCGCCGTCCCGACGAGGAACTGCTGGGCTACGGCCTGGCCCAGTCGGCCGAGCTGGAGACGGTCCTGGCCGGCGCCGACCCGGCCGAGCGGGTGTGGACGTGGGCTCCGCGGCAGGACGTGGCCTTCGTGCTCCGCCGCCAGGCCATGGAGGCGGTCGTGCACACGGTGGACGTCGAGGAGGTGCTCGGCGACATCCGTCCCGTCCCGGCCGACGTCGGCCTCGACGGGCTCGACGAGTGGCTGGAGGTCATGGTCCCCGCCGTGTTCCCGGACGGACCGCCCGACACCGCCCATCCCGTGGTCTTCCACGCGGTGGACGCCGACGCCGAGCGCACCCTCTTCGCCGGCAGCCGCCCGTTCCCCATCGCCGCGCTCACCGGCACCGCGGGCGACCTGCTGCTCGCCGTGTGGCGCCGGCTGCCGCTGGAGGTCCTCACCGTGGACGGCGACGGGCTCCAGGCCGCCGCCATGATCGACCTGGTCCGGCTCGAGTAGCCGCTCAGGGCCAGGTGGTGGCGTACCGCTCGAAGGCCTCGCCGGTCTGGATGCCGACGACGCAGAACACCAGTCCGGCGGGGTCGGTCATCTGCCAGAACGAGCCCATGTCGGCCAGCCGGCGGGCGCCGAGGCCCTCCAGCCGGGCCACCTCGGCCGGGATGTCGTCGGTCTCGACGTCGACGTGCCAGCGCGGCGGCGTGCCCTCCCCGGTCCGCTGCACCTCCAGGTGGAAGCCGTCGCCGAAGGAGCCGAGGGAGTTCCAGTCGTCGTCGGAGGGGTCGGGCGTCACCGGGTGACCGGTGGCCGCCGACCAGAAGTCCAGCCCCGCCACGTGGTGCTCCGGCGGCAGGTCGAGCAGCAGGATCGCCAGGCGCGAACGGTGCGGCATGTGCCCACTGTCGCCCGGCCGGCGCGAGATCTGCACGGTGGTGGCCATCAGCGGCCTGACGGCCACCACCGTGCAGATCTCGCGGGTGCTCTCAGAACGGTGGCCAGGGCAGGGCGGGCCAGTCGCC
Source organism: Geodermatophilus sp. SYSU D00697 (assembly GCF_054050175.1). Taxonomy (NCBI): domain Bacteria; kingdom Bacillati; phylum Actinomycetota; class Actinomycetes; order Geodermatophilales; family Geodermatophilaceae; genus Geodermatophilus; species Geodermatophilus sp. SYSU D00697. Next base: position 97,279 of record NZ_JBJGYV010000014.1, read on the forward strand.
GCTGGGCTGCGGGTGCCGGCCGGTGCGCAGCAGGTCGGCCACCCGCTGCTGCGTGCGGCGCACCTCCCGGCGGGTGAGGTGCTCGTGCAGCCGCTCCCCCAGGTCGCCCAGCAGGTCGTCGCGCAGCCGCTCGAGCACCTCGAGGGCCTCGGCGGGCAGCGGCTTGCCGGCCCAGCGCCACAGCAGCGTCCGCAGCTTCGGGTCGACGGAGAAGCAGATGCCGTGGTCGACGCCGTACACGTGGCCGTCGGGGGTCGGGATGATGTGCCCGCCCTTGCGGTCGGCGTTGTTCACGACCGCGTCGAACACCGCCATGCGCCGCAGCCCCGGGTGGTCGGAGCGCACGAAGGCGGCCAGGTCCACGTCGGGGTCGCCGTCGACCCACAGCTGCACCATGCCGGGCCCGAACGGGCCGTCCCGGAGCACCGTGGGCGGCACCACCCGCCAGCCGGTGGCCTCCGACACGAGCGCGGCGGCGACCTCGCGGCCGGCGAGCGTGCCGTCGGGGAAGTCCCACAGCGGTCGCTCCCCCGCCACGGGCTTGTAGACGCACTCGGCCTCGAGCTCGTCGGTGCGGATGGCGCCGACGAGGGTGACGTTGCTGGCGTCGAGCATCCGGCCCTCGAGGTCGATCTCGCCGTCGAGCAGCAGGCGGCGTGCCTCGCCGTCGTCCGCCGGCGGGCGGAGGTCCGACGCCGGGTCTGCGGGGCGCTCGGTCATCGGGGACGGGGTGCGGGGCTCAGCGGCGGTAGCCGTTCTGCCGCGGGCAGACGTGCCCGCTGGGGTCGAGGGGCAGCGAGCACAGCGGGCAGGCGGGCCGGCCGGCGGCCACCACCCGGCGGGCGCGGACGACGAAGGCGCGGGCGGCGGCGGGGGTGATCGTCACCCGCAGCGCGTCGGGGCCGTCCTCGCTGTCGGAGAGGATCGCGTCCTCGTCCACCGGCTCGTCGCCGGCGGCCACGGCCTCGACGACGACGGCCTGCGCCTCGCCGTCCCAGGCCAGGCCCATGGCGGCGACCCGGAACTCCTCGTCGACCGGCGCGGTGAGCGGCTCGAGGTCGTCGACCTCCGCGTCGGGCGGGACGACGACGCCGGGGCGCGTGGCGATCTCGTCGAGCAGCTCGTTCATCCGGTCGGCCAGCACCTGCACCTGCGTCTTCTCCAGCGCCACGCTGACCACCCGGCCGGAGGCGTCGGAGGCCTGCAGGTAGAAGGTGCGCTCGCCGGGCTGCCCGACCGTGCCTGCGACGAACCGGGACGGGCGGTCGAAGAGGTGGACCTGGCGCGACACGGGACCCAGGTTACGCGGAGGCGCCGACCGGTCGCGCCGAGACGCCCAGGTCACACCGTCGCGCCCGCGCCCCCGCCGACGACGGCGTCGGAGTCGGCCGTCCTCCGACGCCGGCCCTTCTTCTTCGGCGGGACCAGCGCGGCGACGTCCCCGCCGGTGTCGTTCACGCGGACGACGAACGGGCGGGTCTCGGTGTAGGTGACCACCGAGATGGAGGCGGGGTCGACGACGATCCGCTGGAACTGGTCCAGGTGCAGGCCCAACGCGTCGGCGAGGACGGCCTTGATGACGTCACCGTGGCTGCAGGCCAGCCACACCGCGTCCGGCCCGAGGGTGGCGTTCCACGCCCGCACGGCGGCGACCGCCCGCGCCTGCGTCTGCGCCAGCCCCTCCCCCTCGTCGCCGGGGAAGACCGCGGCCGAGGGATGGGCCTGGACCACCTTCCACAGCGGCTCCTTGACCAGCTCCTTGAGCGGCCGGCCGGTCCAGTCGCCGTACCGGGCCTCGCCGAGCCGGTCGTCGGTCCGCAGCTCCAGCGACCGCCCGTCCAGGACGGCCTCGGCGGTCTGCCGGCAGCGCTCCAGGGGGCTGCTCACGACCGCGGCCAGCGGCACCGGCGCCAGCCGCTCCCCCACCGCCCTCACCTGCGCCTGCCCGGTCTCGTCGAGCTGCACGCCCGGGGTCCAGCCGGCCAGGACGCCGCCGGCGTTGGCCGTCGTCCGGCCGTGCCGCAGGAGGATCACGGTGGTCACGACCGCCGACCCTATGCCGGGCCGGCCCCCGTGCAGCGGTCCTCCTACTGGGCGGCGATCACGCCCGTGCCGAGCAGCACCAGGATGAGCGCGCCGAGCACCACCCGGTAGGCGACGAACGGGGTGAAGCTGCCGCGGTCGAGGTAGCGCAGCAGCCAGGCGATGACCGTCCAGCCGACGCCGAAGGCGAGCACCGTGGCCAGGACCGTGGGGCCCCACGCGACCTGCTCGCCCTCGGTGCCGCCGGTGAGCGCCTCGTAGGCCTGGAAGACGCCCGACCCGAGCACGGCCGGCACGGCCAGCAGGAACGAGTACCGGGCCGCGGCCGAGCGCGAGTAGCCCAGGAACAGCCCCATCGTGATCGTGCCGCCGGAGCGGGAGACGCCGGGGACCAGCGCCATCGCCTGGGCGAAGCCGAAGGCGATGCCGTGCCCCACGGTCAGCTGGTCCAGCTCCCGTTTCTTCGAGCCCACCCGGTCGGCCCAGTACAGGACCAGCGAGAAGGCGATCAGGGCGGTCGCGACGATCCACAGGCTGCGGAAGGTGGTCTCGATGCGGTCCTGCAGCAGCAACCCGAGGACGACGATCGGCACGCTGCCGACGATGATCAGCCAGCCCATGCGCGCGTCGGGGTCCGACCGCAGCCGGCGGTCCCCCAGCGAGAGGACCCAGGTGCGGATGATCCGCCCGATGTCGCGCCGGAAGTAGAGCAGCACCGCCGCCTCGGTGCCGATCTGGGTGATGGCGGTGAACGCCGCGCCGGGGTCGCCCCAGCCGAAGGCCTCCCCCACCACGCGCAGGTGCGCGCTGGAGGAGATCGGCAGGAACTCCGTCAGGCCCTGCACCAGGCCCAGGACGACGGCCTCGAGCCAGCTCATCGCGCGGCCGGCCCCCGTCCGGGTCGGGCGGTGCGGCGGCGGGCGGGATCGGTTCCTCGGAGCACGGGAGGCCAGCCTAGGCGGACCGGGCCCGATCCCGGCGCGCCGCTCCGGTACCGCCGCTCCCCGGCCCGGCCGGGGGGTCGCCGGTAGGTTGGCCCTCCGTGGAACAACGCGCGCTGGGCCGCAGCGGTCTGGTCGTCTCCCGCCTCGCGCTGGGCACCATGACCTGGGGCCGGGACACCGACGAGGACGAGGCCGCGATGCAGCTGACGGCCTTCGTCGACGCCGGCGGCACGCTCGTCGACACCGCGGACGTCTACTGCGACGGGGACAGCGAGCGCACCCTGGGCCGGCTGCTCTCCGACGTCGTCCCCCGCTCGGACGTGCTGATCGCCACCAAGGCCGTGGGCCGCACCTCGCCGGGGCCGATGGGCCGCGGCGCCTCGCGCGGGCACCTGCTGGCCGCCCTGGACGCGTCGCTGGAGCGGCTGGGCGTCGACCACGTCGACCTGTGGCAGCTGCACGCCTGGGACGACACCGCGCCGCTGGAGGAGACCCTCGCCGCCTGCGACACCGCGGTCTCCTCCGGACGGGTGCGCTACGTGGGGGTCAGCAACTTCACCGGCTGGCAGACCGCGCAGGCGGCCACCTGGCAGCGCGCCTGGCCGGGGCGGGTGCCGGTCGTCAGCACCCAGGTCGAGTACTCGCTGCTGCAGCGCGGCGTGGAGCGCGAGGTCGTGCCGGCGGCGGAGGCGCTCGGCCTCGGCGTCCTGGCCTGGTCGCCGCTGGGGCGCGGGCTGCTCACCGGCAAGTACCGGCACAGCACACCGTCGGAGTCCCGCGCCGCCTCCCCGCAGTGGCAGGGCTTCATCGACGAGCTGCGCACCCCGACGTCCGACCGGATCGTGGAGGCCGTGATCACCGCCGCCGAGGGGCTGGGCACCTCACCGCTCGCGGTCGCCCTCGCGTGGGTGCGCGACCGCCCCGGCGTGACCGCGCCCGTCGTGGGCGCTCGCACCGCCCAGCAGCTGCAGGCCTCCCTGGACGCCGAGGCGGTCCGGCTGCCCGCGGCGATCCGCACGGCGCTCGAGGACGTCTCGGCGCCCTACTTCGGCTACCCGGAGCGCCGATGACCCGGCCGGCCCTCGCCACCGACCCCGTCTTCACCGCCTTCTGCGCCGCGGGCCTGTGGCCGGGCCTGGGCAAGCGGACGGCGGCCGAGCTGCCCGCGGCGGGGATCACCTCGCCCGACGACGTCACCGCCGACCGGCTGCTGAAGCTGCCCCGGGTCGGCCGGCAGCGCGCCGAGCGGCTGTTCTCCAGCTTCCTGGCCGCCGCGCCCACCTACGAGGTGGTCGAGCTGCTGGTCGGCGCCGGGCTCGACGCGCGGCTGGCCGCCACCGCCGCCGACGCCCTGGGCACCGACGCGGCCCGGCGGCTGCGCGACGACCCGTGGGCGCTGCTGGGCCTGCCCGGGGTGGCCCTCACCGACGCCGACCGGCTGGCCATCGCCGTCCTCCCGGGAGCCGACCGGCAGGACAGCCGGCGCGGCCGGGCGATCGTGGCGATGACCCTGCGGACGGCGACCCGCGACGGGCACACCGTGCTGCCCGTCGACCTGGTGGTCGCCGCGCTGCGCGCCGAGCAGATCGCGGACCCAGCGGCGGCGATCGTGGCCGCGGTGGAGTCCGGCGACGTGCTCGACCACGAGCCGCCGGAGCCGGAGTTCGACGAGGACGCCGACCCCGACGAGCTGCCCGAGCCGGACCCGGCGCTGCGGATGCTGTCCCTGGCCCGCTACGGCATGGCCGAGGAGGCGGTCGCCGAGAACGTGGCCCGGCTGGCCGCCACCGCCGAGCGGATCGCCGACCCGGCCGCCGTCCGGTCGGTGGCCAAGGGCCTGGACGAGGCGCAGAAGAAGGCCGTCGCCCAGGTCCTCGGCGCCGGGGTCTCGCTGCTGACCGGCGGGCCGGGCACCGGCAAGAGCCGCACCGTGGCGGCGGTCGTGACCCTGCTGCGCTCGAAGGGCTCGGAGGTGGCGCTCGCCGCGCCCACCGGCCGGGCGGCCAAGCGGCTGGAGGAGCTCACCGACCACCCGGCGGTCACCGTGCACCGGCTGCTCGGCGCGCAGGGCACCTCCGGCGGGTTCGCCCGCAACGAGGAGTGGCCGCTGGACGCCGACATCGTCGTGGTCGACGAGGCCTCGATGCTCGACGTCGAGCTGACCGCGGCGCTGCTGGAGGCCTGCCAGGACGGCACCCACCTGCTGCTCGTCGGTGACCCCGCGCAGCTGCCCTCGATCGGTCCCGGGCACGTGCTCGGCGACCTCATCGACTCCGGCGTCGTGCCGGTCACCGAGCTCACCACCCTCTACCGGCAGGCCGAGGGCGGGGCGATCGCGCGGCTGGCCAACGCCGTCCGGGGCGGGGCACTGCCGCCGGTGGACTCCCCCGACCGCGAGGTGGTCGTCGTGCCGGCCACCGGGAGCGCCGAGGCGGCCAAGCGGGTGGTCCAGCTGGTCACCGACTCCATCCCGCGGGCACTGGGCATCGACCCGGCCACCGTGCAGGTGGTGACCCCCGTGCACCGCGGCCCGGCGGGCACCATCGAGCTGAACAAGGCGCTCAAGGAGAAGCTGAACCCGGGCGACGGGACGGTGTGGGGCTTCGACGTCGGCGACCGCGTGGTGGCCACCGCCAACCACCTGGACCTGGAGCCGATCGGGTTCGCCAACGGCGAGGTGGGCGTGGTCACCGGCACCGGCGACGGCACCCTCGACGTCGACTTCGCCTCCGGGCCGGTGACGGTGAGCGGGTCGGCGATGAGCGACCTGCGGCACGGCTGGGCGATCACGGTGCACCGCGCGCAGGGCTCGGAATGGCCCGGCGTGGTCGTCGTCCTGCCGCCCGAGGCCGGCGGGATGCTGTCGCGGCCGCTGGTCTACACCGCGCTCACCCGCGCGCAGCGGCACCTGTCGATCGTGCACGCCAGCGGTGCGGCGCTGGCCCGCGCGGTGAGCCAGGTCGACGTCCGGCCGCGGCGCACCCGCCTCGCGCAGCTGCTCGCCGACAACTAGGAGGACCTCCCTGTCCCACCGCTCGCGAACTCGCGGCGGGCCCCTGCAGGGAGGCCGTCAGTCGCGGGCGGCCAGGTCGGCGCGCGCGGCGCAGAGCAGCTGGCGGGTGGCCGCCTGCAGCTGCCCCGGGCAGGTCAGCGGTCGCGGGAACCGGATGCGCAGGTCGCGGGAGCTGGTCGGGCGCTCGATGCGCAGCCGGTACCCGAGGCGGTCGATGCCCAGCGGCCGCACGACGTCGGGCGGGCCGAGCTCCCCGGCGGGGATGCGGCTGCGCAGCAGCGCCATCACCTCCGGGTGGTCGCGGTCGAGGTGCCGCAGCATCCCGCCCTCGACGTCGACCAGCGGGTCGGGGCGGGCGGCGGCGAACTCCGGCGGGCTGACCTCGGTGCAGTGCTCCCCCTCCCGCAGCACCACCTCGGCGAGGTCCAGGCGCAGCAGCAGCGCCCCGCTCCCGACGTCGAGCAGGTGGCCGTCCGGGCGCACCTCGGCGAAGGCCAGCGCCGCGGTCCGCTGGTCGGCCGGGCGCACCGCCGTCAGCCAGCCGGAGAGCCACAGCTGGGCCCGCAGCGAGTCGCGCAGGGGCACCGGCGACCGGTCGCTGACCATCAGCACGGTGGAGCGGTCGGTCTCCTCCTCCAGGGCGGTGGCCACCTCGCCGTCGGCCGGCACGAGGACCAGCACCTGGCCGAGGGCGGTCGTGGCGTGCGCCAGCGGCCGCCCGGGCGACAGGCCGCGGACGCAGAGGGCTGCGGCGGTCCGGCAGGCGACCGTGCGAGCCCGCTCGGCCGCGTCGATCAGCACGGCGGGCGGGGCGGGATCCCGGCCGGGACTCGTCGTCATGGCGCTCCCTCTGCGATCTCCGACACAAGTAAGGGAAGCCTAACCAATCCCGGACGCCGAGGGGAAGGCCACGGCGGACCACCCACCCCGGGACCGACCCCGCGGCTGGCGACGACGTCGTGCCCGGCGCCGGCAGCCGCGTCGAGCGGTCCCCGAGCGCGCAGCGACCTCCGGCCCTGTCGCCCGCGGGCGGGTCCCGGCTGCGATGGGGACCGTGTCCGCGAGCGCCCAGCGGGGCCTGACCACCCCGCCCGTGCCCGGCCCGGCGCCGATCCCGCCGCCGCTGCCGGGGCCGCCTCCACCGGGGCCCGAGCCGGCGCCGCCCCCGCTGCCGGAGCCCGGACCGACCCCGGTACCGCCGCCGGAGCCGGTGCCCCCGCCGGAGCCGGTGCCCCCGCCCGAGCCCCTGCCGCCACCCCTGGCCCCAGTGGGCCGCCGGGCGGACCGACCTCAGCTCAGAGCGGGCCCTCGTCGTCGTCGACAGGGACGTCGGACTCCTGCTCGAGCACGTCGGCGTCGTTCGCCTCCCGGTCACCCACCGGGCGCAGCGGGCTGCCGGTCTCGCCGGGCCGGGCCGCCAGCTGCTGCTCGAGGGCGTCGGCCTCGGGGACGTCCTCACCGGGCGGCGTCGCGTCCCCGGCGACGGACACGGCGGGCGGGTCCAGCAGCGCCTCCTGCTCCGCGCGGTCGGCGTCGGGCACGTCGGTGCCGGGTTCACTCACGGCTCGTCCTCCGTCACGTCGGGACCTGCGGTCGGTGCCCATCCTGCCGTCCGCCCCGGGGCCCGGCAGTCCGGGTCCGAGGCGCGGAGATGACGAGCACGTGACCGGGAGGCGTCCGTCGGGGCACAATCGGCCGGGTGGAGGCGGTCGCCGGGGAGTACGAGTTCGCGCCGCTGCGGATCCCACCGGGCACGTCCCGGTCCGCGGCGGCGACCATGCTGAGCCTGCAGGCGGACACGGGGGGCTGGGAACTCGCCCGGCTCCAGCTGCACGCCGACGGCACGAGGAAGGCGATCATGCGCCGACGAGCGCGGTTGTCCTACCTGCCCAAACCGCACATCTGAGGCGCGCTCACGGCACGAGCACGACCTTGCCGACGGTGCTGCGGTCGGCCAGCTTGGCCAGCGCCTGCGGGGCCTGGTCGAGCGGCAGCACCTCGCTGACCAGCGGGTCGATCGCGCCGGCCTCGACCAGCCGGGTCAGCGCGTCGTGGGTGCTGGCGATCAGCGACGGCTCCTTGGTCCGGTACAGGCCCCAGTGCAGGCCGACGATGCTGTAGTTCTTGACCAGCGCGTGGTTGGCCGGGGCCTCGGGGATGCGCCCGCTGGTGAAGCCCACGACGACCAGGCGGCCCTCGAAGGCGATGCACCGGCGGGACCGGTCGAACACGTCCCCGCCGACCGGGTCGTAGACGACGTCGGCGCCGTGCCCGCCGGTGACCTCCTTGACGACCGGGACGAAGTCCTCGGCCGTGTAGTCGATGACGTGGTCGGCGCCGAGTTCCCGGCAGACCTCCACCTTGCGGGCGCCGCCGGCCGTCGCGATCACGCGGGCGCCGGCGGCCTTGCCCAGCTGGATCGCGGCCGAGCCGACCCCACCGGCCCCGGCGTGGACCAGCAGCCACTCCCCCGGCTGCAGGTCCGCCCGGCGGTGCAGGCCGACGTGACCGGTCTGGTAGGTCAGGTAGAGCGCGGCGGCCTTCTCGTCGGGCATCCCCTCGGGCACCGGCCAGATGTTGCCGGCGTCCATCAGCGCGTACTCCTGGAAGGCGCCGAACCCGCCGGCCGGCGAGCCGAGCACCCGCTGGCCGGTCTCGACGACCTCCCCGCACAGCTCGACGCCGGGGGTGAACGGCAGCGGCGGCCGCTCCTGGTACTTGCCCTGGACCACCAGGACGTCCGGGAAGTTCAGCGCGGCCGCCCGTACCCGCACCAGCGTCTGGCCCTCCCCGGGGGTGGGCTGGTCGACCTCGTCGAGGCTCAGGACCTCCGAGGGTTCGCCGAGTTCGTGGACCCGCCATGCACGCATACCGGCGACCTTGCCAGACCGACCGTGACCGCGGTCACCGGCCTCGACCGGTTCGGCGTGCCGGGTGCCGTGGGCCGTGACAGGGTCCTCCCCGTGGCCCGCCTCCGGGCCGACCGGGAGGACCCATGATCGAGCACCTCACCGACCGGCTGCGGTTCCTCCGGGCCTTCGTGGCCCACCCGCGGCAGGTGGGCGCCGTCCTGCCGACGTCCCGCGCCGCGGTCCGGGACATGCTCGACCTCGGCGACGTGCCCGGCGCCGACCTGGTGGTCGAGCTGGGTGCGGGCACCGGCGTCCAGACCGGGGAGATCCTCGCCCGGCTGGGGGCCGACGCCCGGCTGGTCTCCTTCGAGATCGACCCCGACCTGGCCCGGCTGCTCGAGGAGCGCTTCGACGACCCGCGGCTGCAGGTCGTGTGCGACTCGGCGGAGGAGCTCGACGTCCACCTCGGCGGCAAGCGGGCCGACGTGGTGGTCTCGGCGCTGCCCTACACCTCGATGGCGCCGCCGCTGCGGACGCGCGTCCTCGACCTGCTCCCGGCAGTGCTGGCGCCGGGCGGCACGGTGCTGGTCATCCAGTACTCGCCGCTCATGCTCGGTGAGCTGCGCCGCCGCTTCGCCTCGGTGCGCCAGCGGCTCTCGCCCTGGAACGTGCCGCCGGCCTTCCTCTTCGCCTGCCGGCTCCAGCCCGCCGACGGCGGTCGCTAGCGCATCGACGGCGGGCGCAGGGCCTCGGGGACGACGGCGGTCTGCCCGCTCGCCGTCTTCGCGCTGGGCACGCCCTTGAACGCGTACGGGACCGCTCCCACGCCGGGCTGGACGACGTAGGCCGCGCCCGGCTCGCCCGAGGCCCAGGCGGCGAGCATCGCGTCGGCCACCTCCCCGGCGGAGAGCACCGGGAACCCGGCGTTCTCGAACTCCTCGCGGATGGGGTCGATGATCGCGGTGTCGGCGAACCCCGGGCAGATCGCGGTGATCCGGATCCCCTGCGCGGCCAGCCGCGGGGCCATCGACCGGACGAACGCGACCGCCCCGCCCTTGGCCACGCTGTAGCCGGGGTCGGTGGCCATCGGCGAGAGCCCGGCCAGGGACGCGGTGACCACGACCGCGCCGCCGCCGGCCCGCTGCAGCGCCGGGAGCGCGGCCTCGGTGCCGTAGACGACGCCGAGCAGGTCGACGTCGAGCACCCGCAGGAAGCCGTCGACGTCCAGCAGCGCGTCGGAGTCGAACCCGGCGATGCCGGCGTTGAGGAACACCGCGTCCAGGCGTCCGTGCTCGGCCTCGACCGCCTCGACCACGGCGCGGTTGGCGGCGCGGTCGGTGACGTCCAGCGGCAGGAACGCGCAGCCCAGCTCGGCGGCCACGGTGCGGTTGCGCTCGCTGTCGAGGTCGGTCAGGACGGCGGTGACGCCGCGCTCGCGCAGCCGGCCGGCGAGGGCGCGGCCGAAGCCACCGGTCCCCCCGGTGATCAGCGCGACGGAGCCGGGGCCGGGTGTGGGGTCGCTCACCCCGGCATCACACCACGCGGCGCTCCGCCGCACCGAGGCCCCACCTCGCCGCGATCATGGAGTCCGGGAGGCGACTCCCCGACGCGCGCCGAGTGTCGCCTCCCGCACTTCATGATCGTCGCGGGTGGACCGGGCGGACGGCGCTCAGGCGGCGCGCAGGAACCGGTCGAGCACCCGGATGCCGAAGCGCAGGGACTCCACCGGCACCCGCTCGTCGATCCCGTGGAACAGGGAGGCGAAGTCCAGGTCCGGCGGCAGCCGCAGCGGGGAGAAGCCGAAGCAGCGCATGCCGAGGCGCTCGAAGCTCTTGGCGTCGGTGCCGCCGCTCATCGTGAACGGCACCGGCCGCGCGCCGTCGTCCTCGGCCTCGAGCGCGGCGACCATCTGGTCGACCAGCGGGCCGTCGAACGTCGTCTCGACCGCCTGGTCGTGGACGAGCCAGTCGCGCCGGACCCCCTCGCCGAGCAGGCTCGCCAGCTGCCGCTCGAACTCCTCCTCCTGCCCGTAGAGGAAGCGGCCGTCGACGGTGGCGCTGGCGGTGCCGGGGATGACGTTGGCCTTGTAGCCGGCGTCGACCATCGTGGGGTTGACCGTGTTGCGCAGCGCCGCGCCGATCATCCGGCTGATGCTGCCCAGGCGGGCCAGGGCCTGCTCGGGCTCGTCGGGGTCGATCTCGATGCCGTAGGCCTCCTCGACGGCGGCGAGGAACTGCCGCATCGGCGGGGTGAGCACGGTCGGGAAGCGGTGCGCGCCGAGCCGGGCCACGGCCGCGCAGAGCCGGGTGACGGCGTTGTCGTCGTGGACGAAGGAGCCGTGGCCGGGCTTGCCCCCGGCGGTCAGCCGCATCCAGGCCAGGCCCTTCTCCGCGGTCTGGACCAGGTAGAGCCGCAGGTCGTCGCGGACGGTGATGGAGAAGCCGCCGACCTCGCTGATCGCCTCGGTGCACCCCTCGAACAGGTCGGGGTGGTCCTGCACCAGGAAGCGGGCGCCGAGCCGGCCGCCGGCCTCCTCGTCGGCGACGAACGCCAGGACGACGTCCCGCGGCGGCGCGACGCCGGTGCGGGCCCAGTCGCGCACGAGGGCCAGGACCATCGCGTCCATGTCCTTCATGTCGACCGCGCCGCGGCCCCAGACGTAGCCGTCGCGCTCCTCGCCGGAGAACGGGTGCACGCTCCACTCGGCGGGGTCGGCGGGGACGACGTCGAGGTGGCCGTGGAGGAGCAGGGCGGGCCGGCTGCGGTCGGCACCCGGGATGCGGGCCACCAGGCTGGCCCGGCCCGGCTCGGACTCCAGGACCGTGCTCGGGATGCCGACCTCGTCGAGCTTTCCGGCCACCCACTCGGCCGCCGTCCGCTCGCCCTTGCCGGTGGCGGTGTCGCCGGTGTTGGTCGTGTCGATGCGGATCAGCTCGGACAGCAGCTCGGCGACCTCGTCCTGGGCGCGGACGAGGGGCGCGGCGGTGGGCTCCGACATGCCGACGATGGTGCCACCGGGGGTGTGCCGACCCCGCGGACGGCTCGGTTATGCTGACCCCGTCGCCCGCGAGGGCGGCTCACCTGTCCGGGTGGCGGAATGGCAGACGCGCTAGCTTGAGGTGCTAGTGCCCTTTATCGGGCGTGGGGGTTCAAGTCCCCCCTCGGACACCGACGCGAACCCCCACAGCTCGGTGGCTGTGGGGGTTCGGTCGTCGCTGGAGACGTCGGCACCGTCGAGTCGTCGCTCGACCATCGAGTGTCCCCGGCTCCGGTCCCGTGATCACGATGGCGTCTCTCCGCCTGAGCACCTGCGCTGAGTAATCCGGCGGATGCCCGGGGCACGCTCCGTGCCTAGCGTTCCCCGCGTCCACCGTCCGGTCCGCGACGAGCAGCAACGCGGCCGACAACGAGGAGATCCGATGACCGCCGTCGCCGACCCCGCCTCTGTCGCGCCACACGAGCTCCTGTGGACCCTTACCAACGCCTCCGTCCCCGCACGCGCAGTCCAGCTGGTCGCCGAGCTGGGCGTGGCCGACCTCGTCGAGGGCGAACCCATGCCCGCCGCGCTGCTCGCCGACTCGTGCGGCGTCGCGGCCGAGCCGCTGGACCGGGTGCTCCGCCTGCTGGCCGCCCACGGCGTGTTCGAGTGGACCGGCGTCGGCTATCGGCACAGCGAGGCCTCCCGACTGCTCCGGAGCGACGTCCCCCGGTCGATGCGCGACTTCGCTCGGATGATGGGGCTGCCGGTGATGTGGTCGGCGTTCGCTGAGCTCGACCGGTCCGTCCGCACCGGCGCGCCGGTCTTCGACGACCGGGACGACGGCGGCTTCTTCGGTTACCTCGGCGGCCACCCGCAGGAAGAACGGGTCTTCGCGGGGGCCATGACCGCGAAGGCCCAGGCCGACATCGCCGCAGTGCTCGACGCCTACGACTTCCGGCGGTTCGCCACCATCGCCGACATCGGCGGCGGCCGCGGCCATCTGCTGCGCGCCGTCCTCGATGCCGTCCCGACGGCGCGCGGGATGCTGTTCGACCTGCCCGCCGTGGTGGGGATGGCGCCCGTCGCCGGCACCGACCGCCTCACGACCCGCGCCGGGGACTTCTTCCGCGACCCGCTGCCCGCGGCCGACCTCCACCTCCTCATGGAGGTCGTCCACGACTGGCCCGATGACGAGTCGGTCGCGATCCTGCGGGCGGTACGCGCCGCTGCGAAGCCCGGAACCACCCTCCTGGTCATCGAGGACGTGCTGTTCGACGATCGGCTCGACCGCCGCGCTCTGACGCTCGACGTGATCATGCTGACCGTCACCGGCGGCCGCGAACGCACCCCTGAGCAGCTCGCCGAGCTGTTCCGTGCTGCCGGCTTCCGGCTCACCGCGGTGGTGCCCACCCATGGACCGCTGCACCTGGTCGAGGGCATCGCGGTCTGAGCAGGCCGAGTGTCCGCCGGCCGCCGCGGCACGGATGAGTTCGGCCGGGATGCGATGTGAGTAGTTCGGCGGATGTCGCTCAGGAGCCGGCACGGCAGGGTGGGCGCGTCCCGGCATGGTGCCCCGGTCCGGCGACGGACGCTCCTCCGAGCCCGCCGGGCGCCAGCCGACGTCCGGCGCCCTGGGGAGTCGTCATGATCGTGGTGTCAGCAGCCACCGGCCAGTACGGCCGGCTGGTCGTCGAACGCCTGCTCGAGCGCGTACCCGCGACGGAGGTCGCGGTCGCGGTCCGCAACCCGGCGAAGGCCGCGGACCTCGCCGAGCGCGGTGTCGAGGTCCGCGGCGGGGACTACGACGAGCCGGAGTCCCTCCGGACGGCGTTCGACGGCGCGGACCGGCTCCTGTACATCTCGGGTCCCCAACTGGGTGCGCGCATCCCTCAGCACCGCAACGTCGTCACCGCCGCGCGGGACGCCGGTGTCGGGGGCATCGCCTACACCAGCGGGCTGGGGGCCGACGTGGTCGACGAGGGGGTCCTCGGCGAGCACCACGCCGGTGAGCAGGCCATCCTGCGGAGCGGGCTGCCCGCCACCGTGCTCAGGCACCCCATCTACTCGGACTTCTTCATCAACCCCGCCCTGTCCGCCGCGGTCCAGGCGGGTGAGCTGACCAGCAGCACGCGAGGGAAGGGGATGAACACGGCGACCCGCGCCGACCTGGCCGAGGCAGCCGCTGTCGTCCTCACCGACGGGGACCTCTTCGGGCGCGCCTACGACTTCACCGGCCGGCTCTGGACGTACCCGCAGCTGGCCGCCGCGCTGACCGAGCTGAGCGGCCGCACGGTGGTCCACCGCGACGTCGACGAGGACGAGGGCGTCATCGGCCTCCTCGGGATCGGCCCGTTCATCCGTGCCGGCGGGTTCGAACGCCAGACCGGGGACCTCGAGGCGGTCCTCGGTCACCCGGCCACCAGCCTGGAGTACGCCGTCGCGACGGCGCTCGGGGCCCGCACCCCGGCGTAGGCGGGCGTCGGACACCGTCGGCTCAGAGCGCCTCGCGCACGGTCCGGACGGCGAGCTGGCTCCGGTTGGCCAGGTCCAGCTTGGTGAGGATGTGCTGGACGTGGTTCTGGGCGGTGCGCTCGGACAGGTGCAGGCGGGCGGCGATCTGCCGGTTCGTCAGGCCCTCCGCGACCAGGGCGGCCACCTCCCGCTCCCGCGCGGTGAGCGGATCGGGCCGCCCGCCGTCGAGCCGGCGCACCAGGTCACGGGCCCGCTCTGCCCATGTGCGCATGCCGAGCGCCGTGGCTCGCTCCTCCGAGTCGGCAGCCAGCCCCCGTGCTCGGGAGAGGTCACCCGTCCGGCCGCGACGGGCCAGGACGGCGGCCAGCTCGTACCCGGCTTGGACGACGAACCCGACAGCGCCGTTGGCCGTGCAGGCCCGGACCGCCGACTCGAGGTCGAGGGCCGCCTCGTCGAGCCGCTCGAGGTGGCCGGCGGCCATCCCTAGGTACAGATCGACCGGCCCGTTGTAGGCGATGGCGCCGGCTCCGCTGACGATGTGCTGGCCGCGGAAGGGGGCCAGCCGCTCGCGCAGGACCGCGACGTCGTCCCGCCGGTCCAGGGCGATCGCCGTGGTGATGCCGAAGGCGAAGCAGACCGTCGTGGCGTGCGGGATCGGCCGCCAGGTAGCGGGTGGACCCAGCCGGCGGTGGACCGTTCCGGCCTCTGCCAAGCGCCCGGCGGCGGCGAGGAGGTGGGCCGCCGCGGCCGAGAAGATCACGTCCTCGGTCGGGAAGTCCAGCTCACACCCGGCGACGCCCGGACGTCCCGGCGGCCTCAGCCCGGTCAGGTCCACGTCGTCGCCGGTGTGCACCGCGATCGCGGCCAGCACGCCGGTCCGGTTGATGATGGCCGACCCGAAGCCGGTCGCGGAGCACGGGAGCGCGGCCAGCGCCTCGTCGGCCAGCCGGCGCGCGTCCGCGAATCGGGCCTGGGCCTGGGCCAGCACCGCGCGGCACTGCAGAACGTGCCACCGCGCCACCGGGCTGCGGACCTCCTCGGCGCACTGGGCCAGGGGTCCGATCTCCCGGCCGACGACCGCGAGGTCCCCGCGCTGGAAGGCGACGTCGATCCGCCACAGATGCGCCCACATCCGCGTACGGGGGTCGCGGGTCTCGCGGCCGATCGCGGCCATGCGTTCGGCGAGGGCCGACCGCTCGTCGACGCCGTCCGGGCCCGTGGCCACCAGTTGCCGTGCGCGCAGCGCCGCCGCCAGAGCGGACGGGTCGCCGGATGCCTCGGCCACGGCGAGCGCCTCCCCGCTGGCAACTCGCGCGGCCTCGACGTCCGCGAGGTACATGCAGGCATCGGAGAGGGTCGCCAGCACCCTGGCCCGTAGCGCGGAGGGCCGCGAGTCCAGGGTGACCAGCGCCTCCTCGCACCATCGGCGGAGGGTCACCTCCGACTCCACGTCGGGCAACCCGCCCTCGAGCACCACGGCGGCCTGCGCCAGCAGGTCGGCACGTCCGAGACGACGCGCGAGAGCGGCGGCCTGGCGGATGACGGTCAACCGTTCGGAGAGGTCGCCGGCCAGCCTCAGCGCCATGCCGGCGTCGATCAGGAGCCGGCACCGGAGGCCGTCATCCAGGTCCCGGGCGCCGACCGTGACCGCGAGGCGGTAGAGCCGGGCGGCCTCCTCGTAGGCCAACCGGTGCCCGGCCTCCTCCGCCGCCCGCCGGATCCAGGCAGCGGCGCGGGCCCGCTCTCCCGCCACAGCGGCGACCGCCCAGTGCCGGGCGAGGTCGGCGAGGCAGTCGTCCGGCGTGCCGTCGCACGCGTTCTCCACGGCCTCGGCCGCGCTGCGGTGCAGCCGCACGCGGTCGGAGGTACCGAGGTCGGCCTCCACCGCGTCGCGCACCAGGTCGTGCGCGAACCGGTACCGGCCGGGCACCGCGGCGCTCTCGACCAGCCCGGCCGCGGCCGCCTCGTCCAGCACGGCCAGGCACGTCAGCACCGGGACGTCGAGCACCCGGGCCACCGTGGGGACGGCGAACTCCCGGCCGACGACCGAGGCCGCCCCCAGCACCCGCGCCGCGTCGACCGTCAGTCGCCCCAGGCGCGCCGCGATCGCCGCCCGCACGCCGTCCGGCACGGGCGCGTCCCCGGTCTGCGTCCGCGGGTCGCGCAGCACCCGGGCGACCTCGCGGACGAAGAACGGGTTCCCCCCCGTCCGGGCGTGCACTCGCTGGACCTCGCCGTCGCTGGGGCGCACCCCGAGGAGCGCGGTCAGCTGTGCGCCGACGGCGGGGACGGCGAGACCGCGGAGGTCCAGCACCTCGGTGACCGGCTCCCGGTGCAGCTCTCTCACGACAGGAGCGACCGGCTCGGTGTCCCGGTGGGTGACGAGGACGAGCAGCCGCTGGCCGGCCATCGTCCGTGCGACGTGCTGCAGCAGCAGGAGCGAGGCCGGCTCGGCGCGGTGGAGGTCGTCGAGGACGACGAGCAACGGCCGGGCGCGGGTCACCTCGCGCAGGAGCCGGGAGACGGCGTCGAACGACCGGAAACGCGCGACGTCGGACGGAGAGACCTCGGTGCGGTCCCGCGGGTGGGGGAAGACGTCGGGTGCCAGGCTGCCGACGTCCGGCTCCAGCCCGTGCGCGGCCGCGACGGCCCGGAGGTCGACGGATTCGCCCAGCGCACGCAGGACCTGGCGCCACGGCCAGTACGGCGGTGCCCCCGTCGCCTCGGCCGCGGACCCCCAGGCCACGGCGACGTCCCGGGCGGCCGCGAGCTCGCTCAGCTCCTCGGCGAGCCTGGTCTTGCCGATGCCGGGCTCACCGCGGCAGAGCACGAGGCGCGCTCGGCCGGCCACGGCCAGGCAGAGGCAGTCGACGAGGACGGCGAGCTCGTGTCGTCGTCCCACCAGTTCGGTTCGCATCGCCCCCCGCCCCCAGGGCTTCCACACCATTGATGGCGTCACGTGGCACGCGAGCCGGGGGACGTCGGCGTCCCCGGACAGCCCGAGGCCGCATTCTCCCTCCAGGTGTAGCTCCCATGGGCCGTTCCGGACCCGTGGAGCCCGTCTACGGCAGTCCACGGCGTGTGCGTATGTAGCGTGTCGCCCCTCGGACACCGACATGAACCCCCACGGCTCCGCAACCGTGGGGGTTCTGCCGTCTCCGGGCATGTCGGGAGCCTGGACCTGCACCTAGCGCCGAGGCCCCCGGCCGACCACGGGTCGCGACGCCACTCTCGACGCCGGGTCGGGTAGCAGCGCTGACGCGGCTGCGACCGCGGCCACCAGCCCGAGGAGCACGCGGAGGTGGTGCCAGCGGGCCCATCTGCTGAGGAGTTCCGTGGTCTCGGGGTCGGTCAACGTCCCCCCAGTGAACTGGTGGTTGGCCGGTTCGTTCACCGTGACCGTGATGCCGAGGACGCCGGCCGTGGCCACCGCTGCAGCAACGGACGCGGGGGCGCCCCGACGGCCTCGCCTCAACTGCGCGACCGCCGAGGCCGCGCCCATGGTTCCCGCGCCGGCTCCCAGCGGGATCATCAAGTCCCGGATCCGGCCGGAGTGGGCTGCGAACCAGTCGCGGAATTCAGCCGGGGACGCGCCTCGCCAGAACGGTAGGAGCACGACCTCGATCAGGACCATGCCGCCGGCCAACAGGCCGGTGAGCACTGCGGTGAGGAGCGCGAGGGACCGCGAGAGCACAACCGCACTATCCGCGGTCCGACGAGGCAGGGACAGACGAATCTGAACGCGATCTCGCCGTGTCACTGCCCGGGACGGAGGCGAGTGCGCACGGAGCGTGTCCCCCCTCAGACACGTGATCCCGTCCTGGTCCCGGTGCAGGGGACGCCTCCGGGGACGGGACGTCCCTCTCGCCGTCGTCCTGCCCGTGGACCTCGTCGGCGGTCAGCCGGCCGGCACTCCGGCATCGATGGCGCGCTGCAGCATGCGGCGGCCCAGGTCGGGCTCGGTGACGAAGCGCACCTCGTCGCCGATGCCGGCGGCGGGGAGAAGCGGCCTCGGGCGCTCACCCGGTGCGGTCCGCCGGCCCCGTCCGGCCGGCCGCCGCGAGCAGGCCGACGACCCGCTCGGGGGTCATCGGGAGCTCGTCGACCCACACCCCGAACGGGGACAGGGCGTCGTTGATCGCGCTGGCCATCGCCGTCGGCGCGATCAGCCGGCCCCCCTCGCCGGCGCCCTTGACGCCGTACTCGGTCCAGGGTGACGGGGTCTGCTCGTGCACCACGTGCATGGGCGGCGCCTCGTTCATCGACGGGATGAGGTACTCCCGGAAGGTCGGCGTGCCCAGGCGCCCGTCCGCGTCGTAGACGTACTCCTCCATCGTCGCCGCACCGATGCCCTGGACGATGCCGCCCATGACCTGACCCTCGACGAGCTTGGGGTTCATCACGGTGCCGCAGTCGTTGACGGCGTAGTACTGCAGGACCTCCACGGAGCCCGTCTCGGGGTCGACCTCGACGATCGGGATGTGGCAGCCGTGGCTGACCATCGGGTAGAAGATCCCCATGTCGCTCCGGTCGCTGGCCGGCGGCGTCGAGTGCGGGTGGTCGTAGGTGCAGCTCTCGACCAGGCCGCTGGACTCGCCCTCCGGGTTGTCGTGCTTGAACAGGTGGGCCCGCATCGCGACCGCCGCCATGCCGACCTCGCTGCCGGGCACGCCGCGGACCCGGAAGGTGCCGTCGATGCACTCGACGTCGTCCGGGTCCGACTCCATCATGTGCGCCGCGATCCGCGTCATCTTCTCCTTGACCCGCCGCGCGGCCGTGCGGGAGGCCCCGGACAGCATGATGGTCAGCCGGCTGCCACCGGGGCCCGCCGACAACCTCCCGGAGGTGGAGTCGGCGTAGACGACCGTCACGTCGTCCGGCTGCACGCCGAACT
Organism: Geodermatophilus sp. SYSU D00697; assembly: GCF_054050175.1. Taxonomy (NCBI): domain Bacteria; kingdom Bacillati; phylum Actinomycetota; class Actinomycetes; order Geodermatophilales; family Geodermatophilaceae; genus Geodermatophilus; species Geodermatophilus sp. SYSU D00697. Next base: position 116,477 of record NZ_JBJGYV010000014.1, read on the forward strand.
CCTCGGCGACGACCTGCCCGATGACCGTCTCCGGGCTGTTGCCCCACAGCGGGCAGCCGACCTCGACCCGGATGCCGCCCGTGGCGTCGACGTCGAGCTTCACCGACTCCGGGGTGCTCGTCGCGCCGAGCGGGGGCTGGTCGTAGAGGAACCACCACTCGCTGGCGTTGTACCCACTGCGCTCCTGGCAGCTGGCCAGACCCACGCCGATGTAGCGGCCCTCCTCCTTCCGCAGCCGCTCCTTCTCGCGCATCCAGAAGTCGTAGTCGGAGACCTCGAGCGCGCGCGTGAGCACCCGGTCGTAGTTGCCCGAGTCGTACTCGTTGCCGGTCGGGATCTTGTACGGGAAGTCCTCGGGCCGGATGAAGTTCTGCCGCCGGATCTGCACCCGGTCGATGCCCAGTTCGAGGGCGGCCGCGTCCACGAGCCGCTCGAGGACGAAGTTGCCCGGGTCCGCCCCTGCGCCGCGGAAGAAGCCCTGCTGGACCTTGTTGGTCAGCACGCAGGAGACGTCGTAGCCCAGGGCCGGGATCGTGTAGGGGCCGGTGGGCTGGGCCATGGCGTTGCCGTGCTGGCCGTGGGCGAACTGGAAGTACGCGCCGTAGTCGTCGACGATCGTCAGCCGCAGGCCGAGGAAGGTGCCGTCCTCGGCGACCGCCAGCTCGCCGTCGTAGATGCGGTCGCAGCCGACGTTGTCATTGGCGGCCAGGCAGTCGATGCGGTCCTCGAGGAACTGGACCGGTCGCCCGGTCGCCCTGCTGAGGCTCCCGGCGATGGAGATGACCTTGGTCAGCAGGTGCTTGCTGCCGAAGCTGCCACCGACCGTGCACGGGATGAGCCGGAGCCTGCTGGTCGGCACCCCGAGCATGCCGGCGAACGCCCACGGCAGGAAGTTGTGGAAGTTGGTGTTGGACCACACCGTCATCTCGCCGGTGTAGGGCTCGAAGGAGCACACGGCACCCGCGGTCTCGATCGGCTGGGCGCCCATGCGGTGCCACCGCGCGCGCCGGCGGATCACCCGGTGCGCGCCGGCGAAGGTACCGTCCACGTCGCCGAAGTCGATCGCCCGGTGGAAGACGACGTTGCTGTCGAGCGTGTCGTGCACCCGGGGAGCCCCGGGGGCCATGGCGGCCACGGGATCCACGACGGGATCGAGCAGCTCGTACCGGACGTCGATCAGCGCGAGGGCGTCCTCGGCGATGTAGCGGCTCTCGGCCGCGACGGCCGCGACGGCCTCGCCCGGGAAGCGCACCTTCTCCACGGCGATCGCGTGCTGGGGGACCGGCTCGGCGCAGAACGCCGTCATCGGGCCGACGTGCTGCTGGGCCTCCTCGCCGGTCAGCACGGCGAGCACGCCGGGGAGGGCGCGGGCGCGGGAGGTGTCGATGGAGACGATCCGCGCGTGGGCGTGCGGGCTGCGCAGGACCGCGGCGTGCAGCATCCCGGGGACGACGACGTCGGCGACGTACGTCGCGCGCCCGGTGAGCAGCTTCCGGTCCTCCTTGCGGGGAACGCTGCGCCCGACCCACCGGTAGTTCCCGTCGCCGGTGGTGGGGTCGGTGACGTCCTCGGTGGCGGTCATGCCCGGACCTCCTGCTGCGGCGCCGCGTACGTGCGGGCCTGGCTGATGAGCTCCCCGGCGCGGCACACCGACTCGACGATGTTCTGGTAGCCGGTGCAGCGGCACAGGTTGCCCGACATCGCGAGGCGCACGTCCTCGGGCCCGGGCGTCGGGTTGCCGGCGAGCAGTTCGGTGGCGGCCATGAGCATCCCGGGTGTGCAGAAGCCGCACTGCACCCCGTGGCGCTCGCTGAACGCCTGCTGCAGGGGGTGCAGCGTGCCGTCGGCCCGCGCGAGTGACTCGACGGTCTGCACGCTGCGGCCGTTCGCCTGCACGGCGAAGAACAGGCAGGCCCGGGTGCTCTGCCCGTCGACCAGGACCGTGCACGAGCCGCAGACGCCCTGCTCGCACCCGACGTGGGTGCCCTTCAGCCCCAGCGTGTCGCGGAGGAAGTCGGTCAGCAGGGTGCGCGGCTCCACCAGGGCCTCGTGCTCGGCCCCGTTGACCGTGAGGGTGAGGTGGACCTTCTCAGGCATCCGTCTGTCCTCCGTCGGCTCGGGCGATGGCTCGGGTCAGGGCGCGCTTGGTGAGGGCGACCGCGAGGTGCCTGCGGAACCCGGCCGAACCGTGGCAGTCGCTCACCGGGGAGAGGTCGGCGGCGGCGAGGTCCGCGGCCCCCGCGATGGCCTCCGCCGAGGGCTGGGCGTTGCTCAGCGCGGCCTCGGCCCGGCGGGCGCGGACCGGCCGCCCGGCGACCGAGCCCAGGGCGATGCGGACCTCGGACAGGTGGCCGGACGGGTCGAGCGCCACCGTGACGGCGACGCCGCACACGGGCAGCTCGCCGTGGCGGCGGGACAGCTCGAGGAAGGCCGATCCGGTGCGGGTCCCGGCCGACACCGGGACGCGGACCTCGACGGCGAACTCGTCCGGTTCCAGGCTGGTCTCGTGAGCGGCGACGAAGAAGTCCTCCGCCGCGATGACGCGCTCACCGCGAGCGCTCCGGGCGACGACCTCCCCGTCGAGCGCCAGCAGCGCCGTGGGCAGCTCCGCGGCCGGGTCGGCGAAGCACACACTCCCGACCACGGTGCCGCGCGAGCGCACGGAGGGGTGGGCCACCAGCGCTCCGGCCTCGGCGAGGAGGGGCACTGCGGCGCGGACCGTGTCCGACAGCTCCGAGGTCCGCTGCCGCGTCAGGGCGCCGATCACGACGGTGCCGTCGCGGCGGTCGATGCGGTCCAGCTCCTCGACCCCGTTGATGTCGACGAGCAGCGAGGGTTCGGCGAGCCGGGTGTTCATCAGGCGGATGAGGCTCTGGCCGCCGGCCAGGATCCGGGCATCCGGCCCGTGCTCCGCGAACTGCTCGACCACCTCGTCCGTCGTCCTCGCGGCGAGGTAGCGGAACGGTGCGGGTTTCATCGCTGCCTCCGAGAGGTGCGAGCGGACGGCGTCCCGGCCGGGTGCCAGCGCGCCGGACGTCGTCCGCCGCCACCCGTCTCGTGGCGACGGCGGGCGCGACGGCTGTCGGCTCCGGAAACGGCGCGGCCCACCTGCGGTTCGTGCCGTGAGGGTGACCTGGATCACGTGCGGGCCACGACCCTCCACGAGCGGCCATCCCGTGTCAACGGGCTCGGACGTCCCCACCCGGGGTGTCGCACGGAGCCGGTCCGGATGGACCGGACAGGCCTCCGCGGCGACGAGCGGCGGGTTGCTCAGCCGCCGTGGTGTGCGTGCCGGTGCTCCGCCAGGACGTCCGTGCCGAAGTCGACCGCCGGGTCCCGCCAGGCACAGTGCGCGTGGTCGGCGTCGCGGACGGTGTCGTCCCACTCGGTCAGCAGCCGGGGCCCTGGAGCCGGTGGTCGTGCGGCTCCCCCGGCTCGAGCGACCCGGCCCAGGCCCGGTGCACCTGCTCCCGGTCGACCGGAGCGGCCAGCCCGTCGGGGACGCGTCCCAGGTAGGCCGACAGCAGCGCCGCCAGCAGCTCCCGCTGGCCGGCGTCCAGCGCGCTGCCCGGAACGCCCCGGGGCCGCGAGGTCAGGGCCAGCCGACGGTGCTCCTCCGGGGCCGTACCCGGTGGCCGCCTCCGCCGCGGCGGTCATGGCCTCGACCGGGTCGCGCAACCGCTGCTCGGTGACGGGCCCGCCGGATCGGCGCCACGGTGACGTAGCCGGCCGTCGACAGCCTGCCGGCGAGCAGCTGCATGGCCAGCGACTGCTGGGGCGGCCGCTGCTGGCCGAGCGGCAGCCCGCCGGGGTCAGTAGGCACGTAGTACCAGCGCCACCGCTCGTCCTCGGTCTGCGCGTCACTGCCCGGTGCCGGCCAGGAGGCCAGCGCCCGCTGGTCGTCGTCCAGGGCCGCCGACCAGGTCGCGGCGGTCGCAGCCATGGCGGCGGCCACGTCCCGCGTGGCGGCGCCCGGCTGCCCGGTCGTGCACGCCGCCGGACCCTACGACCGCCAGTCCGCCGACGGGACCTGGTTCACCTGCCTTCCTCGGGCCGTGGGTTGGGAGGCAGAAGACACCCATCGGCGTGGCCGACCGAACCGCGCGCCATCGACCGACTTCGGCGCCTGGGCCGACCGCTCCTCGGCAGCTCCCTGGCAAGAAGGCGCAAAGCCAGTCATGAGAGCCGTAGCCGTGTGCGTACATGGCGTGTCGCCCTCGGACACCGACATGGCCCCCCACGGCGCCGCGGCCGTGGGGGGCCCGTCGTCATGAGGGTTCGGTCGCGCTGCTGCCCCACGACGCGAACGTCGCTCACCGCGAGGGTCCTCGGGTGCTCACGACGTCGATCGACGCGAACAGGACGAGGTCGACGACGAGACGCGTCAGCAAGGAAGAGCCAGTCCCCTGGTCGCCACCATCGCTACACCGAGGAGGAGTACAGGTGCTCTGGACTGAAGCTGCTCTGGACTGAAGCGTTGCGCCGACTCCTCCGGGGACTTGGCCGAAGAGGTGAGCGAGGCCGAGTCCAGCCCGACGTCAGGACGACTGCCTGACCCGAGCCCACGACGCCGACCAGGGTGGCCACGGTGTTGATGCTGTCCCGCGGGGACGCCTGACCCCGGGTACATCCAGCGCCCGGCTCTCCCGTGACCTCTCGGTCTCGCCGGATCCTCCCCCGCGGTCGGATGGAGCCGTGACTAAACGGTGACGCCGCGGTGACGCCGGCCCCCTAACGTCGGGGCGCCTGTCCACCGGGCAGGGGTCCACCCGTCGGATCGCCTGGTGGCGCCAAGCGGTGCTCCCTGAGAGGTGTCGATGGGACCGTCCAAGCGTGATGGAGACGCGAGCCGTCCCTGCTGCCGCCGCGCCGACCGCCAGCACCTGCGATGAAGCCGCACCTGCGGGTCGTCCTGCGCCCGGGCGTCCGCCCGGCCGAGGTGGCCTACTGGCGGGACGTGATCGACGAACCGGCGCTCGCCGCGTCCTCCCTCGTCCCGCAGGTCGACGAGGCCATGCGCGCCTCGGGGCTGCCCTACTGGGTCACCCGCGAGTACGCCCCGGCGGATGACACCGGCCGGTGGTCGCCGGAGGAAGTGGCCGCCGGTCTCGACCGTGTCTACCGGCTGATCCTGAGGAGGTCCGGCCGGATCCCGCAGGAGCTTGTGAGCGCCGTCCGCCTCGTCCCCGCGGTCGCCGACGCACGCGTCGGTGAGATCGGCGTCGTGCCGCTGCCGCGCCTGCGTGCCCAGGCACTGTCCGTGGTCGCCGACGCCTCCCGTGAGCGGGTGGGCGTCCCCGAGGCCCACGCCTGGTCTCGCGGGGACTCCCGGGTCACCGTGGCCGTGCTGGACACCGGCGTTGACGAGGGCCACCCTGAGCTGGCCGGCGCCCTCGCCGACGGCTACGACTTCGTCGACGTGCTGGAGGGCGCCGAGCAGTTCCTCGGCGACGCGGTCGAGGCCGACGCCGACGTCGCGGACGACGTCGGGCACGGGACCCACGTCGCCGGCATCGTGGCGGGCCGCGGGGAGGGCATGCCGGTGGGCGTGGTGCCCGACTGCCGGCTGCTGCCAGTTCGGGTCCTCGCGGCGCTGGAGCGCGACGGCCGCCGGGTGGGCGCCGGCCTGGTCGACAACATCAACGCCGGCGTCAAGTGGGCCGTGGACGAGGGGGCCGAGGTCATCAACATGAGCCTCGGCATCCGCCACGAGGGCGGGGGCCTGCCGCACCGCGAGGTGGTCGACTACGCGCTGCGCAAGGGGGCCACCGTGGTCGCCGCCGCCGGTAACGACGGGCGCGAGAATCTCTACTACCCCGGCGCCCTCCCCGGCGTCGTCGCGGTCGGAGCCCTCGACGAGGACGGCGAGGTCGCCGCGTACTCCACGTACGGGCGGCAGGTCGCGCTCGTCGCACCCGGCACCAACGTCCTCAGCTGCGGCGTCGGGGGCGGCTACGCAGCGGCAACCGGGACCAGCCACGCCGCCCCGTTCGTCGCCGGCGCGGCCGCACTGCTCAAGTCGCATGCAGTCCGGGCGGGCTGGCGGCTGCCCGACCGGGCCGTCAAGCACGTCCTGCAGCACACGGCCGACAAGCCGGATCAGCGCTTCCGGCACCCCCGGGCCGGATTCGGCTGCCTCAACCTCGTCGACGCGCTCCGGCTGCTCGACGACAGGCTCGACAGGAGAGTGGGTCGTGAGCGAGACGACTGAGACCACCGAGACGACCTACGCCGCGGCAGTCCCCCCCGACAGCACGACCAAGGACGGCTCGACGGCCCCCGAGGACGCCGCGGCGCCGAAGAAGAGGCGAGCTCCGCGGGAGCCGGCCACCCGAAAAGCGGATCTCGCCGGCGACGCCGGTGCCGGTGACGCGACGGGGACGACGGCCCGCGAGGAGCCGCCGGCCCCGGAGGCACTCGCCGGGGAGGCGGCGACCGGCTACGCCCCGCGCGAGGCCGCGGAGCCGAGCCCCGACCGGCGGCGCCACGTCGCCGAAGTCCTCGACAGCGGGGGCAGCCTCGACGGTGGAGGGAACGCGGTGGACGAGTTGCTCCGGGCGCGCGAGGAGCTCCCCGCTGAGGACGTCCTCCTCGGGCTACCCCCGGGTGAGCGCTACGGCAAACCGTCCGGCGGGCACGGGAAGCCCCGCCCGCGGCCGTCCTGGGAGGACATGCCCCGGCCCACCCAGCGGCTCGACGGCGACCTGCTGGCAATCCGCCGACCGGTCGGGGAGTTGGACGTGCTGGCCGACCGGGCCCTCGAGGCCGTGCGCGCCAAGTGCGCGCTGGACCAGGACGGGGAGCGAGACCTGCGGGAGGCCATCGTGGAACTCGGCCTGGCCGGTGAGGTTTCCGCGGTGACGCGCCGGCTCAACCAGCTCCAGCTCAGCGACGCCCGGCGTCGAGTGCTGGCGGTCAGCTACCCGTTCTTCCTCAAGGAACTGATCGAGCCGCCCGAGGAACTCGTCCGGCACATCAGGTCCATGGTCGCCTCGGACGACCGCTTCGAGGAACTCGTCGCGCGCCGCCGCCGAGAGGTGCAGGAGATGTTCGAGGACCCGGCGGGCGTGGTCGCTGAGGTCCGGGCGCGGCTGGAACAGGACGGCGGGCCGCTGCACGTCTTCGCCGACGCCCTGGTGCAGGGGGTCGAGCGCCGCAAGCGCCTCCTCGTCGAGCAGGAGGGTGAGACGGGTCGTCGCGAGTACCTGGTTGCGCGGGTGCGCGCGGCCCTGTGAACGGAGGGTTCGGACGATGACCGCCAACGGATCCGTGCTCTCGCCGGGTGGGCCCGAGCGCCTCGTGCTCGGCCTGTTCGAGGAGGTCGAGCGCACCAGCACCTTCCCCGCCGTCATCCGTGACTTCGTCCGCCGCAGCGGCATCCCGGCGCACCGCTTCACCGCGCCGGTGGAGCGGCAGATGGTCACCTGGCTGGTCGACCGCGGCGCGGACGCGGCGACCGTCAGCGACACCCAGCTGACGCTGGCCTTCGAACAGGCGCAGAGCGCGGCCGCGGGCGAAGCCGACCCGATCGACGCTGCCCGCAACCGCGGCTCGGTCGCGACCTGGGACTTCACCGTCGACGAGTTTCTCGACATCGAGGCCCAGGGGATCGTCCGCGAGAACATCCTCGCGGCCGGCGCGGTCGACTACGTCTACGAGATCGGCGACGCCATGGGAGTGTTCCCCCTCGCCGACGCGCTGGTCCTCAACTGGTCGGCTGGGGTCATCGACGTGGTCGAGGGCGAGGGCGCCCAACTGCTGTACCGCTACTTCAAGCTGCGCGACGAGCGGAGCGCGCCCGAGGAGCGGGCGATGCTCTACCGCCGTGTCCTCGGCAAGGGCGGGGGCAAGGTGCTGTCCCGCATGGTGGTCAACGACGCCTTCCCGCAGTTGTGGCACAACTTCATGGCGGAGGTCGCCGACTACATCCACAAGACGGAACGGCTGGAGGACGGGCGCAGCGAGAGCTCCTCGGTCTCCCGCTCCGGCATCCACCAGGCCACCCGGGACCTCCAGTACAACCTCACGGAGTTCTGCACCGGCATGGCCCACATGCAGGTGCGCGAGCTGTACGCCCAGCTGCAGGAGGCCTTGCGCCTACTCGGACACCCCGACGTGGTCGCGCACTTCGGCGGCAACCGCCGCAAGTCGCTGTGGACGGTCATCGAGAAGCTCTCTCGCGCGGAGTACGGCCGAGCTCCGGACATCGGCGCGCTGCGCACCTCGGCGGTGCAGGGCAACCGGGTCTTCCGCTGGGTCGCCGACTTCAACGAGGGCACCACCTCCTACGACGACTTCGCGGCCATGGTCGACGCCGCGGAGGCCTACATCCACGCCCAGGCCGCGCTCTCGGAGGAGTCGGCGGACCTCTTCGCCGAGGAGGACGAGGACCCGGACGACCGCGCGGACGAGGACGAGTTCGGAGACGACTTCTGAGCCTGGAGGGCCCCGATGAGTGCGCAGTACGACCTGCGGGAGCTGGCCCGGGCGGACACCCGGCAGGCCCTGGCCGCGAGCCAGGGCTTCCGGTCCCTCTCGGTGGACGACCAGCGCGACGTCTACCGGCGCGAGTACCAGCGCCGCTACGACGAGCTGGCCCGTCAGATGTCGGCGCCGGCACCGCGGAGCGGGCCGTCGACGAGCGTGGCCCTCGCCGAGAAGGCCAGCGACATGATCGACGACCAGCGGCACCTCAACCAGCGCATCGACCAGGCCGGCCAGCTGGCGGGCGACTTCGTCCGGGAGGTCGACTTCCCGGGCTTCGTCCGCGATCTGCTCAAGGGCGTGTTCGACGCCAACCTCGAGGTGACGCTCACTCAGATGAGCGCCTACCAGGAGCTGCTCAAGACGGCGACGGCCTCGGTGTCGAAGTTCGTGAACGCCATCGACGACACCGCAGCCTTCGGCTACCTCGCCGAGAACAACTCAGACGAGTTCGGCCTCGACTTCGGCGAGGAGAAGGACGAGAACGGCCAGAACAAGATGGTGCTCACCCGCCCCGACGGGGAGCCGGTCGACATCGGGGACAACCAGGTCAAGGCCAAGATCATGGAGGCCAAGATCAGGATGGCGCAGGAGCAGCGGGCGCTGCTGCGCGAGACGATACTCATGGGCATCACGCGGCTGGTCGTCGAGCGCGGCAACGTCAAGGCGTCGGTCCTCTTCGACATCAAGGCCAGCGAACGGGTCGAGAAGCAGGACAAGGCGGCGCTCAAGGACACTCTGGCCCGGAGTCACACGGCCGCCGGCGGCACCGGTCTGATCGGCAAGATCTTCGGTGGCGGCTCCGCCGGGACGACGACGTCCCGGTCCAAGACCAAGATCAGCGTCTCGTCGGCCCGCAGCCAGGCGAGTACCGACCTGCAGGCCAAGCTCGCCGGCTCGGTGGACATCACTTTCAAGTCCGACTACTTCGAGCTCAACCGCTTCGCCGACATGTACGGCCCCGTCGGCGGCGCTGCGGGCGGGGCCGCGCCGGCCGCCGGAGCGCCCGCGCCCGCGAGCCCGCCGGCGGCACGGGCGTGACCGGTGGCGCTTGCGGTGCTCCGCTGGGAGGGGGGACGCCGGTTCGCCGTCGACCTCGGCCGCACCAACCGCTACTACGCCTGGGCGGTCGGGGACGGACGGACGATCGGCCAGGACGGGCTGCGCCTGCTGGCCGACCCGGTCCGGGTCTCCCCCGTGTTGGGCCCCCTGCTGGAGGAGTCCCTGGGCCGCGGGGCCCTCGTCCTGCCCTCGGACGCCCTCGACCGGGAGCACCGCGCCGTCCAGCTGATGAGCTTCCGGACCCCGGCACGCGCGGGTCCGGCGGTCTCAGAGGTCGTCCGGGTGCCGCTAGATGCCGTCGTCGACGCCCGGGAACTGGAGATCGCGGACCACCGCCGGCCGCCCGCGGCCGACCTGTCGCCGCCCGCGCTGCCGCTCGCCGCGTCGTGCCCAGCCGATGTGTCCCGGACCGCCCTGCGAACCGGAGTTGCCGCCATGGCCCGCCCGTCCACCGCGCCCCGCCCGTCCCCGACCTACAGCAGTGCCTTCTTCATCGACGTGCTCCTCTCCGCGCTGCCCGCCGTGCTACCCACAGTCGCCCCGCTGATCGGTGACCTGGTCGGCAAGGCCGCTCCCGCGCTCTTGCGCGCGATCGGACCGGCGGGCGGCGGCGCGGGCGGGGGTACCGCCGCGGCACCGGTCGACCGAGCGGTCGGCGCCGCCGTGGGTGACCCGCGGCTGGCCGGCGTCCTGTCCGACCTCGTCCGCCAACTCCTCGCCGCCGCGGCCGGGCAGCCCGCCGCCGGCACGCCCGCGGCCAAGGCCCAGCCCGCCCCTCCGGTCGCGATGGCCAGCGGGGTCGGCGGCGTCTCGACGGCCATGGTGGCGCCCGCCCTGCTCGCCGCGATTCCGGCGCTACTGCCGGTTCTCCAGCAGGTGCTCAACCCGCAGACCATCCAGGCGGTGCTGCAGGCACCCAACCAGCACCTGCAGACGGTCACCAACGCGATGCGCGACTTCGCCCGGCTGGGCATCGAGTCGCACGAGCAGGACCTCGCCCACCTGCGGGCCATCCACCCCGACGTCAACGGTGGAGCCGTCGAGCAGCTGCTCGCCTCCATGAGCCTGGGGCTGTCCCGGCCGTCGGGCGAGCTGCCCTTCCGGCGCGTGGCGTCGGTGGGCCTGGCCTTCGCGGGCACGGTGCCGCTCGTGGTGGGCGGGCGCACCGTCCTCGCCTACCGCGCGGGCGTGCCGCTGCGCTTCCCGGTCGACGTCCGGACACCGCGCACCATCCCGCAGGCGACCGTCGAGCTCTGCCTCAAGGACGCCGACACGCTGCAGGTGCTGCACCGGGCCCGCTGGCGAGCCGAGCAGGTCGGCGACGGGCGGCTGCTGACCGTTCCCGAGGTCGACGTCCCCGTGCCTCCCGGGCGTGACGCGCTGGTCACCGTCGCCCTGGTCTGGCGCAACGCCCAGGGCAGGCCCCGCGGCACGTCGGTCCAGCAGCGGATCACGGTGGCCGGCGACCTGCTGTTCGACCGCGTCGAGGAGTCCGGCGAGCTGATCCCGCTGGCCGACCCGGACCAGCACCGGGAGCTGTGGCACCGGGTCTGGGAGGGCCAGCTGGACGGCCCGACCCGGATCGACGTGCACACCGCCTACGCCTACGAGCCGGCACCGCAGCTGGCCGGCCACCAGCAGCGGCCGACCCGCGTGAGCTGGAGCGCCGACCGACGCACCCTCCACCTCGACGCCGGGCTCCGCCTGGCCCCCGGGGGGCTGGCCGCCCTCCTGCCCCGGCTCGACCCCGCGGCGTCCCCACTGACGGCTGCCGAGCTGGCCGCGCTCGCCGATCCCGCCCTCGTCACCAGGCTGGCCCTGCGGGCGAACCACCGGGGCAGCCTGGCCGGACGCCGGGGCAGCCGCGTGGCGCTCTACGTCCACCCCGAGGTGAAACTGCAGCAGCTCGTCCTCCAGCGGCCGTCCGGCGCCGACGGGAACGGCCACGTGCGTTCGTTCGAGGAGCACCGCCTGCGGCTGCCTCTCCCCGCCCTGGTCCACGTGCTCGGACTCGTCGACGACCGGTGAGGAGCTCGCCATGACCTCGACGCCCCCCGTCCCTGGCCGCCCGTCGGTGCTCGACGGCATGCGAGTCGTCTTCGACGACACGGTCGGGCTCGTCCCGCCGGCGGCGCCGACCACGCCGACCGGAGCGGGACGACCCGCCGTTGCCGACGCCGGCCCCCTGCTCTCGTCCGCCTCGCCGCCTCGCCGGCGGGCCGGCGGGCGCGGGCGTACCGGCACCGACCCGCTGGCGTTCCTCCGGTGACCGACCGACCGCCCCTGGCGGAGCTCGTCGACGCGGTCACCGACGCGGTGCCCGCAGAGGACGGCGAGCCGGTACCACTGGTCGTCGAGTCGCTGGCCGTGCAGACGCCGGTGGAGCTGGAGATCCACGTGCGCGACGGCCGGGTGATCCGGGTGGCGGCGACCCCGCCCACGCAGACGGTGGAGACCAGCGTCCTGCCGGTCTGGCACTCGCTGACCGTCCGGATGGTGGCGTCATGAGCGGCAGCGCGAGCTGGGATCTCGAGTCGTTCCTCGACTCGCTCATCGTCGAGCTCGACAAGGCGCAGGACACGCTCTCGGTGAAGGGCCTCACCCGCCGGCTGACCTACACGGTGCGCGACGTCTCGCTGGACATGCACATCTTCCCGCAGTTCGACGGCGGCCAGCTGCGGTTCGCGGCGGCCAAGCCGGGCGAGACCGGCGCCTCCCGCATCGCCATCCAGCTGGGCTCGATCACCGACCAGCAGATCAAGGACGTCGGCAACCAACCGCCCCGCCCCGACGACGTCGCTATTGACGTGCTGCCCGACATCGACCCGGGGACCAAGCGGGCGCTGCGGGTCGTCGGCGTCACCACCGCGCGCGACCTCGACCGCCTGAAGGAGGGGGACGTCGACGTGACCACGGTGGTGGCGGACAAGGCTGGCACCGACTTCACGCGGCTGTCCGAGGCCATCAACCGGGCCCGCCGCCGGCGGCAGCCGCCGCGACTGGTGGGCGCGCAGTCGGTCGTCTCGGGCCCGCGGACCCGCCTGCGACTCGAGGGCCGAAACCTCGTGGCCGGCGACCCCGCGCCCGGGTACCCCGTCGTGCTGGTCAACGGCCGTCCGGCGGAGGTGATCGCGGCCGACGAGACCCACCTCGCCGTCGACCTGCCGGCGGATGCGCTCCGGCGCGGCGCCAACCACGTCGCCGTCGCGCTGGACCCGTACGCGGACTTCTCGTGCACGGTTCGGGGCTAGGGAGGCCGGCCATGGGACGACGACGCCGCTCGCTCCTGCAGCAGGCGATGAGCGCCGTGCCCGAGGAGACCCGGCTGCACCGCGTGGAGGCGGCCGTTACGGGAACCCGGCCCCGACCGCGGCGGGTGGTGGAGTCGGCGTCCTTCGACGACGGCACCCGGATCCGGGTCGAGCTCGCCGGGCGGCCGTTCGTGCAGGGTCCCCTACCGGCTACCGGCTCCCGGCAGGTGCCGCCCCCGGTCGCCCGGCCGGCGCAGCCGCCGTCCCCGTGGTCGTCGCTGGGGCTCTCCGACGGCTGGTACGTGGACCCGTTCGAGTCGTTGCCGGCTGTCGTCCCGCCACCCGCGGCGTCCCCTGCCCTGGCACCGGCCACTTCCCCCGCCGCGTCCCCGGCGGTGTCCCCGGCCACGGAGCCGGCGCCGGGACCGGGCGCGTCCCCGCCGGCCGCGGCACCCGGCGCGCCGGCCGGCGTCCTGCGCCCGGCGGACGACGACGTCGACGAGGACCTACGGGCCATCGCCGCCTCCACGCCGGCGGCGGCCGGACCCGCGGTGACCGGCGCCCTGGGCGTCCTCGACGCCGACGGCGCGGCGTTCCTGCGCCGGGCGGCAGTCGAAGCGCCCCATCCGGCGCCGGTGGCGCCACCGCCCGATGACGAGGCCCCGATCGGCGGTGCGGCCCCGGCTCCGGCGCCGGAGGGTGCAGCCGCCCACCCGCACGAGATGTTCGAGCGCCTCGGCCGGCGGATGTCCCGCTCGACCTCGTTCGACCTCGGCGACATCGCGCTGACCCACGTCCTCGACCGCTTCGACGACGAGCTGCGCGTCCAAGAAGGCGAGCCCCGGCCCCCCGCGGCGCTCGCGCTGTCCGAGGAGGACATCGCCGCCGACCTCGTCGAGATCAGCGCCCAGCCGGCTGCGGCGCCGACGCCCGCCGCACCCGCGGCGCCGCCACCCGCCGCACCCGCGGCCCCGACGCCCCCGGCCGGGCCCGGGATGCCGGGGCCGGTGGGGACGGACCCGGAGGCGCCCTCCGGGCCGGCCCAGCCCTCCGCCGCGCCCGGCATCCCGCCCGCGCACGTTCCCGACGCACCCGTCCAGGCCGGACCGGACGACACCGGCCCGCACGCCACCGGAAGGTGACACGATGAGCAATCGGCTGGCAGACCTCGACCGCGTGGTCCAGCGGCAGTTCCGCCGACCGGCACGGGCGGCCGCACCCCTCCCCGCCCAGGACCCCGGACGTGCTGCACGGCAGGCCGCAGTGGCGCCCGCGTGGTCACGGAGCGGCATCGGCGGGCTCGCCGCCCTCCCCGGCCGAGACCGCGCCGGCCTCGGCGATCTCGCCCGCACGCCCCCGGGGGACGACGCGCTGAGCGCCGGCCTGTCAGTCCTGTCCGGCCGGGCGGGCGGGCGCCGCCGTCCCCGGACCCTCTCGGTTCCCGTGGGCTACACCGTGCCTGGCACGGTCCCGGTGCTCGCCCAGCCGTCCACGATGGCCTGTTGGGCGACGGTGTTCGCGATGATGCAGTCCTGGCGCGAGCAGCGGTCGATGACCATCGAGACCGCCCTGGCCACCGTCGGGCAGCGCTGGGTCGACGTCTACCAGCAGAACACCGGCCTCAGCACGAAGGACAAGACCGAGTTCCTGGCCGCGGCCGGGCTGGTGGGCGAGCCGCCCGCGAGCTGGTCAGTCGAGGGCTGGGAGGGCCTGCTGCGGTCGTGCGGCCCCCTGTGGGTCACCACCGATGAGCAGGTGGGCCCCAGCTGGGGCATCCACGCGCGGGTCGTGACGGCCATCCACGGCGACGGGACGCCGGAGGGAACGCGCCTCTCGCTCATCGACCCGGCGGGCGGGCGGACCTACGACGAGACGTTCGCCGTCTTCCTGCCCAAGTTCGAGGAGGAGGCCCGCGATCCGTCGGTCACCCATCTGCGGATCCAGATCGTCCACTGGCCAGCCGGTATCTCCGTGGCCGCCTCCATGACCGCCGTTGCCACCGCACCGGCAACGGCCCGGCCGTCCGTGGACGCCGAACTCGAGCGCCTGCGGGCCGAGGGGGTGCCCGAGTCGGAACTGCGCGCCTTCCTCGACGGCTTCGCCAGCCCCCCGCCGCCCACCGCGCTGTCCCTGCCGCTCAGCGTGGACGGCAGCCTCGTCACGCTGCCCGCGATCACCCTGCTCGACGGGCGGCTCGGGCGGCTGCTGATCGCGATGGTCGCCGACTCCTGGCTCGGCTCACTCGTCGCACCGATCACGGCGTTGGTCACCCGGCGGCGGACGACCGTCGCGGTCGGGGCGGTCGCGACGGCCGGCCTCGGAGCCGGGGTCACCGGCGGGGTCGGCGTCGTATTCGCCCCCGACGGCCGCGTCGGGTATTACGGCTCGACGGGGGCCGTGGGCGGCTGGATCGCCAGCGTCTCGGCCGGCCTTCAGCTGATCCTGGTCGACGGCGGGGTGGAGCGCTTCGCCGGCGACGCCATCGCCCGGACGGTGTCGCTGGACATGAGCGAGGGGCCGGGAATCGGCGCCAGCGAGCTCCGCGGCACCGACGGATCGTTCCTGGGCCTGGCGCTGACCGCCCAGCTCTCGTCCGGGGTGCCCGTCCTGGCAGCGATGGAGGCCTACGTCGAGCGGAACCGGACCACGACGACGCTCGGGTGGCCCCCTCCGGCACCCCGGGGCTGGCCGGTTCGGCCCTCACGGAGCATGGGGTTCGCGGCGCCGGCGCTAGCCGTCGCCATGGCCGAAGACATCCCGCTCAGTCCCAGCGCCGGCGGCCGCTCCATAGGCCCGGACGCGCTGCAGACCGGCGACGTCATCCTGTCGACCACCGACAAGCTGGTGTCGAAGGCCATCCGTGCCGCCATGGGCAGCACGATCAGCCACTCGCTGATCTACGTGGGCGACGAGATGGTCGTCGAGGCGATCGCCTCCGGAGTCGTGCTGCAGCCCCTCGCCCGGTCGATCGGCGACGCCTCCGTCGCGGTCGCCTTCCGGCACCCGGGTCTGACCCCCGATCTGGCGCTGCAGGTCCGGGACTTCGTCGGCACGAAGATCGGCCAGCCGTACGATCGGTGGCTCATCCTCGACCACGCCCGCTTCCGCATGCCGGCACGGATCTGCGAGGAGCTCTACGAGGGCGAGCAGCGCCGGCAGTGCCGGGAGCGCGTCGGTCGCGTCTACCTGGGGACGGCGACGAACGACGAGTTCATCTGCTCCGAGCTCGTGGCGGCCGCCTTCGCCTCGGCCGGGCTGCCGCTCACTACTGAGCCACCGCACTGGGTCACCCCCGAGGACCTGGCGCGGATGCGGTTCAGCGGCCACCTGGAGTATGTCGGCCATCTGAAGGCGTGAACCTGAATCGCTCGGTCATGGGGGGCCTCGGCCTCGATGAGGTCGCGACAGATCCCCTCCCCCGTCATCCACCACTGATGGCGACAGACTGAGACCTAGACGAGTAAGTCCTATCGACCCGGAGGGTCGAAGGGCGCTGTAGACGCGGACGGAGGGTGTTCAGGCTCGGGTTGTGACGACCGACCTCAACACCCTCCTGACCGCACTCTACGTCCGCATCGA